>NZ_CP045915.1:1590034-1908041 GCF_009650095.1 Gracilibacillus salitolerans | reverse complement strand
CATCCTCTTCCAATTCACTAGCAATGTGATTCAAATTCAGCATTAATACAAGAAATACCCCAACCAGAATTAGTGTGGTCGTTACGGCACCAACAGATGCGATGGTCATCCAACCATTACGCCAGGTGTTCCTAGCACCTTCTTTGAAATGTCGCTTTAAAGTACTAAACTTCATATCCATACTCTCCTCGATGCTCGTCACGTACAATCATACCGTCTTCCATAGCAATCACTCGTTTTTTTATTGTATTCACTATTTCTTTACTGTGAGTTGCCATTAAAATCGTTGTACCACTTGCATTAATTTCTTCTAAAATTCGCATGATTTCCCAAGAAGTTTCTGGGTCTAAATTACCAGTTGGCTCGTCCGCAATTAATAATGACGGATGGTTTACCATCGCCCTGGCAATTGCCACACGTTGTTGTTCCCCACCTGATAACTCATCAGGAATAAAACGGGCTTTATTTTTTAACCCAACCTGATCTAATACATTCATCACCCGTTTACGAATGCTCTTTGGTGATTCTTCAATTACTTCCAAAGCAAATGCAATATTTTCATATACCGTTAATTTCGGTAATAATCGAAAATCCTGATAAACAACACCTATATTTCTTCGGAAATAAGGTACTTCCTTCCACTTTAATGATGTTATATCTGTATTATTTACTAAAACGGAACCCTTGGTTGGTACTTCTTCTCGAAATAACATTTTGGTAAAAGTTGATTTACCTGCACCACTCTGTCCTACTATGTAGACAAACTCTCCTTGTTCAATTGTTACATTTACTCCATTGAGTGCAACAACTCCATTAGGATAAGTCATATATACTTCTTGCATTTTTATCATAAAAAAATCACCTTTTTATCGTTTTATATAAAAATTACTCGAATGATCAAATCAAATTTCGACGATCTATCTCATACTGTATACATTATAACATCATTTTCGATATTTTTTACCTTATTTTTTATTACAATTTCATTTCAAAATGTAAAAAAAAATTACTCTGATACCTAAGTCTGGGATTTCGAACTAATTAATGGAAATTATCGTTTGAATCCTTCTCCTAACACTTCTGTTGCGTTCATGGCAATAACAAAAGCATCTGGATCTATGGATTTGACAGCTCTTGTGGTCTTACTGAACTCATTTTGCTGAACGACACACATTAACACTTTCCGATCCTCATCTGTATAACCACCAGACCCTTTAAAGATAGTAACACCTCGATCAATATCATTCAACAAAATTCGACGAACTTCTTCAGGTTGATTCGTTATAACCATAACATTCTTAGAGGTATTTAGACCCACTTGAACAAAATCAATTGTCCGGCTAGTAATAAATAAACCGATCAACGCGTATAAACCTTCTTCAATAGAGAAGACAAATGAAGCTGTTAATACGATTAAGCCGTCAAATACAGCTAAACATACGCCGAGTGGTAGAGCGGTATATTTATGTAGTATCTGTGCTGCTAAATCCATCCCACCTGTTGAAGCTTTTCCACGAAAGACAATGCCAATCCCAATTCCGACAATCATCCCACCAAAGATAGCTGCCAGTAGTGGATCAGCTGTTGCTGGTTGTATATCTCTTGTCAAAAATACATAAAATGGTAAAATTATCGTACCAACAAGGGATTTTGCTCCAAAATTTTTTCCTAGAATGACAACTCCTGCGATAAACAATGGAATGTTTAGACCCCATTGTACTATCGATGGTTCCCAATTGAAGACAGCTTTTGTAATCGTACTGACCCCCGCAACACCACCTGATGCGATATTATTTGGTAATAAAAATAGGTTAAATGCTATGGCGACAAAAAAAGCACCTATTAATACAAAAGTATAATCTAATGTTTGTCGTAACCAGTTAGGCATTTGTTTTCTTCGGTATCTCGTCATCATGTTTGCATCACTCCTTCGTTGTTAATTACACAGTAAAACGAGCAAAAGGAGAACTTCCCCCCTTTTGCTCGTTTAATTCATTACAGAACGTAAATAAGCATCGATAAAATTGTCTATCTCTCCATCCATTACTGCTTGGGTATTCCCTGTTTCGTAATCTGTGCGGTGATCTTTTACCATTGAATACGGATGGAAGACATAAGAACGTATTTGACTGCCCCAACCAATTTCTTTCTGTTCTCCACGAATTTCAGCCATTTCTTGTTGTTGTTTTTCAATTTCTAATTGATATAATTTTGCTTTTAACATCTTCATCGCTTGATCTCTGTTTTTTATTTGTGATCTTTCTGATTGACACGTTACTACCGTGTTTGTTGGTAAATGGGTAATACGGACAGCTGAGTCGGTTGTATTAACGTGTTGTCCCCCAGCACCGCTCGAACGATACGTATCAATTTTCAAATCTTCGGTATTGATCTCGATATCAATATCATCGTCTAACTCTGGCGTTACATCACAGGAAACGAATGACGTGTGACGACGGCCAGATGAATCAAATGGTGAGATACGAACAAGACGGTGCACCCCTTTTTCTGCTTTCAAATAACCATAGGCATTATGGCCTTTGATTAAGAGAGTAACACTTTTGACCCCTGCTTCTTCACCTGGAAGATAATCTAGGGTTTCTACTTTGAATCCTTTTGATTCTGCCCATCTTGTATACAAACGTAAAAGCATGTTTGCCCAGTCTTGTGATTCAGTACCACCAGCACCTGGGTGCAATTCCAAGATGGCATTGTTCTTATCATATGGTTCACTTAAAAGAATAAATAATTCAAATTGATTGAGTGCTTCGGTGAGAGATTGTGCTTCATTTTCTAATTCTTCCCGAAGGTCCTCATCATTTTCTTCTTTGACTAATTCATAGGAAACTTCTGCATTTTCCAATGATTCTTCATTTTTATCAAAAGCTTGTACTAACTCTTTTAAACCATTTGCCTCATTGATTGTTTTCTGGGCTGCCTGTTGATCATTCCAAAAGCTCGGATTTGACATGACCTCATCCAATTCGGCGATTCGGGCTCTCTTTGCATCTAAGTCAAAGAGACCCCCTAAAATCCGCTAATCGCTTAGCCATCTTATCTAATTCTTGTTTAATTTCTACTAGTTCCATCTTTCCACCTCATTTAACCTTAACGTCCATGACAATGTTTGTATTTCTTACCACTGCCACAAGGGCATGGTTCATTACGTCCGACTGTTTGTACTTTGACATAAGGTCTTTTCACTTTTTTCTTTTGCTGATCGCCACCAGATACAGCTTGCGTATCTTTCACAACTGCTTCTCTTTTTAAGTTTTCACGAATTTGTGCTTTCATTACATATTTTGCTACTTCTTCATTAATCACATCAACCATCTGCTCGAACATGGAGAAACCTTCCATCTGGTATTCGCGCAGTGGATCATTTTGGCCGTATGCTCTCAAGTGAATACCTTGGCGAAGTTGATCCATCTGATCGATATGGTCCATCCATTTCGTATCTACTGTACGAAGAACGATGACTTTTTCAAATTCACGCATTCTTTCAGATGTAAATTCTTCTTCTTTTTGCTCATATTTTTCTTTAATTTTTGCCATGATCAAGTCGGTTACTTCATCTTTTTCTTTACCTTTCAGATCATCTTCTGTAATCCAATCTGATTCCAGTAAGGTAGCATGGATATATTCAATTAAACCAGTTAGGTTCCAGTTCTCGGGAATATCATCTGCCATATATGTGTCGACAGCATTTTCCACTGTGGTCTGAATCATTTGTTCAATAATTTCACGCAGATTATCAGAATCAATTACATCAAAACGTTGCTTGTAAATAATCTCACGTTGCTGTCGTAACACGTCATCATACGATAGAATTGTTTTACGTGCATCAAAGTTATTACCTTCTACACGTTTTTGTGCCGATTCCACTGCACGTGAAACCATTTTACTTTCAATCGGTTGCGTATCATCCATTCCGAGTCGTTCCATCATATTTTTCATATTGTCTGACCCGAATCGACGCATTAATTCATCTTCCATTGATAAATAGAATTGCGTTACCCCAGGGTCCCCTTGACGACCGGAACGCCCCCGTAACTGGTTATCAATACGGCGAGATTCGTGACGCTCTGTACCTATGACTGCAAGGCCGCCTAAATCTTTCACACCATCACCGAGTTTGATATCTGTACCACGACCAGCCATATTGGTAGCAATCGTCACAGCATGCTTCTGACCAGCATTTTCGATAATTTCAGCTTCACGATAATGGTTTTTCGCGTTTAACACATTATGATTGACACCAGCTTTTTTCAATAACTTCGCAATTAATTCGGACGTTTCGACCGCCACTGTACCAACTAATACTGGTTGACCTTTTTCATAACGTTCTTTTATCTCCTCGACAACCGCTCTAAACTTACCTTCCATTGTCTTATAAATTAAATCAGCTTTATCTTCACGGATAATTGGCTGGTTAGTCGGTATTGCAACAACATCCATCGCATAAATATTACGGAACTCCTCTTCTTCCGTTTTCGCAGTACCTGTCATACCGGCGAGTTTTTCATACATTCGGAAGTAGTTTTGGAATGTGATAGATGCTAGCGTCATACTTTCGTTTTGAATTTGCAGGCCTTCTTTTGCCTCAATCGCTTGGTGTAAACCATCACTGTATCGACGACCCTTCATTAAACGGCCTGTGAATTGATCGACAATCACCACTTGGTCTTCTTCCACGACATAATCAGTATCTCGATGCATCGCCACATGTGCTTTTAATGCTTGATTAATATGATGCATTAGTGTGACATTGTTAAGATCAAACAGATTCTCAATGTTAAAGAAACGTTCCGCCTTATTCATTCCTTCTTCTGTTAACTGTACACCTTTTGACTTTTCATCAAACGTATAATCATCTTCATTTTTTAATGTGCGTACAAAAGAATTCGCTTGCTGATACATACTTGCTGATTTTTGTGCGGTACCGGAAATAATAAGTGGAGTACGCGCCTCGTCAATTAAAATCGAGTCGACCTCATCGATAATGGCAAAGTGTAAGGGGCGCTGTACCATTTGTTCTTTGTACAAAACCATATTGTCACGCAAATAGTCGAAACCAAATTCGTTATTTGTACCATATGTGATGTCTGCTTCATATGCTTCTCTTTTTTCTTCTTTAGGCATACCATTTTGGTTAAACCCAACTGTTAAGCCTAAAAATTGATATAATTCTCCCATTTCTCTGGCATCACGATCAGCTAAGTAGTCGTTTACTGTGATAATGTGTACACCTTTTCCGGTTATTGCATTTAAATATGCAGGCATGGTGGAAGCGAGAGTTTTCCCTTCCCCTGTTTTCATCTCTGCGATATTACCGTTATGCATCGCTATCGCACCAACAAGTTGTACATAAAATGGTCGCATGCCTAACACACGTTTCGCAGCTTCGCGAACTACTGCAAATGCTTCAACCAAGAGATCATCAAGGGTTTCACCGTTTTGATAGCGTTCCATAAAGACTTGCGTTTTATTTTTTAAATCATCATCTGATAATAGCTGTATCGATGGCTCTAACGCTTCTATTTCATCTGCAATTTTTTCTAAACTTTTGAGTTCACGTTGGTTACCATCACCGAATACTTTTTTTAATAATCCACGCATTGTAGCCGCTCCTCTTTATCCTAAAATCGATACATGTTATATAAAATAATTTTCCATTCTCTATCATAACACTTGCATGATAAAAATTACAATAATCCGCTAAAAGAAAGGAGAAGCAGTCAGTGAGGGGTGATGACTGCTTCTCAATGAAAGAAAGGAGTGGGAGGTTTTTTTACCACCCTAAAAAGGAGCTATTCTTTTTATACCATAGTTTTATTAGAGAACAAAATCAGTGTTTCCTGATTTTCATTTATTTGAAGTAGTAGAAAAAAAGGGTTTCACATAAAAGTTTAGCTATTTTTATATGTTTTCAGTATTAGAAAAAACGATTTTGTATTTTTTTATGAAAATATTCGATCTAGTGAAGTATTTTCGTAGTGAGAATTCTTTACCTTCATAAGGCAGGATGAAAAAACACCAATATTAATGTTGCTTTAGTATGGTTATGTGCAATTCTATACTTTCCGTGTTTTAAGTAAAAGCAAATAGAGCCTTCGCTCTATTTGCTTTTATTTTCTTACCTATTCCGCTGTTGCTGCTGCTCTTCTACGTGCCAATACTGTAATAGCACCAATTATCAGCGCTAGAAGTCCTGCAATACTACCAGAGAGTAATGGTTTATTTTCATAGAACTGGGATAGTAAACTTCTTTCCGCTATTACAAATGGTAAGTTTTCAGTAACTTCGTTACCTGCTTCATCATATGCAGTAACTTCTACATTATACTCATCGATTTCTGAGAAATGATAATGAATTACTTCGACTCCATCTTCTTCTATAACTGTACCTTCATAATCCTCACCATTAACGGATACGGATTTAATCGTGTCTTCTTGGTTATCTAACTGAATAGATAAGTCAACAGCGTCAACAACTTCCTCATTTTCTTCAATACCATCAAAAATGACTACTGGTACAGTTAGATCTATAATAAATTCTACCGTAAGCTGCTCAATATTTCCTGCTTGGTCCATAACTTCAAAATAGAGTACATGCTTACCTTCTGTTTCAATTGGATCGCCTAACTCATATGGTTCTCCATTAAGGGTCAATGCAATAATATCATAGCCTGTCATCGCCTCAATAATGATATCAGGAATGACCACACTGTTAAAGTATTGCCCTGACAATGGTTCTTTAAAGATAATTTTTGGTCCAGTCTTATCAATCGTAAACACAATTGACTGTTCTGTTACATTATCCGCTAAGTCTGTAATAACAGCCTCAAGAATATAATCCTGTTCACCAGTTAATTCCATCCCATTTCTAAAAGTTTCTCCGTTCAACGTCACGGATGTTCGTTCTTCATCTAAGTTGCGATCAGAATACTCTACATGCGGACTGACATTTTCATTTGTAAAGTTTCCAATGATGCCAGTAATACTTAACTCCGGTCTTGTTGTATCTAGTGTAAAGCTTATCGATAATGTAGTTTCATTTCCAGCTTTATCTCGTGCTAACACCTCATAATTATATTCCATTTCTGTCGAAGCTAATGGGATATTACCAGCAATATTGGAACCATCATTTAATCTCACAGATACAATCGTATCTTCCTCATTATCCAATAGGAACTGCGGTTGAAATACACGATTAATAAATGAACCATCTTCAAGCTCTTGATCTCCTTCACCCATTACCGGTGTGATAACAGGTGGTGTTTTATCAATGGTAAAAGCGATAGATTGTGACTGTTGATTATTCGCTTTATCACTGGCGTCTACTACTATTTCATAATCACCTTCCTGACTGAAGGTATGACTTAAATTAGCAAATGAATTTTCGTAAGGATTATTCGTGATCGAGAAATTACCGACTGGATAATTCTCTCCATTGCGTGTAACATGAATGGTATTATTATCTAAGTTTACATCTGCAATTCTTACAGAGACAGGAACATCTTCATTATAATATTCTCCATCCTCCACACCAGAAATTTCAATATCTGGTTGTACCGTATCAACGACAAATTCCTTCTTAGCAGTCTTAGCTCTATTGCCAGCTTCGTCTGTCGCATTTAATTCAATACTATAAGCTCCATCTTGCGAGAAATGATAGCTTAAGCTAGACAACTTACTCGCAGTTCTCCATGAAGGACCTCTAGAACCTTGTACTGTATTTGTCATATCCTGACCATTCCGTGTCACTTCGAACTGTACTTTATTTTGACGATGGTTTGTTTCAAGAATACTCATCTCTACTGACCTACCAGCATCGTAATAGGTACCGTCTGTGATATTGTCAATCGATAAAACTGGTGCAGTGTTATCGATTGTAAAGTCTACAGATTGTTCTTCTCCTTTATTACCAGCTAAATCAGTTGCATTTAATTGAACACGATACGTTCCTTCATTTGCCGTCGAGAATTGATAGCGCCAATCCATTGAACGTCTTGTAAAAGTTGGCTGTTCATTTGCATTAAATGGAACCATTTTACCTGTTGAAGAATTGAGTCGATACACACCTAAAACTGTACCTGATTTATTAACATTTGCATCCTTGACAGAAGCTCTCACTTCTTTACTGTTACGATAATGTGTATCCTGTGTTACACCTGTAATACTTAAATCAGGATTCACCGTATCAATCGTAAAAACGTCTGTTTTCGCTTTTGCAGTGTTTCCTGCTGCATCTGTTGCACGTACTTCCACTCGATATTTTCCATCCTTTGTGAAAGGAAAATCTAATGACGTAACTTCTTGCTTGTTTTTCCAACTTGCAAAATTATCATCATATGGAACGAACTCATCTTGGGCATTCTCGCGATAAACCTTAATATCCACTTTGTTAGTATTGTAATTATGCTCTGTTACTTTAATCGTTTCTGTCTGTGCTGCATCATTAAATTCATTTAGATCAGACAGATCAATTATCGGTGCAATATTGTCGACAGTGAATGATAAGCTCGCCTTATCTGTATTACCTGCCTTGTCTTCTGCGACAACAACAATCTCATAATCACCATCTTTTTCGAAAAAGCTTTCGTTCAAGTCATAACGATGAACTTTCCCATTGTCTATCCATTCACCAGTGTCCTCTTCAGAATAAGTTTTCTTTTTACCATCATTATCCACACGAGAAATGGTCACTTCTTTTGATTTAATATTCTTTTCAGTTAATTTAATTGGGATGAAGTTTTCTTCAATATCATCACTGCTAATAAAGTCTGCTATTTCATCAGTAATTAAAATTACTGGATCTGTTTTATCTACTGTAAAGCTCACTACCTTAGTCGACTGATTACCAGCACGGTCTACTGCGGAAAGCTCCAATACATAATCGCCATCTTCCTTAAATTCATGTTCAAAGGAGATGGATGTATCTTTTTCCTCTATGTCTTCTATTTCATATTCTTCCTCGTCTTTCGTAACCGTCAATTCGTAATCAGCAAAATTCGTATCATTGATCTGAACTTCTACATCTCTGTTATTGTCATAATATCTACCTTTTTCAACACCTTCTACTGAAATGGAAGGGTTTGTCTTATCTATCGTGAAAGTTCTGCTGATTGGATCTGAACCTGAGGCGTTACCTGCTTTATCTTCGGCACGTAATTTCACTTCGTAGTCTCCATCTTCATCAAAGGTATATGTCAGTTCAGATTGTTTAGCTGCATTTCTCCAATCTTCTCCTTCATCTCCTTCTACTTGTTCTGTATAGTTTTCATCACCTTTTGTTACTTCAAAGGTAACGTTATTATCACGATAATTTAATTCATCTACAGTAAATGTTGCTGTCAGATCATTGTCATAATAAGTTTTATTCTTGATATTATCGATCGATACAACTGGATCTGTCTGATCAATTGTAAAAATTACGTGTGCTTCTTCTGCATCTCTTCCAGCCTTATCTTTCGCTTTCACGATAATTTCATATGTTCCTTCATCTTCAAATTCGTGACGCCACTCTGCCTGTTTGCGATCAAACGCTAATGCGGAGTCAATATCAGATTTTTCGAATTGTTCACTGTTGTGATTCCATTCATTAACCGCAAGTGTGGTAGCTGCTTCATCAATATGATTATCCTGAATATCAACTTGTACAGTCTGTCCCTCAGTATAGTGTTTTTGATGCTCGACACCTGATATCGTTGAATTAGGATTCTCTGTATCAATAGTGAAAACTGAACGTTGTCTTTCTGCTTTATTGCCAGCAGCATCAACAGCATTTACTGTGATACGATAAGTCCCATCTTCAACAAATGGAAATTTTGCTTCTGATGTCAAACCACTATTTTCCCATTCATCAAAATCATCTGAATCATATGTTTCAAATTCACCAGATTCATTTTGCTTCTCAATCTTAATAGTTACATTATTCTGCTCATAATTATATTCTCTTACTGTAACCGTGTTTTTGAGTTTTTTATCATTAAATCGGTCTATTTCAGAAAGTTCAATAACAGGTGCAGTATCATCAATAGTAAAATGGAGGGCTTGCTCCCCAGTTCGTCCAGCTTCATCTTCAGCCTGTAACGAAAGGGTATAATCTCCTTCTTCACCTATTAGCTCTTCATTTAGATTAAAGTGATAGGTTCCATCTTGATTCACCCAATTACCTGCATCATCATCTACCCATGTTTGTTTCTTACCATCTGTATCGACCACTTCAAGTTGTGCTTGATAATCCTCTAAATAATCATCAAATACTCTTAGGTTAAATAGCTTACCATCCTGTTCATCAAGAGATGAGGAAGTAATATGCTCCTTATCGGATATCGGTGAATCAATCGTAACCTCTGGATCTGTTTTATCGACAATAAATTTGCGCTTCTCTGTTTCTGTATTTCCCATTATATTCTGTGTTTCTATCGATAAATAGTATTCACCTTCTTGAAAGAAGTGTTCAATCCAACTCATAAATACGACACTGGAAAGATCAGAACTATCTAAATATGGTTCTTCTTCGCCTGTAATTAAATTAAGTTTCATAACGGAAAAAGACTTTTCAATTGGATTAAAATCCCAGTATTTAACGTTCACTAACACATCATCTTGATAATACTCTTTTAAATTTTCGTTATTCGTTTTATCAGTAATATCGATTAGATCACTTTCCATGTATAAAGCAAAACTTACATCAATCGTACTTTTATTACCTGCATGATCGACGAGTGTTCCACCAATCGTATATTCACCTGCATCATCAACATCATACTCTGCTGTTGCTACACCATCTCTATAAGATAGTGCCACTTCTCTTTGCTCTTCGCTTTCAGCTGAGTTGTAAGTAACCGTAATAGAACTTTCATCTAGATTTAAATTGTCATCCTCTACCCGAAGCTTCAGGTCAAATGCATTTTGATAGATTTCCTTATCTGTAACTGGCTTTTCGTTATTATCAGTGATCGTTATATTAGGTTTTGACTGATCAACTGTAATGGTAAAAGCTTCAAGCTCATGTTTCTCACCATTGTGAGCATCTTCCAACTCTGCCTTTACTTCGTATGTTCCCTCTTCATCAAATGAATAGTTCACACTGGCTTTATTTCCACTTGTTTCCATATTCACTTTATCTATTACACTATTATCCTCGCGAATCGTTAATTGAGCTGAATCAACAGCTATTCCATTTTCTATTGTAAAACTAAAATTATTATCAGTTAGGACTGCGCCACTTTCTACTATATTACCTAACTCAGTTTCGGCTTTTAATGTAGGTTCCTCTGTATTCAAATAGAAAGTTAGTTCTTCCTTCGTCTCTTGCCCTACTTTATCTACTACTGTAATCTCAACTTGATAATTACCACTTTCCGAGAATAAAACTGTACCTTTGTTACCATCCCATTCTACGTCAGGATTTACCTGATTTCCATTATGCGTTACAGTCACACTCTTATCCTCGATATTCTCCTCATCGATATCGATACGTAATTCCTGATCGCTGTAATATACCTCTTGGTTCTCGATACCTGAATAATTGATTTCCGGAGGTTCAGAATCTTTGTCAATAGTAAAGGAAATCGGACTTTGCTCAGAAGGTATCTCCCAATTATTGTCTTCTTCTATATTTAAGCTGATATCAATCGGACCATCTGAGCTATTACGAGGTGTTACCATTACTTCATAGACACCATTAAAATTTCCTTCTTCATTAGTTACCTTTGTTATATCTACAGTTGCTTTACGATTCCCTTGAGAAGCTTCTACTTTAAAAGGTATAGCCGAGTCATCACCTTCCTCAAGGTTTTGATAATATTCACTTACGTCTACCTTAAATGTGAGTTGATCCTTACTTGTGTACCAGTCAGGATCTTGTGTCGGATCATCACTTAAATCCCATTCATCCCCTGCATACTGAACTTTCATATCTAACTCATCTGAAGCAATAGCATTTGATGTAAAAATAATAGCTGAGAAAATAACTAAAGATATGATTGCATACAGTGGAAGCCATCTTTTACTCTTCTTTTTGTTATCTGTCACTTCAATCCCTCCTTTTTATTCGACGCATTGTGTGTCACTATAACTTCCTCTTCCATTTCAAATGAAGCTTCACCTTCCCCAAGTAACTCTGTTTCATTTTCCAAAAAGGTTGTTTCTTCTAGTAACTCTGTCTGATTATTCTCTGATACTTCGTCTAACAATTCTGTCGGATCATAGGAATTTTCTTCTTTTGATAGTTGATTAGGTTCAGCGTATTGCATGTGCGGTGAAACGGAAATTTGCTCGTCTCTAGAAGTGTTTTTAATTTGCTGGTTGGTTTTGTGCTGTAAAAATTCCTGTGATGTATGAAATTTCCGACTTTCCCGAACACTTTCAGATGTATGTTCTAATTTTTTCAACTCGAGTTGACTTGATGTATAGTTTCTTTCACTCCACATCTCAAATGAGGCATTATTTTGCTTTCTCCTATTTTTACCTAACCTAATTCCTGTTAAGTCTTCCAACACATGGCGAATGTCCAGTTTAATGAACAGCCATATTGCAATCGAAAGGGTGATAAGTGCACCAACAATACCTCCATATAGCATAATTCTGTATGTTACTTCCATATCACCCCTCCTATAAGATCGAATTATTTTGTAATCTCCGGTCTAACTTCTCTACTTCCGAATTATTGTTTGCTTCATCAAGTTCCATTAGCTCTTCATATAAGTCAACAGTGTTGTCGTAATCCCGGTCTGATGCTTCTTTTTCCTGTTCGATATCAATCAGTAAATTAATAAGTTTTACATAAGGATCTGCTGATTGCGGATATTGCGCCATTACTTGCTGATACTGACTGATAGCATTCTCATATTCGCCCATTTCTTGATAAGCATTTCCAATCGAAATCATCACATTTTCTTGGTCTGAAACATCCTGATCTAGCAATTCATTGTAGTATTCAATCGATTGATAAAAATCTTCTCTTGCATCAGCAGCATCCTCAGATAAGACTCCACGACTGAAATAGGCTTGTGCTAATTTTCGTGGAAAGCTTTGTTCGAATTGCAATGTCACGTCTTGGTCACCAAGCAATTCGAAAACTTCTTGAGCTTTTAATAAAATGTTGATTGCTTTAGTGTTTGCTTCATCTATTTGACCTTTATAAGATAAATAGATGTTAGCCAATGCATTATAATTTTCTACTTTTCTACTATTGTTAGGTAGATTATTATTGTAGTCTTCAAACTCTTCTAACTCTTCATTGAATTGTTGATAGTCAATGTTCAAATTACTCATTTGCGTCGCTAGTGTTTTATAATATTCGGCATCTTCAAGCTCCTCTTCATCCACCCTCTGGAAATAATCGAGTGCTGTCTGATAATCCTTCTCTATATCAAAATAAGTCATCCCCACTTTGAATAACACTTCATTGTTTTGGTCAAGTCCCCCATACCCATTATTAATTTGATTTTCGACAACGGAAAGACCTGTTTTGGCATCGTCTCTATTTATATACAAATCAAGTAATCGGTTATAAGCTTCTGCTCTTGAATTATCTACTGCTATAGCCTTTTCTAATAGACTGATCGATTCCGACTCATTACCATCAATCAATTCCTGTTGTGCATCACTTAATAACCCAAAATATTCGTGAAACTGTTCTTTTTGTATACCGGTATAACCAAAAACTGCTGTAGTAGTAAAAGTGAGAAAAAGCACTGCTGGGATGAGGAAGTATGATAGCTTTTTGATTAATTGTTTCTTATATCCTTGCGTAAGTTTATTAATTTGAAACAGGTCCTCATATAAATCTTCTACTTGCTGATAGCGATCTTCAGGTTCTATTTGGGTACAACGCTGAATAATATATTCTAGTCCTTCAGGTAAAGATGGATCCCATGTTCTGATTGGTCTGATTTCAAAAGGTGGTTCATTCAATGTTTTGCCAGTGACAAGATGATAAAGTGTGACACCTAAGCTATAGATATCTGTACGCTTATCGGTTTGTTTACCAGCAATCTGTTCTGGGGCTGCGTAAGCTTTCGTTCCTAGATTCGTAGTATCTGATGAGTTTTCCGTTTTATATTCTCTCGCAATTCCGAAATCGATCAACTTAATTTTGCCATCCGGAGTCAGCATCAGATTGTCTGGTTTCATATCACGATAAATGATGGGGTGTGGTTCTCTACTATGGAGATACGCAAGCACATTTGCGATCTGCTTTGCCCATTCAATTACTTCATCTGGTTCAACACGGTGTTCCCGATCCAGCTTTTCCTTAAGTGATTCTCCTTCAATATAGTCCATTACCACATAGATACCATTCTTTGTTTCAATAATGTCATAGATTCTAGGTAGTGCAGGGTGTTCTAATTTCTTCAACATATTCGCTTCAACCACAAGGCTGTTCAACAGGATTTCATGGTTATTGCTCTTGCGTTTTCGAATATCCTTGACAACTAATGATTTTTTCAATCGATTATCCATGGCGAGATAAACAATACTCATCCCGCCTCTGCCAATCTCTTTCAATATCTCATACCTGCCATCAATGACCGATCCACTCTCCAGCATGTTTCTCCTCCTTTCAGACGGTTTGTACTAGTATTGCAGTAATGTCATCTGTTTCCTCGCGGCTTTTAATCGTTTGGACTAATGCATTTAAACTTTCTTCCATATTTCCCTTATCAACTAATGTATCTTGTGCAATGACTTGATGTATTTCCTCAGTAGTTAATGATCGGTAAAAGCCGTCTGTACAAAGCAAGATTTGTTCACCTTCTGACAAAACACCACTTGTAGTTACTACTTCAATATCCGATTCGACGCCTATACACTGTAACAGCACATGACGCTGAGGATGTGTCATGGCTTGTTGTTCGGTAATCATGCCTCGTTCTACTTCTCTTGCCACTAGTGATTGATCCTTTGTTAGCCTTGTCACTTCTTGTCCCAATGCATATGCTCTACTATCACCTATTTGAAAGGTGAAATATTGGTTGTCCACCATAATTATGGCTGTTAGTGTCGAACCCATCTGTTTATCTGCAGAACTTTCTATCAAATCTTGATTAATACTTTCTATTTTTTCGACCAAATAAAGGGGCAACTCTTCCACTTCTGCACTATCTAATAGGAAAGGTAGCAGATGCTTGAACCAGTATGATAGTGCTTCGATTATGGTAGAACTGGCAACCTCTCCTTTATTCAGTCCACCCATACCATCACAGACAACAAACATACCGACCGAGCCTTTGCTACTTTTTGCAGTTTGGATCATTAGTGCATCCTGATTTACTTGTTTCATGTATCCTTTTTCTGTGTAATAAGCAGTCAAAAACGGCATCGGTCTAGCATCCTTTCCTGTTTTTATTTCAAAGCAACAAGTGATACTGTAATATTGTCTGTTGCACCTAGGTAATCTGCGTCTTGTACTAGGTAATCAGTGAATTCTTGAAATGGTTGTTGTTCTGTTTCACAATGCTGCAAGTTGCGTAATAGTGCTTCGTTAGAATAGACATTATAAAATCCGTCACTACAAAGGAAAAAAATATCGTTTTCATCATACTTCCCTTCTTCTATAAAGGGAGAAAACTGTTCATTAACCCCCAGACACTGTAATATTACATTTTTTCTAGGGTGATGTTCTGCTTCTTCCACTGTCAGGAGATTTTTTCTTACCTGATCCATTACCCATGAATGATCCTCTGTCAATTGCTTAATATGGTAAGCCATTTCTTCTGATCTAGTAATCTGATATATTCGACTATCTCCAACATGGATGATTAAGTACCTATCGTTATAGAGAAAGAGAATTGAAGCAGTGGACCCCATTCTTTTCCCCAGTCTTTCACCTTCTTCGAGCAAAGTTTGATTTACTTCTTCTAAAAGCACTCGCATTTCTTGTTCAATTTTGGCTAATGGGTATGGTAATGGTAAGAAGATAGATGCTTTCTTTCGATACCAATCATCAATTTTTGCAACAATGGTACTACTAGCTACATCACCAGCATGATAACCACCCATGCCATCAGCTACAACTGCAACTAGTAAATGATTGCCCTTTCGATCCTTAACCGTATTGAGATAAACACTATCTTCATTATTATCTCTGACAGACCCTTTATGGGTGGATACCCCGTAGCTCCACTTTTCTTTTTTTCGTAGCATATGATTAAATCCTTTAATTAAAGTTTATATCGTAAAGTCTATTGATGAGAGATTGTAAATCTTATGGCTTTTATTGGTTACTTGCTTCGTTTGCATCAAAGCGCCATGTTAAAATGGTAGCATTTGATTCTAGTGCTCCAAAATTGAAAACTAACTCATAATAGTCTGAATTATCTTGATCAAAGAGCATTTCTGCTTCTACTGTTTCACCTGGCTGTATTTCTTCTTCCGTTAACATTTTCACTGATTCAAAATCATAAAGATTTCCTTGGCTTGTATTTTCGTCATTAAACAACCTTCCATTGTATACATCTTTACCAACAATAGGTAAGTCATCGATATTCGTCACTTCAAAATGAACTAATACAAGTATTTCCATCAGAGATGGCTCCCCTTCAATCTCATCGAGAATTTCAAAAGAATTAACGGTTATTTCATAATTTCCTAAAACTCCGCTTACCTCTCCTGTTTCACCTAAACGTAAAACATCTTCGCTTTCTGAATCAGTTGTCTCTTCATCTACTTTGTCTTCATTATTTGTTGGTTGACTGCTTTCTTCATCCGAACTACAACCTATTAATACAATTGCTAATACCAAACCTATCCAAACTGTTTGAAAGTTTTTCATATATAGACTCCTTTATATAACTCGTTATCCTTTATAAAAAGTGTACGTTATCTTCGCAATTCTAATCTGATCTCCATCTTTCAATGGATATGTTTTGTAAGCTACCATAGATTCTTCATTAAATTTACTACCATTTTTAGAACCCAAATCTTTTACTATAAAGGATGTTCCGTTATTGATTATTTCGACATGAGATCTGGAAATTCCAACTGAATCTTCCACATAGTTAACACCGTCTTTTTGTCTGCCTATTATAAAAGATTCACTATTAATCGGAATCGTTTCAACATTTCCATTACGGTCTACATCCAAATATGCTAGTGCCTCTGCTCCTTGTAAACTATCATCAAGAGCTACTGTAGAATCTTGCTGTGATAAAAGGGTTGTTTCATGATTTAAGTTTTGAAAATAGTTAGCACTATTAACTTCAGGTTGACGTGGTTTTACGGGCGCATTATCTACATTATCTACTTGTCTTGAATTGATTTCTTGTTCCGGTGTTACCTTGTTTTCTTTTTTAAATTGCTTGTTCATTTTACTCTTCTTTGGTTTTTCTACTTTCTTCTGCTTTTTAACTTTTTTGGTTGCTTTCGGGTAAACCATCAAGAAATAATAGCATGCTGCTACAATAGCAATCGATGATCCAATACAAATATAGAAAATACCTTCACTTGGAAAAGACATATAAAGTCTCCAAATAATCGCGACTCCAAGAAGAGCCAAACAACCAACAATTATAGGGCTAGGCGCTTTTCTTTCGATCGGTTCTTCCGTAACTTCCTCTTCTTCAACTTGATTAATCGGTTCTTTTTTCTTCACCGTATTTTTAGTTTTGGGAGCACTTTTCGGAGCAGGATCGCTTTGTATGTTTGGTTGCTGTTCATTTGTGCTCTTAACAGTTGGTTTCGCATAATCAATTCGTTTCCTACCAGGTTCTGCAGGTGTAAGAACAGAAGGTGAAGTAACCGGTTGTCTAGAGGCATTTTTTCGTAATGATTCCAATTTCCTTAAAAGATCTTCCAACTGAAAGTTAGATCCATTAAAATAACTTGTTAATTGTTGTACACCATCACCAGATAATTCTTTTACATAGCCGACTAATCGGAAGAATAGCTCTCTAAATTCCTGATGGAGATCTGGCTTCTGATCCATTACTTTTAGTGGAATGTACGCTAAATAAAGCTGTTTAATATCATTTTTGACGAAAATAAAATCTTCGTGCAAGACAAATTGCTGTTCATTTAACATGTATTCCTTACTTGATTTAATAACCGAGCCTATTTCATATAAAAGATCATATAATTCAGCCATGGTAAGCGAACTTTCTCTCACATGGTGTGAAAGCATTTTTTTAGAAGAAATATCATAATAAAATGTTACATTAAAATCGATTTCCTGAACCTCAATTGGCAAAACATGCTCAATACTGTTCGCATTCAACATATTTACTTGAATTTTTGCTAATTCGTTACTTTGAATTGGAGTTGGTGCATCACGAAATATTGTCATGAAATGTCCCTGCTGTTGTTCAAAATCGCACTTTAAACCATATATCGTTTCGCTCATCATTGTTCACCCCGCTTTAAATTTCTATCTTTTTCTAAAATTTCCTCAAAAGCTGACTTATAGGTTGTACTAAACCTAAAAATCTATCCTTCATTGCTTCTTTCAAACTAATCTATTAATGTATTCATACTGTACTTCTCCTTATTTTTCATTCTATTATTACCTTCCAATACATATAGATATATATAGAAAAGTAATAATAAAATGGTAGATAATATAAAGAACTTTATTGCGAAGAAAAGTACTTTTCCTCTTCGCAATAAAATAATCTGTTTTTATGTGCTTAAAAGTAATACAAAGTGATAAGGATTCCCGGTATAACTGCATACATAAAAGGAAATTGTTTTACCTTTAATTCCAAAAATCTTTCACGAGTATACTTCGCTTCTTTCTTGAGAATAATTAAAACCTTATTGTAGATTTGATATACGAGTATTTTTAAAGGATTTACCTTAAAAATTATGATAAGGATTAAACCAATTAGTCCAGCAACAATTACCGAATAAAGGATTCCATATAGGGAAAATTCCATTCCACTAATTGCACCAATACCAGCAAATAGTTTCACATCTCCAGCGCTAAGTGCCTTGAAGAGATATAATAAAATAAGTACAAAAAGACTAATAACTATCCCTAATAGCGAAAATAGTAAGCCACCAATCAAACCAGTAGCTACATGATAAAGTAGACCAACTACTACACCGCTGATTGTCAACCAATTTGGAATTTTGCTATAGCGTACATCCATGTAAAAGGCAATCAACAAATAGACAAATAAAATATAAAAATGTATGGCCATATATAACAAATTCCTTTCTTATGATCCAATCCATGCTCTTTCCTTGGAATGCTTCTCAAAGATAAATGGCTCTTCTATAAAAGGTATCGGTAAATCTAACTCATACTCAGTGGTGAGTTCAACATATTTATCTCCGCCATCCGAAAAAATATTAGGTATTTTTGCTGAAGTAACTTGTACATTATCTGTTTCAACAATGTTCATCTGTTCTTCAACTTCTAGATAATGAGTTACTACGGAGGTGAATACAGAGGCGGCTGCCCCTTCTACAGCAGCACCAGCCTGTTCTTTGATCGTATTGTAATTAGCTTCACCAAGTGTCGCAATGACTGATGTCTCAATTCTATTAATGTTCTCACTTAAGTCTCCATCCAACTCTGCATATTTCGGGATGCTACTTCCAGCATTCTTCACTTCATCAACGACCACCATTGCCGGATATAATTGCGTCGCTACTTGTTTAGTAGCTTCAGAAGTTGCCCGATTAATCGCAATATCTACTAATGCAAACTTAACCATATAAATTAAAAACACTAAAAACAATACAAAGAATGGCATGACGATTGCTGCTTCAAGAGTAATACTTCCATCTTCTTTTCTGACAAACCGCTTCATGTCTTCACCTCCTTAAGTACCACACTGTATGATAATACCGACTACTCCTCTGGTGCTTCCTCCGCTTCATCAGGGAACAGAATAAATTCTTTATCTCCATGCATCGAAATTCTGTAGTATTTAGCTTCCTTCACATCATAAATTATATTTCCTGTACTAACACCATCTCCTTCATCCGTCAACTCTTCTTCAAGTTCTCCAGTTTCCCTTTGATATGTAGTACGTTTATCGTCCCTTGCTACAGAACTCAAGAAATTAACCCCATAAAAATAATCATCAATTAAATTATCAATGGTAATGTTAACTACTAGAAAAAAATCATTTGAAGGCTCTACTCCGTCTATTTCGTCCGCAAAGTAAAAATGGTTTATTTTTTGGTTAATATGATCCTGGGATGCTGAATCTTCACTTTCATATTCTATCTCTTCACCTAAACGAACTGCATCTGGAAATTCTTCCATTGCTTCAGCAACTACATCATTTGAGTTACTGCCCTCCGACTCTTCAGCATCACTTGCCTCATCTTGCTCTTCAACTTCTGCTTCGTTTTCTTCTGGTGTGATTTCTTCAGTTGGTTCAGGATCTTTATTCTCTGTATCCTCAACTGGTTCCTCTGAATTACAAGCAGCTAAGGCTAAAATTGCTAATAAACTTGTAATTAAAAATAGATTTTTTTTCACTCAAATCTCTCCTTTTTTTTCATTTTATCATTACTTTCTAAAACATTTATTTCATGTTCGAGTAACTAATAATAAAATAGCATGATAGCTTAGTTATATTTCATTATAACCACTCTAATATCAAGCGAAGGGGGAAGGCCCCCTTCTCAAAGCACATTAGTTACTGGCATCTCCAGCTGACAACTCATAAGTTACATTTGTCGCTATCGACTCTAAGAAACCATAGTTAAAGTGTAAAATATATGAGTCAGATTCATTGTGTGAAAACAAAAACTCTCCCTCTTTTGTTTCACCAGGCTGAATCTCTTCTTCTCCAAAAACATCCACTGAAGAGTTTGATATGATGTAATCTGAACTAATGTCATCAGCATCAAATAGTATAGCTTCATAAATTTCTTCTGCAACAATAGGCGAATCACTAATATTTTTAACCTCAAATTGAACTAAAACAAATGTGTCTCTATCAGGCTGCTCTCCTTCAAAATCATCAAGAAATTCAAATGAATTAACAGTAAGCTCATAATCTCCCGATGGAGTTTGGACTTCTGTAGAATCTCCTAAACTTAATTGTTCTTCGCTATTATTTTCATTATCTGAAGTCTCATTTTCATCTTCATTCTCCTCTTGTGCTGGTGATTCAGTATCATCTTCAACATTATCTTGTGTTTCTTCTGTGTCCGGTGTTTCATCTTCATTTGGTTCCTGTGCCTCGTCATCATCAGAACTACATGCTATCAACGCCATTACCATAAATAAAGTTAACAAACTTAAGCGTAACATTCTCATAGTCATTCTCCTTTTAATAATTTCTTATTTGAAGTACACCTTCATATTTATTGCTACATAAAATACTTATTCTTAAATGTCTTTAAAATTTCTTAATAAGAGAAATGTGCTTCTTTTCCAAAAACAAATTTCCCGTCTTCTGCCTGCCCGTCCAGTACACCGACTAAATTTAGCATGTCTGCAACTTGTGGTACAAATATCAATCTTTCTGAAGTTTCCAAACTACCTTTTACATAGGTTTGCCTTTCTGTTAAATCCACACCTGTTTTCTTATCAATGACTGCCATTATTCTTTTAAAACGTGCATCGCTTAGCGGATTCAGAAACATAAACAAACGTAAATAATCATGGTATACCATAGGCAACTTGTCCTTAGGTGTTAATTTTTTATTTAGTAAAGGGGTTGACGCTCCACTTGCCATATCATTAACGTCTTTTGTTGAAAAAGATAAAGCATATGATAATGCTGCTATAAAAACTAGAAGAGGATGTCCTGCTGAACGAACCCATTCTTGTGTAAATGCATCAACAAATCGAATTGCAAATCGAATTGCAAATAATTGTCCCAATGCCATTGAATAATTAGCTCCTGCTGTATGTTGCCCGTATAGTATATACTCTACTTCTCGATTTTCAAATAAGAAATCACTGTAATTTGTTATACCTGTTGGCTCAGCACTTTCAAAGTATAATAAAACATATTCATTAATGTATAACTTATCTCTGGCATCTGCTAAAATACTTCCTATTCCACTGAATATTGAGTCTACAATATCCATAGCGCTACTAGCACTGCCTTTTGCATCTTCACCCAAGTCAAGTTCAGGAATATCTCCATCACTTTCAGAAACATATGCATTATATTTGTCGACTAATCCTTGAAGTTCCTGATAAACACCAACATCATCAGTTATGTTTTCTGCATCATTTAGCAATTCTTCCATTTCATCATTTAGATTTTCAGCTTCTTCTTCTAAATCTTCTTTTGGTTGGTCTAACTCATTTTCAAATTCTTTACGATCTTCACTCAATTTATCTGATCCAGAATTCACCCCTTCTTCACCATTCTGTACCATTTCTAGAGCCTCTGTTCGAATATTTTCTAGGTTAGAAGTTGTGGTATCGTCAATATTAATATTTTCAAATAATTCTGGTAATGTTTCTATCTTCGATACAGCATCATCCGTTGCACTAATGATTTGTTCAAAAAATTCACTATCATAAGGATAATCTTGTAATTTGCGGCTATTTTCAGAAATTTCTTGAGACACATCATCTACAGAGTTAACACCTTCTGGAGGTCCATCAATTAAATTTTCCTCTGCTTGTCCATAATTTTCTTCCGCATTGTTACCTGCTGTATCAACTATTTCTTGAATGCTATCATTCAAATCACTTGCTGTATTCATTTTTTCCTGGATATCTTTTACAGAATTAACGATTGAATTTGCTAACTCTTCCATATCTGATATTTTTTGTTCTGCTTGTTCTTTGAATATTTCTGCATTTTGTTCTAATTCCTCAATTTCCTCTTCGTTATCAGATACAGTCTGTTCATTGTCGCTAATTTGTTGTTCCTTTTCCTCTATTTCATCTTCTTTATCTTCAATTTCTTCTTCTAGTTCTTCAGCTGTTTTAGGTGGATCTAATTCTTCTCCAGATTTAACTTTTTCCAAATCTTCTTCTAAATCTTCTAACTCATCTCGAAGATCACTTAGTTGCTCATCAATTGTTTCATTATTTGAATTTTTATTGTTTATTTCATTTTGTAATTCATTAATATTACTATCAGTTTGACTATATGTATTATAGTGATGAACAATATCTCTATAATAATTAACATTTGGATAAACACTATATTCAGAGTTTGTTAAATTTAATTTAAATGTTTCTAAATCACTTAACACTTTGTCATATGTTTCTTCAGTTTCATCCAAAAGCTCTTCTCTTTCTTCAAAATCATCTTGAATTTTTTCTGCTGCATCTACAAACGCTGATGTTTCTTTTACTGCTGTAGTTAAAAACGAAAATTTCTCAATTAGCTCCTTTGCGATCTCAACAGGAGCTTTATATTTCATTTCTTCTAAAATTTGATGTTCCAAAATATCTTTATCAGCTAGTTCTCTTGAAAAGTCTATACTTGCACTTTCAACATTAGGATCAGTAAAACTAAATGCTTCATCGTTGGAAGTGGCTTCAATATTTGTTTCTAACAAGTCTTGATATTCTGATTCAATAGCATTACCATCAACTCCGAAAAGTCCGTAATCTCGCAGATCATTATCATAACTAGCCATAGCAGAGCGAACAGCACTTTGCAGCGCATACTCTGATTGTTGTTCAGCGGACATAATACGAGCATAATCGATCAATACCGCATTGAAGGCAAAGACCAATGCAATGATCATTACAAAAAAGATTGTCACAGCACCTTTAGTATCATATTTTAGTTTGTATAGAAATCTTCTCATAACCTATAACCTCACCTCTAAAAAGGTTTCTAATTGCTCGTAATAGATCCCATAACTTCTTTTCCATAATGAACAATGAAATCGGTTGTACGTATTAATTCAACAGGATCTTTTATAGACGCGCTGGTTTTTGCTGTGAATTCTTGATCTGCAAGTAAGTCGACAAAATCGGGCAGTTTAAGATTACCATTAACTGTGACTTTTACTCTTCTGTCAAAACCTAAAGCACTCGGCTCTTCAATTTGCACATCACCGCTTGTGAACATTGCACTTCCTTCTGTTCTCGCTCGTTCGATTTTGTCATCACCAGCACCCTTTAAACGGTTTGGAAATACTTTTTCAATAAATTGTTTTCCTATAAAGTTAGTACGCCAATACAGTCCATCACCATTATCCATCGTCGTATATGCATTGATAGGAAATTCACCTGTATCAAAATCCTTATAGCTGTTATCCCACGTAAACGAAGTGCGTTCAGCAATTAACTGAGCCTTTTGATAAATAACTACTTTTTCATAGATAACTAAACTGAACAATATTAATGCAATTGTCGTTATAAATATAATTGGGAAGACGAGGGATGCTTCAATAGTAAACATCCCTTTTTCATCTTTGCGGAGCATCTTCCACTTATTTTGCAATGAAAGGAACATATACAATACTCCCTTTTTAAAATTTATGGAGATGGTGGAGTAACATCTATTCCATCGATAATTTGCTCAACCCACTCAATAATCTGATTACCAAATAATATTGCAACAGCAACAAGTACGGCAACGATTAATAACAACTCTAATGTACCTAGACCATCTTCTTCAGTCCATAGATTAGTCAAAATTTTCTGCATGTTCTCTCACCTCCTTTAATGTGTTTAGCTAAGATGTATGCTAAAAAATTCTTAACGCAGGATATGCTATAATAATGAGTACTGCGATAAAAATTAGCACCATTGGAAACACGAGTTTAGAAGAAGCCTCTTCTCCTCGTTTCCGGGAAATTGCTTTACGTTTCTCCCATAAATCTCGTGATAGTTCCCGTAAGGATAACGCAAGTTGATTACCACCACGTTTATAATTCAATAGAATAGTAGTTGTGAAAACAGATACTTCTTGAACACCGCAACGTTTACTGAAATCCTCCATTACACCATTAAAGGAGTCACCGTTCTTTATTTTGACTACGGCATCATTCAGTTCTCGATATAACGGATGGTCTTGATCTGCTTTCATCATCGTACATCGAACTATTGCTTGCTGAACAGTTTCGCCGGCATTTACTAACAAAGCGATCTTACTAGCAAATTCTGGTAACTCAATAATAATGTCCTGTTTCCGCTTCTCCATTTTTTCATCTAGCTTTTTCACTGATACAAACGGAATAATAATTGCTAGAATAATAGCAAAAACGACAAACCTTACGTCACCACCATTTAGTACAGCAAATAAGCTACCTCCAGCCAAACAAAGTAAAATTACTGAAATCGTCTGCGCCAGAAACATTTTGGTATATTGTGGTACCTGTTTACCTGCAGAATAAAGAATAGCTACTTTAAACTGGATAGCAGTAATTTGTGTTGATAACCGCTCTATTAGTTTTACGCGATCTATTAACCATAAAGATGCAGGAGCCATAAATAAAAATTGAAAGTCTGCCTTATTTTCTTCGATAAACAATTTATATTTTGAGCCGGCAAATATAAAACAAACAACAACCAAACCGACTGCAAAAATGCTAAATATTGCGCTAATTAGCATATCTTACACCTCGATACTCATTATTCGTTGGCAAACCCAAAATGCGAGTGCAAGTAACGCCAAGCAAAATGTCATAACAATTGGACCAAATTCAGACCACTGATATAGTGGCTCCATGTAACCACCGGAAAAATAAGTTAACAAAGCAACAATGCCAATTGGTATCAATGTTAATGCATTCGACTCAAATCGTTTTTGGGCAACCATTACGGATATTTCCTGTTGGATTTCAAACTTTTCACTAATCATATTTGCTGTTCGTCTGATAACTTCTACTAAATCGCCACCTGTTCGTTTACAGGTAACAAATACATCTGTGAAGTTTGCAATATCCTCCACACCTGCTCTGGCACTGAATTCCTCTAGCATTCTTTCAATTGGCTCTCTATTTTCGAGACGTTTATTAATATGTTCAAATTCTTGAATGATCATCGTTTTTTTACCTGGATAGAGTAAATATAAGTCATTTGTTACTTCTCTAAAGGCATTCTCAATCGATCTCCCTGCTACAAGAGAGGACGACAATGAAAAGAGTGATTGTTGGAACTGTCGACTTAACTCAGCTTTGCGCTTTTGGATGATTTGCTTCTTTCTCATCTTTGGAAAATTGAGTCCGACAAGGCAGAACAACGCTGCTAAGATAACATTTTGATAAAAAATAAACCCTATTACAAATAAGAGTCCACAACCAACAATTACCCATAAAAGAAACTCACGACTACTGTATTTATAGGTGTTGTAGTTGGTCATGCCATGTTCATTGAAAGGAGGCTCTTCCACTTTTTTATTTTTCTTTGGTTTGCTTTGTTTCTTTTCTTTCTTTGCAACTTTTGCCTGTTGAAATCTTACCTGTTTTTCCGTAGATTCTTCATCATTTTTATTTTTCTTTCGATCCATAATAATAAACACAACAATCAATATGGCAACTGCCACTGTAGCAATAATAAAAATTTCTATTTGGATCACCCCTTTTTCACAGATTGATTCCTGACATTTCTAATTTCAGTCTGTTTTGTAACTTCGCACCGGTTGGTTTTAAAGATCCTACTACTTTACCTGCTGGTCCTTCACCTTCTTCAACAAATTCATACAATTGTGATAGTTGGACTTCTCCATCTTCTACTCCTAATACTTCACTTATAGCTACTACTTTCCTAGAGTGATCCCTTAACCTAGAAAGGTGTACCATAATATCAACTGCTGAACTAATTTGCTGACGGATTACTGGTATCGGAAAATTAGCCCCGCTTAACACCATTGTTTCCAATCTACTCAACATATCCTCTATCGAATTAGAGTGACCAGTTGACAGTGAACCATCGTGACCAGTATTCATTGCCTGGAGCATATCTAATGCTTCCACACCACGAACCTCCCCTACTACAACTCGGTCAGGTCGCATCCGTAGCGAGGATTTGATTAAATCGCGCATCGTGATTTCACCTTTACCTTCGGTGTTCGCATTCCGTGTTTCCATACTGACAAGGTTCGGTACACTTTTAATTTGCAACTCAGCTGAGTCCTCAATCGTTATGATTCTTTCTTCTTTCGGAATAAAGTTGGATAAAACATTTAAAAATGTAGTCTTACCTGAACCAGTACCTCCACTGATAAAAACATTGTATTTGGCACGGACCAGCTTTTCTAAAAAGTCTGCTACTTCTTCAGTAATTGAATCTTTCTTAACCAAATCTTTAATGGTTAACGGTTTTTCAGGGAATTTACGAATTGTCATGGTCGGACCTTTAAGTGCAATTGGTGGTAAAACCACATTAACCCGCGAACCATCTTGCAAACGAGCATCGACAATCGGAGATGAAGCATTAACTGTACGGTTAACCCTACCAACTATCATCTGAATAATATCTTCCAGTTTTTCAGAGGTTTCAAATTGCACATCACTTTGGAAAATTTGACCATCTTGTTCAATGAAAATTTCATCAAAACTATTAATCATAATCTCTGTTATGGAATGATCATCAATTAATGGCTGGAGTACATCCAGGCCTCGAAATGCATTGTACGTTCTATCAATCATCCATTTCATTTGCTTTGATGTTAATCTATGCTCATCCGCTCGCTGAAATACGTAGTGTTCAATATATTCATGCAGCGCTTTGTCTTCCATTGTCTGTCTTTCATTTAACATATCACGGACATGAGCGATAATGGATTCTGTTAATTCATGATTCTGTTCCATCTCATCCACCAACCTCACTTGCTACCTTGTTGCTTAAGGAATGAATGAGTTTTTGAATATACTCCTCAAACACCTGATTATTAAGTTGTTCTTTATTCACTAACTGCTTCCATTCTGGTATATAAGGAAGGTAGTGACCTATTTCTATTCCCATTTCTACTAAGCTAGGATCCATAGAACCCGTATATTTGTTTAGTACTAATTGCACTCGATCACTAAAGGAACCATCATTTGCAAAGCCATGTAACTCTTCTAATAGATAGCCAGTTTTGTGAAAACTGTACATATCATTTCCTAACAGCCAAATAACCTGATCGCTTTTCTTTAATGTAGTAAGCGAAATAGAATTTATCGTACTTTCTAGATCAACAATGATATAATCATAATCTTCTAATTTGATAAGATTATCTAATAGCAATTCTATTTCCTGCTCACTTAAATCTAGCATTTCTTCTGCGCTTGGCATGAAATAGAAGAAAGGTATACCTGTATTCTGATCTACCACCATCAATTCCTTCATTTTAGATTGCAATTCCTCAGCATTTGATTTCAAGTAATACAGTAGCGGAGAAGATGATGAAAGATGCTCAACATCAAAAAACAATGTACTACTATTGATTAACTCCAAATTAAGATAGAACACTGCTAGTCCATTTTCCTTCATTTGATTAGCTAAATGAAATGCTGTGGTTGTCTTACCCGTTCCGCCCGATGCTGAAAAGACGGAAATTACATTTGAACTTCCACTATGCGACTTCCCTTTACTAGGCTTCTTACCATCATGTTCATAATGCAAGGATAATACTTGTGAAATAACGTGACTTAGTGGCTGATATTTAAACAGCTCATTTTTAGATAGTTCTTCAGCCGCATCATTTACTAAATAGAGGAGAGTTTCGACACCTTCCATTTCTGGTTCTAGTTGTAGATCTTCAGTGGATAGCAAAAGGATATCTGTATGTTCATCACTTTCTAAATATTGTTGCAAGCTCTCATATCTAGAAAATAACTTCACATCAAACCTAGTCGCATACTCCGAAGTTCTAATATAATTAGCAAACAATTCTATATACTCTATATCAAGATCAAATAGAACAAGACGTAATTTCTTCATGGTACCTCCCCCTTTAAAAGAGTTTTATAATTCCACCTATTATAAATACTAGCGATAACACGGCTAATAAGACTGTTATTTTCATATGTAAATTCATTATTCGATTTCCTCCAAATATCACATCTGCTATTTTGCTGTATCACTTTTGAATTAATAGTTTTGTATGGATAAATTTCCACAAATTTCATGCATTCTAACACTACGTTTATTTAATCATATATGTATATAATTTCCATAGGTAAAAACGATTAATTAAAAACGATACAAAAGACTCATACAGCGTATTCCGATAAGTTAAATTAACTATTTATAGAAAATAAGATTTTATCAAACACAAATATAACACCATCACATAGCGATTTATGAAATAAGGTATAAAGAACCATTCATAAATCGACATTTATTGACAAGCTGATATTCATAGGTCATTTGGATTGCTCTTATTTGAAATAAATACCTCAAATTCATACTATTTGAAATCAAAGTTACTTGCGCGAGGCGATTTCTACCTAATTAATAAGCTATTATACCTTTCAAACTAATCTTAATTATGTGTATGTGATGAAAATATAAAGACAATATAATACAAATTTTGCATCCTTCTCTTCATATAATAAGCGCTTACATATCATTTTTGCACCATTTTGTCAATCCTTCTATCTCCTGCCATTGCAGGGGAATAGTACTTTTTTATGATCTATTATCTGTAGAAGTTTATTCTTTCATTGTTGGAAGATTAACTAGCAAAATT
This sequence comes from Gracilibacillus salitolerans, assembly GCF_009650095.1. Classification (GTDB taxonomy): domain Bacteria; phylum Bacillota; class Bacilli; order Bacillales; family Amphibacillaceae; genus Gracilibacillus; species Gracilibacillus salitolerans. Next base: position 1,878,517 of record NZ_CP045915.1, on the reverse strand, counting down.
AGTTAGTTTTGTAAAAAACACTAGAAAAGCCAGGGTGTCATATGACGCAATTCCATCTGAGTTTACAAAATGAAGGAATTTTTAATTCGCGATGTTTTTAGAAAAAAAGAGGAGTTTATGACTATTTACTTTTTGTTGCGACTAATCCAAAAGTATTAGAAATGCTTAATAAAGAAATACCCTTAATCTAACATTTAATTCGTGAACAGCGAAGAGCAATAATTTTAAAAATGAATTATTATTCGTTAGCAACGAAAAATGACTATTCTTTACAGAATAGCCATTTACCGTTTATGCTAGTTTATGTCCGCAATTTCCACAAAAGTTCATTCCTGCTGTTTTGTTCCCACAATTCGGACAAAAATTAGGAATTGCGCCTGATTGATTATTATTTTGTTGTGGCTGGCTTTGTTGTTGTGGATTCGATGATTGACTTTGATTCATGCCTTTCACCATTTCCTGGGCCATGTTCATGCCCATCATCATCCCAGCCATGTCCGTTGCTGTATTGCCGCCTTCTGATTTTCCAGAAGCAATCGCATCTGTCATCGAAACATCCTTATATCGATTCATATCACCTATCATGCCATGTGAAGCAGACTTGGTGATCATCTCTTGTATTTCTTTAGGATAATTGAAACTCATAATATTAAAGCGCGTGATTTCCAATCCATCACTGTTAACTTGCATGTCTAAATCCTCTTGGATTCCATTGCCGATCTCAAAGGAATTTGCCTGAAGATTGAACATATCTTTGCCTTCTCTAGTTATCCATTTCATTAACAACTGATCCAGAATCGCCGTAATACGTAAACGAACATCCTCAACTAAGTAACTGTCCTTCACACCTGCTACATTGTCGATTAGTTTCACATAATCGGTTACTTTAAATTGAAACGTACCATTTGCACGAATAGGCATTCCGCCTGGTAGCTGCGGGGTTGGAATATTAATCGCATTTTTTGTTCCCCACTTGACGATAAATTCTTTGGTGTTAACGAAGAGCACTTCCACTCGCATCCCACTGTTAAAACCAAATTTGAATCCTTTTAGTGTCGATAAAAAAGGAACGATCTCTGATTCTACCTCATATTCCCCCTCATCCTTAAACACACCTTCAATTTTTCCTTGGTCAAAGAAGATAGCATCCTGGCCAGGACGGATAATTAATTTACTTCCTTTTTTGATTTCACGATTGTTCCATTTCCAAAAAATCATGTCATCTCTGAACTCTTCCCATTCCACTACATTAGCTAATTGTCCTCTAAAAAAACTCATCATGCTATCAAATCCTTTCTATACTTTTTAAAATCCACCACGGCTGCCGGTATGAGAATGACCACCTTTAGTCACTCCACCACCTCCGCCATCACTTCGGTTATTATTTTTTTGAATTTTCGTTTTTTGAACAGACTTTCTAATATACGTATCTCGTTTCTTTACGATTCGTGAATTTTGTGGATCCATATATGTTTGGTGATTAACGGTGACACGTCCACCCATATTAAAAATCATCGATCCAACAACAACTCCACCTATCACTATTGCTACTACTAACTGAAACCAAGTTTTTAAGAATATACTATCAGGGTTAATAATAGGACTTACCCTTAAATATTGATCGACTTTCTCAAAAAATTGCTTAGAGGCTTCTGTGTAGTTATCAGCTGACAAATTAGGGGTAATATGTTCTCGAATCTGCGTTAATCGTTCATCTGATAAATATTCCTGTGTAGCTCCAAAACCAGCTAAATAAACTTCTCGCTCACTCATATCGATCGTTAAGATTGCCGTATCACCAGGGGTGTTTTCATCATAGAAATCTTGTGTATACTCCTTAACATCTCTATTCCCAGGATCATCAGTAGTAACAATGAGAAAATCGGTTTCGTTTTCTTCACTATATTCTTTTGCTAACTGTTCAAGTTCTGATACCTTCGCGTTATCAAAAATGCCGGCATCATCATAAATATACTGCTTATCTGCCATTACTGGTATCGTTAATAAGGTTAAAAAAACTAGTAGAATGAAAAAGAAAGAAAAACTCAACTTAACATTTTTCATAAAAGGTCACCGCCTAACAGTAATGCGATCGTTTTAAACACAACAAACGCTCCACCAGAAATGCTTCCAAACCAAATCGCGGCTTTTCGATAGCTCAACGGTGGTTTACCAACAATTTTCCCAGTCTGTCCGTTCATCGCAAAAGTATGTTCCTGTTTATCAAAGTCATAATAAACCATCCAGACAGGTAACAACGCATAATAACTATTTTTTTGCTTTGTATCAATATTTTTTTGTTGATATTGAACTGTTGAATAACCTGAAATTGTCGAGGAAACATAAGAATCTATGAAAGTCTTAATCTTTTCTTTTACTCTACCAAGCAATTCTTTATCCGTGTAATTGTATTTTTCCGCTAAGTAGCCTGCTAAATAGGGCGTTTTAAATTCTTTGAGTTCATTATAATGATAAGGCTCCAGTTTATCCATTAACGCATCATCCATTTTTTCTGATGCATCTACCGGTACCTTCAAATAGTTGACGTCAAGATCACGATATACGTTATAGTAACGTGTTTCTTTATAGCGATAATCCCCTCTGCGATATGTTCTTACCTTCGTAGCAGTTGCTTTTACTTCGACATCATTATCTAAATCGTACATCCAAAATGGCACATACATACCTGTGATGCTCTTCACTCGGTCTGCTGTCATGAATCCTTTCGGTGTCAATCTACCATTTTTACACCATTTTTTGAACGCCTGCTTCGCCTCTTCTTTACTTATTGTAAAAGGAATCACTTTAGTTGGCGCAAGATCACCAGACAATCGATCAGCTAAGACGACTCCTGCACCACAAAAACTACAGGATGTAGCTGTAGTATCTGCATCTGTTAACACAACAGCTCCACAGTTTTCACATTGATATTCTTTTGCCTCATCTTCTTCAAATGATTGCGTGATATGGAGATCCTCATATGTATCAATATGTTCTTCTTTTCCACAGCTATCACAGGAAAGATGTCCTGATTCACTGTCGAAGGCCATATCCGAACCACAATTCGGACACTTATAATGTACTAACATCGTTCTCACCTCTATTTTATTGTAAGGAGTCTTCCCGTAGTTCTAATAATGCTTCAGCTTCGGCTAGTTCTCGCCTAACCTGTTCTTCATATTTTTCAGATTCTGCCAAGGACTCGGCTATTTGTTTGTTAGCCTTTGCCCCGTTTTTCATTGCACGGAGATACTCTAGGTTCTCACCTTGTCTGTGTTGTAGTGTTTGGTATGTATCTTCTAGCTTTTTCGCTTTTTGCGCAAGCCCTATTTTTTTCGTTTCTAACTCATGCATTTCTGTTTTGGCTTGCTGTTTCTGAAGGCCAAACGTATTCGACTGAGCTTGTTGTGTTGCTTGTTCTTCATATCTTTCGAATTTCTCCACCTTGCTTTGTTGTTCTACTATTTGCTGATTAAGGCGATGAAGTTGTGCTCTATTAGTATCGACTTTTGCTTTCAGTTCTCGCATTGTTTGTTCAATATCTTTTTGGACTTGATGTAATTTAGTTTGATCACTTTTGATGTTGCTTTTTATAATTTTTTTTGCCCTGCTAAACAATCCCAAACTTATCACCTCTTTCATTCTATATTAATTATATACGAAAGAAGGTAAATTTTGTTTCATTTTGCAAAATATGATTGTACTAAATTTAAAGCACACATTTAAAAACCCGTTTCGCTTTTTTCGAAACGGGTTAGTCCTTCTACCTTATTTGATATTCATTTTAATTAAGTATTTTTTAACTTGGTTCGATCAGGCCATATTTGCCGTCACGACGTTTATATACAACATTCGTAGTACCTGTATCTGAATTTTCGAAAACGAAGAATACGTGTCCTAACATGTCCATTTGTAACACTGCTTCTTCTGAATCCATTGGTTTTAAATCAAACCGTTTCGTTCTTACAATTTCTATGTCTTCATCATCAAATATTTCTTCTTCTCTTAATAGAGCTGCTTCTTTTTCCAGTTCTGCAAATACGTGCTTTGGCGCACCTTGCTGACGGAATTTACGGTTCACTTTTGTTTTATGCTTACGAATTTGCCTTTCTAGTTTGTCAACAACAAGATCGATCGCAGCGTATAAATCCATGTGGTGTTCCTCTGCTCTCAACAATAAGTTTGTCATCGGAATCGTTACTTCAATTTGCTGCTCGTCATTATAGACACTTATATTAACATTTACATCAGAAGTGGGAGGAGTGTCAAAATATCTTTCCAACTTTCCTATTTTTCTCTCGACATACTCCTTAATGGCACTTGTCACTTCTACATTTTCTCCTCGGATGTTATATTTCATGAAAAGTGTCCTCCTTTCAAACTATCAAGCTATAATAAGCTATATATCTATAATACCACAGTTTGTAAAAGTTAAACGAGTAAAATGTGAATAAATTTCATAATATTTTTACAATTCCTTTACACTTTATCTTTTTATCTAGAATATGGAGGATTGTTCATGAGATGTTATGTATTTTCGGTGAGATATATTCACTTATCTCTCCAACAGTAAAATAACCACTGCATCCTTTGCAGTGGTTATTTTTTCGAGTCTAAGAATCTACCGTCATAGCTTGCGACATTTTTATATGGGTTTAAATATGAATGATTAGAACGCGATTGTTTTTTTGCATTTCTCATATCTTTTTTGATATCCTGAAATACTTTTTGTAATTCCTGATTGAATTGCTGATCTAGTTCAATAGCTTGTTTACCCAGTTCTCGTTCTTCTGAAGAAAAAGGAGCTTTGATATCCTTTGTTAATGCTTCACGGTCTGCGATTAATTGGTTTATTTTATTAATTGCTTTTTCACGTTGATCATTATTTAATGGTTGTGCTAACAATTGCAGCATAATTTTAGTTTTTTTGATATATTTATTCAGTGATTCCATTAGGCATTAACACCTTTTCCATACTGACGAATGCGTTCCTGTTTGATGACTTCTTTCCAGGTATCACGGAAATTCTCAATAATTTCTCGTGCCTGTTCCAATTGCTCCAGATCACTTTTGATATTTGCTTGTGTTAACTTATTGTACACAAAATCATATAATGGCATCATTTCTTTTGCTATCGGGGCATTTTGATCTAGAGTTACCATTAATTCACGAATAATTTTTTGTGTTTTCTGGATCATTTCATTTTTGGTTTGGTGATCTTTTGCTTCAATAGCTTTCTTTGCCTGTTTGATAAATTTAAGACAACCATTGTATAACATCAATGTTAATTCACCTGGTGATGCCGTGTTAACAGAATTGTTTTGATATGCTTGATATTGTTGGTATGCCATAAAACGTACGCTCCTCTATTCATTGTTCCTATATTTTTTCGTCGACGATAAATCCCATTAATTCTGCCATCGATGCATAGACATCCAGCATTTTCTTAGGCGGAATTTCTTTTACGACTTCATTTGTATCTCGGTCTACAATTGTTACATAATATCGATCTAATTTATCATGTAATTCATAATGTATACTGGTGTTAGATGGTTCTAAAAAGGAATTAAGTCCATCTACCATACTCTGTAAATGGTCTTTATTTAACTCAACGTTCCCGTTTAATAATTGTTGTTTTGCTTGTTCATGGTTATTGGATCGCTCTCTTGCGGATGTGGATGATTCAAGCGTAGATTCAGTCTGTTGCATGAGTGTGGATCCAGTGATCATTTTACCAACTTCCATGACAATCTTCATCTCCTTATTCAATTGTTTCTATTAATATCGGAATCTTATATAAAAGGTTTAGTATTTTTCCCATTTTCTTTAGCAAAAAGGAACCTAAGTAACCTCTACTCAGATTCCTTTTCTCCCATATTAACCTTTGATATCAATGTTACTACCAAGATGGGGTTGCATTGATGACTCCAGCATCTTGATCATATCACTAGATTGAGATTCTGCTTGATCTAGCGCTTTGTCCATCAAGGAAACACTTGCTTGCTGCTTCACTTGAGCTTGATTCATCGCAATTGACATTGCAGCTATATCCATATTCAGATCCTCCTTTCAAAAGGTTGCATACTATGATTACATACCCATACCACCAAATTGCTGCTGCAAATATGCTGCTTGCTGGTTATATTGTTGCATGGCTTTTTCCATAGCCGTAAATTGTCGCCAATAACGATTCTCTACTTGTGTTAAACGATCTTCGAAATTTTGAATTTGTTTATTTACGTCATCCAAATTACGCCCAATTGTAAACTGTTGATTCGTTGCAGTTGCACGACCTGCACGTTCCGTAATACGATCCATAGTATTATTGACTGAATCTGTTAATCTGTGCATAATACCTTGTTCACCGTATTCTTCGCCTGATCCACGGAATAAATTCTCCACTGCATCTGGATCTTCTTCTAAAGCTTCTTTTAATTTTGCTTCATTTATTTCTAATTTACCTCCATCTAAGTAATTAGATGTAGTTGTAATCCCTATTTCGGCTAATTGATTGTACACACTTGATGTATCACCATTTACTGGGGTATAAAAATCAGTTCTCATACTTGATAGTCCACTTTGAAGTATTGAATCTCTTCTCAATAAACCACTTTTCGCCATTTCTTCCCAATCTTCTTGTTGCTTTTCAGATAGTGATGCTCTTTGGTCATCTGTCAACGGATCATAATCACGATAGTACTCTTGATTTACTTTGGAATTAATAGAATCAATCAATGTATTATAAGTATCAACAAATTCTTTAATATTCTCATATACCGCTTCCGTATCATTCGATACATTGACAGATACAGGTCCTTCACCTGCAGTAAAAGTTTGTTTTAAATTAAAAGTTACACCATCTATTTGAAAGTTATTCGATGTACGTTCCGTATCTTCTATACCATTAATAGAGAAAACTGCATTGTTTCCACCTGTCTCTGTTGCGTTACCAAAGCGAAGTACATTATCTATAAATGCTCCACCAGTAATAATTTCATCTCCACCTTCATTGAAATTACCTGTTTCCTTACGACTTAACGTTAATTGGTCAGTGAAGGAATCATACATCATAGACAATCCGGTGTTAGAAGTGTTCACCTTACTAATAACTTGGTCTAATGATTCATTTCCTCTAATTAAAAAGTCTCTGTGTGTTTCACCATCTTTTGTATGTGCGCCTAAGGAAAAGGAAGAGTAATTTTGTTGATATTGGGCGGAAATTGTTGTTCCTTCATCCAATTCATTATTAAAAGAAATTGCGCCTGTATTTGTATTAATTGTTCCGATAACATTACCGTTATCCACTAAATCATACGTATCACCATTCGCTGAATTCTGATCTATTGTATATGTTCCATCAGAATCAGTTGATCCCGTAATATTTAACTCAAAACTACTGATATCGATGGACCTTCCGCTTAATCGATAACTGTTTGTAGCTTGAGTAAGCTCTTTCTCATCAATATTAAGACCGTCATGTGCATATTCAGCTTTTACTTTATCGCCTTCTTTTAACACACCAGTTGCAAAAGTAAGCGTGTTATTATTTTCATCTAATAATACTTGATTCTCACTTAAATCAGCTTGGGTAACACCTGTTACAACTTCATATCCTTTCCCATTAAGCTGAACATTCATTGCTGAGCTATCGACGGCACCATTTGCATCTAGTGCAATTGTTTCATCGTTTGCGGTTGCATTAATCGTTTCATTTTCAATTGCTCCTTGTTTCCAAGAAACCTGAGTAGCTAGTTTATCATTTTGGTTATATAAACTTTTAGAAGAATCTATTTTATCTGCATCTGAGGCGGAAATAGCTCCTTCACTTTTCAACTTTGCTGCAGTTGCTAATTGTTTCACTTCTGATATTTCAAAAGAAGTTTGACTTGCTGCACTTGATGCAGTTGCATTTATTTTTGATTCATCAGTTGAAGATACTTGTCTTGCACGGTAACTTGTCGTTAACTTCATGTTAGTTAAGCTCGAACGGAAATCAAGTAGAAGTGTATTCATAGCACGGTAATCATCACGTTTCCATTCCAACAACTGTTTTTCTTGTTGCATTTTTTGAAGCGGCATACTTTCTGCTTTCATTAAATCATTAACCATTGAATCAATATCCATGCCACTGGCAAAACCACTTATTCTCATGTGCAGTTCACGTCCTTTTCGTCATTCTTACTATTATTATCGGATAAAAAAATGATATCTTTAATAATAATTTAAAAAAGCAAAGTGTTGTTTTAGATACACATTTTATCCCATCTAGGACACAAAAAATAACCGCCTCCTCAGGTGGTTACCCCCAAAAGTTAGAGTTTTATTATGAAGCTGATTGGGTGGATTGAGTTCGGTATTCAACTGGACTCAATCCAGCTAATTTTTCTTTTGATCGTTCATGGTTGTACCAATAGATATATTCTTCAATCCGGCTTTTTAATTCTTCATAGCTTACTAATTCTTCCCCATAATACATTTCTTGCTTTAAAATACCGAAGAAATTCTCCATCGAAGCGTTGTCTGCGCAGGTTGCTTTACGTGACATGCTTTGGAATACTTTATTTTCTTTTAGTGTCCTCACCCATTGGTTATGCTGGTAATGCCAGCCTTGATCGGAATGGATGGTGGTACGATAGGCTGCATGATTCTTTATTATCTCTATCGTATCCTTTAAAGGTTCCATGACAAGATCTAACGTTGGGCGCTTTTTGGTTTCAAACGTAATAATTTCTCCGTTATAAAGGTCAAGAATCGGATTTAAATATAACTTCTCTTCGCCTAGACATTTGAATTCTGTAATGTCGGTTACTAATTTCTGAAGAGGGATAGGTGTGCTAAAACGGCGGGATAATCGGTTTTTCGCTACTTTTCCAACATTCCCCTTATAGGAATTGTATTTACGAGATTTCCGCATAAATTTCACACATTTTAACCCTAGTTTCCGCATAATGCGATACACTTTTTTATGATTAATAGAATGTCCTAATTTCTTTAATTCTTTCGTAATCCGTTTATAACCATAACGTTCATGAAACTTTTTAAATAGATCCGTAATGACTTTTTTTAATTCTGTGTCCGAATCTTCTATGCCAAAATTTTTCACATGATAGTGGTAGGTTGCTTCCGGAATGCCTACCACCAAGAGAATATCTTTTAATCGGAATCCTTCTTCTTTGAGTTCGAATGCCACCTTTGCTTGTGCTTTTCGTGGAAGGCATTCGGATTCTCTCGAAAAGCTCTCAACTTTTTTAGGTACGCATTTTCTAGTCGCAATAATTCATTCTCGCGTTCTAATTCTTCTTCGCGTGTTAACTTCTTCTCTTCTTTTTCTTTTGTTTATTGATTTTCTTAGACATAGAAGGTTTCCCCTTTGGTCTTGGTTTCAGGCCTTCTATTCCTTGGTCACGAAATGCTTTCAACCAACGTTGAATCATGGAATGGTTGTTCAAATTAAATTGAACAGCAGTTTCTAAATAAGAAGCACCTGTTTCTAGCATAAATTGTACCGCATCTAATTTAAATTGAACAGAATACTCCTTCTTAGTATTTCTTCGTTTTAATCCATCCACCCCCTGTACTTTATAGGATCTCACCCAATTTTTTAATGGAGAAGTACTGGGCATATTATATTTTTTCGTCAATGATTTATATCCAAGATTCCCGTACAAATACTCGGTGACAAGCTTTACTTTAAATTCTTCACTATATTTGACCATAAAAACACCCCCGAAAATTAGATTTTTTACTCTAACTTTCGGGGGTCGGTACCTCATTAGGCAGTTATTTTTGATTTAATTGATGCCATATTTCATAGAGCTTGGGCTCATTGTCACCATAAAAACGTTTATTGCCATAACGTATATCGTCATACCATTTCTCCAATTGTACTAATTGTTGATTTTTTTCTGTTAATGACAATACTTCGTGTGCGGTCAGTGATTCTCGCCATTTTTCTTGTTTTTTCACATCTCTGGCAATACGTCGATAAAGGAATCGCACTTTTTCTTCACTTGTTAATTGTTCAAATTTAGGTTTTCTTCTCGTTATATTACGGAACGCTTCACTTATTTTATCCTGATTTTCTTTTCGCCATTTCTTCCAGTCAAAAAGACTTTCCTTCTCGTCTTCATAATCTGTCGTTGTTTCGGCTACATTTTTCTTTCCGAAAACTTGTTTAATCATTTTCCATAATGAAATGACTGCTTGAATAATCAGTCTGCGGAACTTTTTAAATAATATTGCAATGAACAGAATAATTAGAATGGCTACCAGAACTAATCCCATAATATATGTTAACGTATCCATCAGCTCTGCAAACCTAGATGGCTCCTGCTCTTCTGCCGGTGGAAGTGCAGGCATCTCATTGGACGGCGGTTGTTCTTCCACCAATTCTTGTTCATCATTACCAAATAGAGTAACGAGCCACATTACCGATTGAATGATGGAACGTACACCATTGTAAAGGGCTGACTGAACCACCTGGAAATTCGTAATCGCAAAAACAAATAGAAGTGTTAAGATTAAATAAACTCGATTCAACCTCGTAATCTCTGGCCCTAATTTTTTCTTTTTATCTTTAGCTAGTGATTCTTTTTGCAAATGCTCTCGATTGGTGACGAATAACATAACGATGATAAACAGGAAGCCCAAATAGCTAATCCAATGTTGGTACCCTTCCAGCGTTTCAAAATTGATAAAAACGAGATAGCCAACAAAATAGATAGGCATACTGACCGCCCAGAAAATCCGACTTGGTAAAATATCCTCCCATTCATTTTCTGCATGTTGAATACCACGATAGGAAACAACGAGACTGAGCAGCACTCCTGGAATAAATGCCCAAATAGTCGGTGAAACGATGAAACTCACAACGATGGTGATTACGGCTATACTGATAAGCACCTTCCAGCGATTGTTCAACCAACAACGGATAAAGTAAGAGACAGTAAATAAAACAAGTAAAGACAGAAACCAGTAATACAGATCAGGTTCTGCAAAAAAGAGGACCCCTATTAGTAAGAAAACCGGAAAAAATCCAATAAACTCAATAACTCCATTCACAATGGAGGAGAGATGTAATTTGATTTTAGCTGGCATGGGCTTCTGCCCCCTTTTCCTGCTCTTCACCAATCACGACCACCTCGACGGCATTGCCAAGGCTTTCCAGATGCGCCATCTGCTTTTCTATCTTTTTAGTTAACTTAACAGCAAAAATAATAATATCTGTTTTGGTTAATCCCTGGTCAATATCTTCTTGTAGAAAGGCCCGGAAATTGCGGCTACGGTCCATCTTCACTTTTGCGATCGCATCGAGTATATAGGCGACTTGCTGACCGCTGCTTGACGGTTCCACACGAACAGACGGTTTTATCCGATCTGTTGTATTGGTGAATGGCTCGACAAAGTATCCATTGCATCCAAATCCAGTAGAAATCCCCTGTTCAATCGCATAATTCGCTAATGAAGCAGCATAGGATAATCCTTTCTCAATCACATCGGGTTGTTGGATCGGCATCCGAATATCTTCATCCGTGTCAAAATTAACATAAATCATTAAATGATGATCTGCGGTGTAATCCTTTTTATTAATTTGCAGGGACTGTGTTCTTGCTGTGGCTTTCCAGTTGATCGAATGAAGTGGGTCCCCTTGCTGATACTCTCTGATCCCCGCTTGTAAAAAAGGGTCTTCCACAATCCACCTTTTGACGGTAATATCCCCCAACCAACTATGTGACGGTAAAGGAATATCATCGATCGGCACTAGTTTTGGATAAACAGTTACCGCTGTACTTGCCTCAAAAGAATCAAATACCTCACCAAAACCAACGCCATCCCCTGTTGTAACTGAAACGGTGTTCAATGGATAGTAGCCACGTTTAGTTCCGATTAATTGGTGCCTACGCGTTATCTTTTGGTATGGCAATAAGCTGAATAGTGTACGGTGGAACATTTCCCCTTCTTTCTGCTGTTTTTCTCTTTCTGTTTGAGTAATAAGATAGGGACTCATTTTGGACTCTAGGCGAATCCATGGAATAGGCAACAACTTTTTATTAGCAATTTCATCGACCATCTCAATCGTTTCTCCTTCAAACACCATATCCTGTTTAAAGGCACGTTTATAGGTAATTCCTTTTAAGCCGAGTTTACTAAAAAGCATTCCCTGTAAAAATATAATGATTAAAAGTACTACAATGACCCAGGCGATATTCATTCTCGAATCAGTTCCTTCTCAGACTCTGTCGGAACAGGCACTTGACGCAAAATGTCATTCAATACACCATCTACTTCCCCTTGCTTCACACCAATTCTCCCGGCAAGGACAATACGGTGACCTAATACAGGTTTTGCTATTCTCTTAATATCATCTGGGATGACGTATGTTCTCCCTTGTAATAAGGCATAAACCTGTACCGCCTTTAATAATGCCTGACTTCCACGAGGACTAACTCCCAATGCTACACTATCATGATCACGTGTTTGTTCGACTACATCTATCAGATAACCAAGCACATCCTCGCTAATGTCAACATCACTGTAGATTTGCTGCATTTTAACAATATCATCAACTGTAATAATCGACTGCAAAGCTTCTAACGGATTCTCCGCCTTGAATCGCTTCAGAATTTCCAGTCCTTCCTCACGACTCGGGTATCCCATATTTATTTTTAATAAAAAGCGGTCTAACTGTGCTTCGGGTAGTGGGAAGGTACCTTGACTTTCAATTGGATTCTGTGTGGCAATAACTAAGAAAGGCTTTGCAAGTGTATGAGTATTTCCATCAATGGTGACCTGTCGTTCCTCCATACTCTCCAGTAAACTTGACTGTGTTCGAGGTGTTGCACGATTAATTTCATCTGCTAATAATATATTGGTAAAAATTGGCCCCGGGCGGAATTCGAATTCTCCTTTTTGCTGGCTGTAAAAATGAATACCGGTTATATCGGTTGGTAGTAAATCAGGGGTGAATTGAATCCTCTTAAAATTCCCAGCAAGTGATTTTGCTAATGACTTTGCCATTAATGTTTTTCCTGTGCCAGGTACATCCTCCAATAGTACATGACCAGAAGAAATCATAGCCACTAACAAAAGATCAATGGTATTCTCCTGACCTACTACAACTTGATTGACATTCGCTTTTATCTTACTGGTTATCTGTTGAATTTCCGTTAATTCCATCAATTAAAATCCCCTTTACATTATGTGTGCGCTTACAAAATGCTATGTTATATTTATAACATTTCTTTAAATTTTAGGCAAAAAATTACCATTATATTTTCAGAAAACTCAAACATTTCAAATTGTGAAGAATTTTTGGTTTTTGTATAGTTTTATCGCACTAATTTTGGTAGTCTAATTATAGAAAAGATTGGGAAACTATCTTTAATGAATATTGATTTTACGATAGACAGGGGTTTTGAAAAAATGAAAAGGGTTGTTTTAATCGGTGGAGGCTACGGCGGAATGAACGCCTTACACCAATTAATCGATAATGGAATACCAAGTGATGTACAAATCACGGTGATTGATCGTAATCCATATCATTCATTAAAAACGGAATTTTACGCCATTTTAGCAGGTACGAAATCAGACAAGGAAGTTCGGATTGACTTCCCTGTTCATGAACAAATCTCATACATATTTGGTGAAATTGTCGAAATTGACACGGAAAACGAACACATTCGCCTGAAAGATAATGAAGTACCAGTCGAATATGACTTTCTGTTAATTGGCTTAGGCTGTGAGGATAATTATCACGGTATTCAGGGCGCAATGGAATATACGGAAAGTGTCCAATCGATCGCCAAAGCACGCCAGGCAAGCATCAAGGTCAATAACTTGCCAGCTTATAGTCAAGTATCTGTTGTTGGTGCCGGTTTAAGTGGTATTGAAGTAGCATCTGAAATCAGAGAAAGCAGACCTGATTTGAATATTCGATTAATAGATCGCGGTTCTTCTGTTTTGTCAGCGTTCGACGAAAAAATACAAACATATGTCGAAGATTGGTTTCGCAAAAATGAAGTCAATGTTTTGCATCACAGTAATGTAGAATTGGTTGCAGAAGGGCTTTTCTATAATAACGGTGAAGGTATTGAAAGTGATGTCATTATTTGGACAGCTGGTGTACGACCAAATTATTTAGTCCGCAGCCTCCCTTTTGAAAAAGATCGTCACGAAAAAATTATTGTGAACGAATTTTACCAAGTCCCTTCCAGTTCTAACGTATTCATAGTTGGTGATTGTGTTGCCTCTGAGCATTCACCAAGTGCCCAACTTGCTGGTATTCAAGGGGAACAAATTGGTGATATTCTTGCTGATGTGTTAAGCGAAAAAGAACCTCGTAGTCCAAGAGATATTAAACTTAAAGGTCAACTCGGTTCACTTGGTAAATCAGAAGGATTCGGTAATATGTATCGTAAGCCAGTAACAGGTCTTTTGCCTCGACTTGCGAAATCCGGAGTGCTGTGGTTGAATAAACGACATTAACAGTATGGTGATTGTTATAAAAACAGACATGTTTAATAGCATGTCTGTTTTTATATTGTTTATCGTTCTTTCTGAAGAACAAATAATATAAAAAAATGCGATATTTGTTAAAATAAAAAGTATTCAGAAGAAAATGTTCTTTATAACGATCAATTAGGCTGTATTTGCCCTTTTTTCAGACTTTTAAAAATGAATATCTAGATGTACAATGCAAATTATAGTTCTTAATAAAGAACAAAAAATGAAGGAGGAATTATTTATGTCTTTAAAAAAGAAATTAGGTTTAGGCGTGGCGTCAGCAGCATTAGGGCTTGCTTTAGTGGGAGGAGGTACATATGCGTATTTTAATGACACTGAAGTTACGAACAACACATTCGCAGCAGGTACATTAGATTTATCTGTTGATCCTACAACTATTATCGAAGTAGACAATATTAAGCCAGGTGATTGGATGAACCGTTCATTTGAGCTTATTAATGATGGTTCATTAGATATTTCAAAGGTACTTCTTGACACGGATTATACAGTAACTGATGCGGATGGCAACAATGTAGAAGATTTCGGTGATCACATTCGTGTTAATTTCTTCTGGAATGCTGATAAAACTACATTGGGGCCTGTATCTCCTGATCAGATTGTATTCTTTACGACTCTTTCCGAACTAAAAGATATGTCTCCTGATACGGTAGCAAATAATGTCTTTGTACCATGGATTGAAGAAAGAGGCGGATTAGAAGCTGGTGATAGTGACACGCTTTACGTTCAATTCGAATTTGTTGATAACGGCGAGGACCAAAACGAATTCCAAGGTGATTCTCTAGAACTTACTTGGAAATTTACTGGTGAGCAAACAGCAGGCGAAAGCAAATAATTTCTATCTATTACAGGAAAGGTGAGTAAACCTCACCTTTTCCTCCATTTATTTATTACCGTGAATTTATACAAAGTTTATATGTTCACGAAAATAAATAAATCGTTTCCAGGATGGAGGAATGGCTATGAGAAGTACAAGAATCACTAGGTATCGAAAGAAATATAAAAAAGGAATCATTGTATTGCAAATATTGTTTATATTGTATGCAGCTTTAATTTCTATATCTCAACTCACCTCCAGTACCAGTGCTTTTTTTAATCATACGAAAGCGGTAAGTATTTCAATACCAACTGGATCGTGGTGGGATGGAAGTGATTTGCTTTTTATTGGTAAAGGTAATCAGAATCTAAATGATGCTTGTCCTCCAGTAGAATTTTCTGTAGAGATTAAAAACACTGGTTACAGCATGATTGCCTCAACGAATTATGAAGTCTTTTATATCGAGAACGGCAATCCAGAAAATGGCGAAAAAATATCAGAAGGTACTCTGGAGCCTATTAAAGCTGGTGCGGTTGAAACGATAACTCATCAAGCCGAAGAAGAGGGATTTTATACCGTTAAAGCCTTTCAACAACCTAATTATGAAGGAGAAACAGATGAAGTTATTTGGAGTGAAAAGATAAAGGTTAAATGTCCGGAGAAGGAGAAAGAGAAACAATTTGATAAGGATGAATCATTAGAATCTAATGAAGAGGTTTTAGAAAAAACAAAAGACCCAGAAGAATCCAATGAGATATCAGAAGAAGCTAGTCAAGAACAGAAAGAACAAGAATCATCCATAGAAGATGAAGAAAAATTAGATAAATCAGCAGAAACGGATAGTGAAAAGGAACCAGTGAAATCTGAGCAAGAAGACAAACAAGAAATTTTAAGTGAACCTAATAAGGAAACAGATGACAAACCAGTGGAAGTCGAAAATAAAAAAATGAAAATAGATACACCTAATGAGTCTGAAGAACAGGAAAATTCTCAAACTGATCAAGCAAAAGAAGGTGAACAGGAATGAAAAAAAGCATATTTAAAAAAATTAGAAGTTTTCTTAGTTTCCTTATTACCACCGTCCTTTTTATAACGTTAATATTTGCCGTGTTCATCACTATTTCAGCAAAAGCATCAGGTGGGGAACCAGAAATAATGGGATACCAGCTTAAAGCCGTGTTATCTGGATCCATGGAACCTGATATGCAAACAGGATCGATCATTGCCATAAAACCAGGTGGCGACATGACAAGGTTTAATGAAGGTGATGTCATTACCTTTATAAATGAAGACGAAAATTTAATTACTCACCGTGTTGCAGAAGTTATTAAAAGCGGTGAACATATCATGTATGAAACAAAAGGAGACAACAATAATGCAGTCGATCCAAAGCCTGTTCTTTCTGATAATGTTGTTGCGGAATATGAAGGTTTCACCATTCCTTATTTAGGATATGTCGTCAATTTTGCACATTCACAAACAGGCAGCGCCATTTTATTAATCGTACCTGGTATTCTATTACTCGGATACGCAGCGTTCACCATTTGGCAGGCGATATCCCAAATAGAATTCAAACAACCCTCTAAATCGAAAGTAAAGGAATCAATTGAGCAAGAGTAAAAATTATAGCCTTTTTTTAGAATCATAATCGAAGTAAAGCAACTCATAAACAAGTTCCCAGAATACAATTAATGCTATATGTCCCTAACATATAGCTCCCTTGAAAAGGTGGGTGAATTATATTGATAAAACCAAAAATATTTTTCAGTGCTACCCTACTGTTTTTTCTATTATTTGTTCCAATTCTACAAGCAACAAGTAACAATAATATTATAGATCTAAACGGTACATTTAGTGAAAACGGAAATCTATTTGACCTGGAAAACCTAAAGCCTGGCGATTGGGCTGAGCGAGAAATCACGGTCAGTAATCAAACAGATAATGAAATCACCTATGATATTAACGTTCGTTATATAGATGGTTCCGAAATGTTCTATAATCAATTATCGCTAGAAATTACACAAGGTGATGAAGTATTATTTCATGATAAACTATCTAATTTTTCATTAATTAATGATTTGCCTTTACTAGCTAACAGTGTAGACAAAATTGATCTATTCCTCCTATTTCCACCTGAATCTGGAAATGAATATCAGGGATTAACAACAAACGCAGAAATTATTATTACAGCATATGATGACACGAAAACCGAAACATCCACCTTTCCGATCTCAACTGACAGTCAATCAACGGATGGTTCACCATTACCAAGCACAGCAACGGTTATGTTTAACATCCTTTTAATCGGTGGTGCCCTATTATTAGCAGGATCACTTATCCTACTTTATCTCAAACGAAATAAATTTGCTGAAGAATAGGTTCTAACACCTATTCTTTTTTACACTTCAGGGAAATTTTAACGGGATAGTCATTCGACGAAGTAAATGATGCAAGAATAACTAAAGCTTCCACCATAAAGACTTGAGGATAAACCATTTTCTCTAATGTCCAAATAAATCTATAAACAGTATAGAAAATAATTAGATAATGTTGTAAAATGATAGGTACATTGTAACGGACTGATATATTATACTATATGATCAATAGTAATGATGTCATTGTTGCGTTTGAGGAGGATGGACGGATGTCTATTGCAAAAATCAATGATTTAATTGATAATGAGAAATTCGAGCACCATTTCCAAGGTCTCTATGATCTGCAAACTTTAACTCCTATTGGATATGAAGCATTATTAAGAACTGATTTATTTAAGAAACCCGAAATTCTCTTCGAAAAAGCAAGTCATACCAATCGATTTTTTGAGTTAGAAATGCGATCGATAAAAAAAGCGCTTCAATCTTATGATAAGATTAATCAAAGTACATCTAAAGAAAAAAAGATTCTGATTAATGTTTTTCCTTCTAACTTAGCCGATCCTGATTTTCTAGATCAACTAAACAAGATTTTAGGAGAAACAACACTTTCAGCTAATCAAATCATGATTGAAATTAATGAATCTGAAATTATTCAAAACGTCGACTATTTTAGTGCCATGGTAAATGAATTACAAACAGAAGGCTATCTAATTGCTATAGATGATGTAGGAAAAGGTGTCTCTTCCCTTCAGGCAATTGTCGAATTACAGCCTGACATTGTTAAGATGGATCGATTTTTTGCCAAGCATCTAGCCAAGTCAAGTCGAAAACAAGAAATGGTAAAGTCCATTGTGACATACTGTTACAACACGGATACCAAATTTGTCTTAGAAGGCATCGAAATTCTTGAGGATCTAGAAATGGCAAAGGCCATTGGTGTTTCCATTGTACAAGGATTTTTATTAGCACGACCAGAATCATTAGAAGTGATAAGAAAATATGAAATGGATGATAAAGAAGATAATTATTTTTCGGCAAAGAGATAGAGCAGAGACCTTTTGTGGTTCTGCTCTTTTTTGTTAAATCTAAATTAGGATTTCTATTATTACTGTATTTGGGATACGCTTTAAAAATAGATTAATCTTACTTCCGGTTACTATCATTCCCTTTATCTTGACGGTGATCTTCTGGCACTTTCTCAGTCGATTTTTCTTCTGGTTTGCCTTTATCTCCCGCTTTTTCCTCAGCCTTCTTTGGTGTTTCAGGATCATTTGGTTTTTGATTATTGGGTTGTTGTTTCTGTTGTACCTTTTTAGTTTTTTCATTTGATGGAGGTTTCTCCATTTTCTTTTCCTCATTTTTATCATTTGATGGTGGATTCGATTTTTCAGGCGCAGATTTTTCATTATCACGTTCTTTATCGCTATTATGCTTTTCTTTCTTAGATAGGGCTTGCTCAGCATTTTGTTTGTTTTCTTTACCGTTTTTGTCTTTTTCAGGCTGTTTTGCATGCTCTGTTTTTGGAACACGATTACTAGAACTTTCACCAGAGTTGGACTTAGACGATGAGTTTATTTTTTCCTCTTTTTCTTTGTAAGGTACTTCCTCTTTATCTTGAGAAGATGATGGGTTATCATGATCATCATTTCTTATTTTGTTAGCTTTTTCTGCCATCTGACGAATTTCTTTAATTGACTTATTTTGAACCTCATTAATATCAACTACCACTTCGTCGTTAATCATTTTCTGGTACAACCGATAAGAATTGACGGACAGGTTTACTTCTTTTGCTTCCTTATAATATTGTTCATTTTCGACATAAACTTCCATTTCTGCTTCAACATGATTCTCCCCAAGAGAATGACTGAATATTTTTTCCACTGAACGTAAATCATTCGAAATTGAATGATCCTGCAAACCGATCCACGTCGCAGTAATGATGGCAGGCGTATCTGCGGATAAATATTGCTCATCTTTTAAACGAACAACCATATCATTAATCACTTTGTCGATTGGTTTACCTTTCACATCCAAGTCTTTAATGACACGTTTTGCATCGTCATTTAAACCAGTTATATCTATTACATTTAAATCTTCATCTAGCGATATTTCCATACTTGGATTAATATCAACAGCAAGCAGATAAGCTTGTTGTTGCGGTTGATAAAAAGAACTATTCATAATGGCAACTAATAATATCGCAGCTAGTGCCACTAGTGGTAATACTTGTTTTCTATTCCATTGCAGTAAAGGGGATTTCTTTACTCGATATGTCACATACTCACCAATAACAGGTATGTCATGTTTATCACGAGGAACATTACGAAACGTACCATCATCACACATTAGGACAATCTGGTATTCTTGAACCTCCATGACTACCCCTTTGATTTTTTGCTTCACTCTTTCTCCCCCCTTACTTTATCAAGTACAAACGCCTGTAAATTGTTCCATTCCGGATGTAATAAAATAATAATAATTGCAATAATATACTTTCGATACTTTTCGATTGTTTTGACACGATAATTAGCTAACTTTAAAAAATCCTTAACTGGAAATTGCTTTCTTCGATATAATTGTTCAACAAGTGTTTCCTTTTGAATAAAATCTTCTGCAATATCTAGCACTTTCTTTCTTGTTCGCTTCTGCTTCGGACTAAATGTTTCTAATTCTTCAAAACGTATGTAAAATTGTGACAACTGATCATTTAAATCGATAATTTCTGCTGCCATATTGCTAATTCGTTGTTCTTGATGATAATGTTCCACAGCTTCTTTTACATGGTTTGCTTCTAGAAGCTTATCACCTTTTTTCATAAGGTCTTGATAATGATTTTCTTTCCTAAAGAAATCAATCAATTCTCGATGAATGATTAAATAGACATAATTTAAAAATGTTCTACCTTTTTGAGGGTCATAAGTGTCAATCGCGCGATTAAAGGCAATTAAGGAAATACTCGCCTCGTCATCATTCCATGTTTTAAACTTTTTACATACTTTCCCTACTACACTCAAGATATATGGTTGGTAATATTGAATCAGCTTCTCCCGAAGGAATTCATTTCCTTTTTGTATCTCTCTGATGGAATGCTCGATGTCTTCTTGCTTCATCCGGCCCTCTCCCTTATCACTATTACATAATTACTAAAAAAAGAAAGCTTTATCCTTCAACAGTCTTAAAAATATGTAGAAAGATAAAGCATTTCTATATTTAATGTAAGCTATAAATAGCGAAGGGTAAAGATATTTATGAGAATTTTGTCGAAAAAATATTTTTCATTCAATTCGCAACAACTATTAAATTCCACGACCCGTTTATTAATTATTCGGTTTACCATTCTTCTTTTCTTCTTTTTGACGATTTTTTTCAGCTTTCTCCTGCTTTTCTTGAGCTTTTTCTTTTGCTTTATTAGCTTTCTCTTCTGCTTTTCGCTCAGCTTTCTCTGCTTTTTCAGTAGCCTTTTGTAGTTTCTTTTCAGCCTTATCTTCTGTCTTTTGTTGCTTTTTATCAGCTTTACTCTGTTTTTGTTCTGATGTCACAACAGCTTCAGCTTCTTTATCATTTTCTTCTTCAACTTGTTCTGTAACCTCTTCTTCACGATCATCTTGTAATTCAATTTCTTCTTTCGTTTCTTCTTTTTTCTGCTCTTGTTCATCCTCTTCTGAAACGGCTTTTTTCGCTTTAGCTCTCAAATAGTTTTCTTCTGCACGCTTTTGATTTTCAAGTGCTTTGGCGATACCTGCTTTTGCTTGTTCTGGTAAATCTTCACGCTCTAATAAAGCTTGAAGTTTGATCGTACGTTGTTTGGAGTTTTCTCTTAATTCTTCTTTTGCCTCTTCTTCTGATTCATCTTGATCCTCCGTACTTTCTTCTTGATTTTCTTCATCGGAGTCTTCATCTTGCTCATTTTCTTCACTATCAGGTAATTCTACTCTTTCTACTTCGTCATCCTTTTCATTTGATTCTTCTTCTGATGCTTCCTCTTCTTCCTCCGAAGCTTCTAATTCACTTTCTAAACGCTCCAAATATTCCTCATATTGTTCCATTAATTGTTCCGCTTCCTCGATATTACCTTCTTCAATGGTTGCTTCAATTTCACTTAATCGATCATTGGCAAATTCATCTAATAATAACGCTTTTTCCATTTGTTCCTCTGTTAGTGCAAGCTCTGTTTCCTCAATTAATATAGAGGTGTCATATAATTCCTCATCAGGGGTTATCGTTTCCTCTTCTTCATTTGCAAACGCAGTATTCCCTACAAAAAATACACTAATTGTTGCTACAGATAACCATGTTTTTAATTTCATATCTGATATTCCCTCCATTTAAAATATTTTAATGCTCTCATTGAATGCTTTTATTTGATCTTTATTTTCCTGATAATGTTGTTCAGGTGTCATATAAGTAAAAATTAATTGGTGTTCCGAACCTTGAAGAAAGTATACCTCCCCACGAATATTTTCTTTTCGGTTCGTAAGCAGTGCTATGTAATTCTCATCGTCTTCAATTAATTCTACTTTTTTAGAGAATGACGATAGAACATCCTTTTTCAATGTATCGACAGTTTGTTTGTCACTTACCATCGAGACAATTAATCTGGTTGTCCCATTAGAAAAAATGACGTTTTGCTCTTGTTCTGCAGTTGCTCCTTCATCAACCGACCAACCATCTATTTCTGCTATTTTGAAGACATCATCTTCATACAACACAGCTTCTGTTTCTGCTTGTCCAGAATTGTTATCGACAGTTGTGGCATCCTTACCCTCACCTTGACCACAAGCAAATAAAAAGAACAAACAGGTTATCATAATCGCTCGTTTCAACGTCTCACCTCCATCCTCTTTTTCTCTCTTGGCAGCTGGCTGGCATGATTAGCTCCTATAGCTTTGCGTCACTGTTTTTCAACAGTTTTGCCTTTCTCCCTTTTCTACTATCTATACGAAAGAGTCCAATCAAAAAAGGGGGGAAACAGAAATTTTTTATTAAGGAGATGAAATACTTCTATGTTTTAAAGGAATTAACATTATATCTATCATTTTTAATAGAACATTAACACTTTTTACAACTTATGGTGCTACACTAGACTTGTAAAATAATAGATTGGAGGAATGGATGAAATGAAGAAGTTGGTTTCTGTTGTTATATTGTTGGTCATTGTTATGTTGACTGTCTCCCCTTCTCTTACCGCTAGTGTACATGTTGATCCTAAAGAAGAAAAGTTTGATTATTATGTTTCAGAACTTGTCAAAAAGCAACCCGGCATAACTACAGAAGAAATGGAAGAAGCCCTTACATTAGCTTCAGAAGAAACCCGAAAACCAGAAATGGTTATTGCTAAACAAGCTTTACGTGAACTGAACCAAGCTATCAAACAAGAACATTCTGAAAATGGTACCACCATTTCCATTATGGGCGGAAGTTCTGGTGCCTATAAATTAGAACCTGCTAGAAACAAAGGGGATATATTTTATACCCCATCCTCTACCTTAGGTATCCAACACGGCCATAATGGAATCTATCACACAACTACTAATATCGTAGAATCGATCCCTGACACAGGTGTAAGAAAAATTAAATATAACGCCAGGAATGTTGAGGCGAAGGCCGTGATGCAATATGTTCAATCCTCTCAATCAAACAGGGATAAGGCTGCTGACTGGGCAAATGCAAGAGCAGGAATAGATGCCTATTCCTATAACTTTGCTACCAACCGCTATACAGATAAATATGGTGATAAAAATTGCTCTAAATTAGTATGGAGTGCCTATATATTAGAGGCGAACGTTGATCTTGACAAGAACCAAGGATTCGGTGTCTATCCTGCAGACATTCGAGATAGCTCTTACACTGTCACGTATAACACGATTCAATAATATTAGGGAGAGCCTATGAAAAAATATTTACGCTATATCTTTTTACTAGTATTGATTGTTTTGATAGGTGCATGCGGGTTCATCGAGCAAAAAGATACACAATATGAACGTATTAATAACTCGCTCGGTCTATTATATTTTTCTACCTCTATAGATAAAAGTAATGGAAAAGGTAGTCTCTATACAATCAATTCATCCGGTAGTGTTTCCGAAGTTTTAGAAACAGGAGGCTTGGAGTTAGGAGAAATATATCATCATGACGATATGGTGATCGTGAATGATGTATCACACAGTTATCTGATCGATGAGGAAATCAGTGAAGAAGAGCGAGAGCATAAAGAGTATACCGCCATTTTCGCTGGCTATATGAATGATAAACGGGTCGAACTATACAACAGTGGATATGATGAAAACGGAACTTATCATTCCCATCTCTATTGGCAACACGACGGTACGATGCAGTATCAGGATCTACCATATTTTATTACAACCGCAGGCATCTATGAAGATTTGCTATATGTTTTAGAAGAAAAAGAAACAGATGAAAACATGGTACTGCATGAAATTGAATTGGATGAGGGTGCACAAGACACTCTATTCCTATCATTAGATTATAAAACTGATGAGCTTGTCCCCTTAACAGATATGATCGTTACGGAAGAACTCATTTATTGTATTGTTGATATACAACAGGAATATTCTGTATTGGTGATCCATAAAGATACTGGGGAAGTCAGAGAAAATAACTTTTTGTCATTCGATTCTAACGAAAACATGTCTGCCTTTTTACCACATTCCGTCTACAATAGTATTCACTGGTCAGATAACCAGTTATTTTTCTTAGATGGACAAGGGATCTTGTATCAATTTAACAAAGATGGAGAGTTAAAAACAACTTATGATGTACTGGACACAAGTGATGAGAGTATGTATATTTTTCCATCTTGGTCAGGAAATGATTTGTACGTCTTTGAAATGTCTGATACGTCTTCGATAAAAAAGATAGATTTGTTGGAGATGGATCTGGAGGATGAACTAGAATTAGAGGATGATGCGTTTTCTGATATTAGTGAACAGTTTTTGTACGATTTTGAGGTGTTGAATGGGTTTTAAGCAAGGGATACTCCCTTGCTTTTTTTATTACTTTATATTAGCTAAATTTGAAGTAGACAACTTTCATAAAGAAAAGTTGCAAAACTCCACTTTTATATTAGTGTATCTTACTCTTACAAGTATTGTAACTTGTACATATTATGGCATGTAACGGAAAGGAGGAAAAGTGATTGACAAAGCAATCAAAACCTATGAGCACGGATTTAGCAAAGCAATTACTTGGTAATAATAATGTATATTTAACACCAGAAGGAAAGAAACTATTGAATAGTATGGTTAGGAGATAATCTTTTACAACAAGTGTGCACGTTTTAGTGCGCACTTGTTCATTATACCAAAAACTTACCAATATTCTTCCTATGGGTTCAAACAAGTTATCTTTTTTAATATTTGTTTTTCTATCTAAAAGTTTTCTGATAGTTTTTATTAATAAAGGATTAAGAATAGTAAAGACAATAATAATAGTGTAGATTATTTATTTTTATATAATTTTACTATGTCACTATATGATTTAATAATTTCTGTGTTTCCTGCTTTTTTTCTTGTAACCTCAAAATGTTTTGGTCCTTTATATTTTTCTTTTATCTCGTAACCCTGTGCTTTCATTTTATAAGCTAAAGATTTATAGAATTTTTCAGGATCTTCACAAAATTCTTCATATTCTACAATTAATTTTTTATTTTTTGGTATTTTTGCTAATCCCTTTTCTACAGCTCTGTTTATACAATAAATTTGGCCAGCGGTTTGCTTAACCGGATCATTAATTTTTTTTAATTCATAGTATTCAGGAATCTTAAAAGAGTACCACAGTTCTCTAGATCCTAGTTGTCGTTCCCTAGCTTTAAGTACCGATTCAATATTCGCATATGGATCTCTTTTAGTATAAATAAATATTGCTTTCTCAAATAATTTATTAAGGAATTCAATATTATAGTTACAAATCATTGCTTTTAATGCAAATGGTTTTTCAAATACATTGGAAATGCCATATAATTCTTTTTTAAACACTTCTATCTCTACTTGATCAAATAGAATATCATCAGGTAAATAATCGATATCTTGGAAAGGTAAAAATCTTCTCCAAAAATACCAGAATTCATTTGGTGACATTGCTCCTTTTGTTTTGCCATTTTCTGATACAAAGTTAATATCAGTTTGAAAATCTAGAATTTCATCTCTAAAATTGAACTTTGGATCTGCAAGTAATCTTTGAATCTTAGCACCAATAATAGGCGTTCCATAGAACCTTGAAAGGAGATTAGTTGGGTAAGAAAACTGGTGCGTACTAGCTAACCACTGTAACATTAACGTACTACCTGAACGCGATGGTCCTACTATAAAAATCAAAGGATATTTAATAGTAGCATTGGAAATTAAGCTTAATTCAGAACTTCGTAAATCATTGTTCATCTCATTCATAAAGTTCTCTAAGTACTTATTTTTTTTAAATTGTTCATTTCTAACCTCATCAGAAATTGCCATTAATTTTCACACCTTATTTCTAAAGTTGTTTTCAATATACCGCCTGTTCTTTTTATACGAGTATATAGGAATTCAGTAATTCGTGCACTTGTTCTCTTGAGTTATGCATCAAGACATCTATAATTGAAAGGTTTGGTATAAATTGATCCGTGTTTTGATTATACTCAATAGGTTTAGTTTGTAGAAAATTAAGGTCTATATTGTTTTTTGAGAAAACATCTTGTGTATATAACTCTTCCCCGCCAATTGCATTAATATAATGCTGACTGTCCGTTAATGAATTAATTGCTAAGATCCGATCTTGTCCTTTTAAACCCGTAGGAACAGGTAAATCAGAAGAAAATAAAAATGTAGTCTTAATATCTAAATATTTAGCTATTGCTTTTATAGTAAAATAGTTAATTTTTGCAACATTATTCTTTATATCCACTTCTAAGATATTAACTAATAATCTATATATTTCATTAAAATTCTTAGAAAATTTATAATTTCTATCTATTGTATGTAAAAAGTTTTCCTTTTGTTTAAAAAAGGCTTCGGAATAAAACCTCTCATTTATTTTATAATCTCTAGGTGCTTTATTAACACTAAAAGTAAATAAATGTTCATTCTTGTTAACTAATATTTTATTTCTATTAATGAAACCTCTTTTAATATATTGAACATCATCATATATAACAAAAGCATCCACTGCATGTATAAGTTGGAAATAACCAATATACGGAAATAAATATGGTTGCATAATAGCTGTTTTCTTCATATGCTACTCCTTCTATAACGCATTCTTAAATTGTATTTCTTTAATTGCATCACAAACTATTTTTATTTTTTCGTCTTCTAAACCACCATAAAATGGGAGTGTTAAAACTTGGTTAACTTTTTCCCAAGCTATTGGTAAATTTTTTCGTTTTGCTGAATCTAAATCTCTATACCAATGAAATTCACTACACAAAGGATAAAAATATCTTCTAGTAAAAATATTATACGACTTAAGTCCGTAATGAAGCTTATCTCTTGATATACCAAATTCATCTTCATCAATTTCAATTACAAAGTATTGATAGCTGCTTTCTCTCTTCTTTCTATTTGTAATAATACGAATTCCGGGAATTTTTGTAAATTCACCAACATAAGTTTGCCTGATTCTCTCTCTATTTTTTCGTTCTTCTTCTAATACTCTTAAATTCCCTAGACCAATTACTGCTTGAATTTCATTCATTTTTCCATTAAAACCTGATACTTCTACTTTTTCGGGACTAGATAAGCCAAAATTAGTCAACACTCTTAATTTTTCAGCTAAACGATTATCAGGATATACTAATGCCCCTCCTTCGATCGTATTAAATAATTTTGTTGCATGAAAACTAAACATTGTCATGTCTCCAAAATTAGCAAGCGATTCTCCTTTGTATTGTGCACCAAAGGCATGAGCACCATCATAAATTACTTTTAGGTTATATTTATCTGCTATTTGTTGAATTTTTTCAACATTACAAGGATTTCCAAATACATGCACTGCTAAGATAGCAGATGTCTTACCTGTTATCTTTTCTTCAATCTTGTCAGGATTAATGTTCAGAGAATTCTTTTCAACGTCACAAAATACTGGTGTCAAATTGTTCCAGTCCAGTGCCTGAACGGTTGCAGGAAAAGTGAAAGGTGTTGTAATTACTTCTCCCGTTAACTCCAATGCTTTTAGACCTAAAGTAAGAGCCGATGTTCCGTTGTTAAACAAAGATAAATGACCTACTTCTAAATAATTTTTTAATTCTTCTACTAGTAGTTCATGCTTATTTCCAAAATTAGTTAACCATTTACTCTCTAATACTTGCTCAATTTCTTTTGTTACCTCTAAAATATTTGGAGTTAGTGGTTGTGTAACATATATAGGATATTTAAACATTTCCATTTTTATTAACCTTCTCTTTAAAAGTGTTCTGATTTTTTACATACCAATCGATTGTTTTTTTCAACCCTATATTAAAATTATACATAGGTCGCCAACCTAATTTGCTTATTTTAGATGAATCGATGGCATATCTTCTGTCATGGCCTAATCGATCAGTTACATATTCGATTAAATCTAGTGACCCATCCAGTATTTCTATTATGGAAGATACTATGGCAATATTTGATTTTTCATTATTTCCGCCAATATTGTATACTTCTCCGTTAACTCCTTCATGAAGTACTAAATCTATGGCAGTGCAATGGTCATAAACATGAAGCCAATCACGGACGTTTTTGCCATCGCCATAGACTGGAATTTCCTGTTTATTTAAAACCTTCGATATCGTTAATGGAATTAATTTTTCCGCATGTTGATATGGTCCATAATTATTGGAACATCTCGTTATATTTACTGGTAAATCATACGTGCGATAATAAGAATTGACTAAAAGATCAGAAGATGCCTTGCTTGCGCTATAAGGGCTGTTTGGCTGTAATGGGGTTGTTTCTGTAAAAAGATTATCTGAGTTTAATTCCAATTCACCATACACTTCATCCGTAGAAATGTGAACAAATTTCTTTACACCAATATCCTTAGCTGCATCTAAGAGCACTTGTGTCCCTGAAACATTCGTTCTGGTAAAAACTTCGGGATCTTCTATCGAACG
The DNA here is from genome assembly GCF_009650095.1 of Gracilibacillus salitolerans. Lineage (GTDB taxonomy): Bacteria > Bacillota > Bacilli > Bacillales > Amphibacillaceae > Gracilibacillus > Gracilibacillus salitolerans. The sequence goes on along the minus strand of NZ_CP045915.1, from coordinate 1,849,719 downwards.
GTCAACATGACTTTCTGCTGCAAAATGAATGACACAATCAAATTTCCCCTGTTGAAATAAGGAGTAAATAGCCGATCTATTCACAATGTTTCCTTTAATAAAATGATAATTTTTATGATTTAGAATGTCCTCGTGCTTCGCTAAATCTCCAGCATACGTGAGTGCATCTAAATTATATATTTCATATGCTGGGTATTTTTTGATCATGTAAGAAACAAAGTTACCACCGATAAATCCTGCTCCGCCTGTAATTAAAACTTTCATATTACTATTCCATCCATTTCTAATATATCGAGTAAATACTTTCCATATTCTGTTTTTAGTAGTGGCTGGGCTAAACTTTTTAATTGTTTTTCATCGATATACCCACGTCGATAAGCGATTTCCTCAATACAAGATATGTACAACCCCTGGCGTTTTTGTACTGCTTCTACAAAGTTAGAAGCTTCAAGAAGGGATTCATGCGTACCAGTATCTAACCAAGCTAAACCTCTACCTAAAAGCTGTACCTTTAAATTTTCTTCTTGTTGATACCTTTCGATTATTGAGGTAATCTCCAATTCCCCTCTTTCTGAAGGCTCTACTTTTTTGGCATAATCCACCACTTTACTATCAAAGAAATAAAGACCTGGTATTGCATAATAAGATTTAGGATTAACAGGCTTTTCTTCGACGGACAATACGTTTTTTTGTTCATCAACTTCTACGACTCCATAACTGCTAGGATTTTTAACTAAACATCCAAAGATTAAGCCACCTTCTATCAGATTCGCATGTCTTTGCACAATATTACCAAAATTTGAACCATAAAATATATTATCACCTAACACTAAACAGACTGGTGAATTTCCAATAAAATCCTCTCCAATTATAAATGCTTCAGCTAAACCGTTAGGGTATTCCTGATTTTTATAAATAATATCTATTCCTAGATTCTCACCATCACCTAATAATTCTTTAAAGTAATAAGAATCTCGTGGAGTTGAAATAATTAATATCTCCCTAATACCTGCTAGCATTAATACAGATAAGGGGTAATAAATCATAGGTTTATCGTATATAGGGAGCATTTGTTTAGAAATGGATTTAGTTAAAGGATATAACCTTGTACCAGATCCACCAGCAAGTATTATTCCCTTCATCAAATCACCCCACTGTTTCTTTTTGATAGTTAATTCATTATTTTGTGATAAAAAACTTTTTTAGCTTCTATATTTTTATATACTTCTTGCCTAATATTCTCTTTGTTTAAGTATAACTCTTGTTCTATAGTATCAAATTCTTTCAATTCTTTCTCAGTAATGTTATCTAATTCCGAAATTGAATTTTCAGTTTGATAGTTAAAGAAACTCATTTCGGGATAGCAAATTTTTTCTATACACTTTATTTCTTTTTCAGTTAGCTCATCCAAATACTTATTTTTATTTTGACTTATCACTTTACGAGACAAATTACTCCATGCTATATTTTTGTTTGCATTTATTTTAGTTTCCTCTATCTGATAAAATTTAATCATAGAACTACTGTATTCAATATCCAGTGCTCTGCAAATGTCACGTAAATACATTTCAGGATCTGTGATTAGTTCTTCATATTTCACTAATATACTTCTCTTTTGTTGCTTCAATAAAAAGTGTTCTTTTGCAAATTGTTGCTGGTCTAATTTCCACCTTCTTGCCGCTTGAATGACTCCACCGTGATGAATAGTACTTTTTTTCCAAGACAATGCCATATCTCGGGGGTCTCTAACCTGATAGACGAATTTGGCTCTAGGAAAGAAAGTTAATATATAAGTCATAATTTGATAAATTTGATTTTCTTTTATAAAAATATGTTGTTTTTTATTTTGTAAGGCTTCTGCATTGAAAATATTTTTCAATAATGTTGAAATTTCACCAGGTGGTGCTAAATCGAATAACTCTGTTCTTGTAAATTCCTTTTTCCAAATCGAAAAATTGACTTCAATTAATTGATAAATGTCATTCAACAAATATTCCCAATTCCTAACATTATTTAAGTCCTTGTATCGAAATAGATTTCGTAAAACAGGATTTAAAATGTGTTTTGGTGATGGACCACATACCTTAGGATGAGCGTCAAACATTTTCGTAATAAGATTGCTTCCAGCCCTTTCTGAACACATTAAAAAAAAATACGTCATAAATTTCTCTCCTATTATAATTATTATAATTTAGTACCAAATGCTGTATTCAATACTGTTATTAAATGCTTTGCCCAGTTTAAAGGATGCTTTACATTTGCCTGAGCTTTTTCCTTCATTGTTTTTCCTACACTTTCCCTTGCATTTTCATTTTCATAATAATAAATCATTTTTAGAAGGTATTTATCTTTATCCACCTGATATTCACTACCGATATTATCTGAAATATCAGAAGCGGAAGTATGACTTACTATAGGTAAATACATGTTCATTGCCATTCTTCCTATTCTACCATTTCCCTCACAGAACGGATTTACATATAAATCACATAATTTGAAAATAGATTGTAAATCCTCTTCATATGATCTAAAGATAATTCTTCTACTATTAACCTCATTTACTAATTCTCTTTTTATCAATTTATGGTTTCCATTACCTATTAAAATCCACTTAACATTGCAAAATTTATTTAGAAACGCTTTGATAATGTTTATAAAATCTATATCAATATCCCCATCTAACCTATTTCCAGCAGTTACTATAACGAAATCATTTTTACCAACACCTAAGTCACTTCTTTTATAATCTTTTTTTAATGGTGGTAAAACATTACCGTGAATTACTTTTTTAAAGATTCGATCATTCTGCTTAATATTAAATTTACGCAATTGAGATTCAAATAATCTAACATCATGCTTAGCTGTGTAAATATGCCCATACTTAAAATTAGATGGTTCTGGAGTCATGTTCATTACCACTGTTGGTATCTGTTTACTTAGTTCCCAAGCTCTCAAACTAAAATCTGCCCCCATTAAATAAATCACATCTGGATTAAAATCTATTACTTCTGACACTTCATTTTGTAACGTCTTTTTACGGGTGTCACTTTTATTCGTATACACGACCTCGATTCCCTCTATACCGCTTAAAAATTCATCATGAGTTTGTTTTACCTTATAGGAATTTATTGAAGTATACATATGCGGAAATCCTAGCTCTTCTTTGCAATATATATACATATCATCGACATAGATTTTAATTTCTAAAGAAGGGTCTATTTTTTTCAAATATTTGGTAACAGTTAGCGCTAGCAATGTTGGAGAATGTTTAATATCTAATAATTGACTTGTGATTATTGCAATTTTTTTGACTCGTCCCGTTTTTAATTTTGAGTTGTATTTCATTACTGTTTTAGGATTGTAATAGTTTAATACTCTTTCCAAAATATCCATTCTATCATTAATAACTTCCGGATATATTTCTACACGCTCCTTAGAAACATAAAATAGTGAATTTGTTATCAATGGATAGTGATACTTGATATTTTCCTTATCTTGTTTTATTTCACTAATTATATCTTGTAGTATTATGTCTTTTGTTGCTTCAAGTTTCACTAATATATTATAAAAGCTCATTTTATCAACGAATGCTATTTTGCTTTTCTTTATATATTTTTTGACCATACTATAAAAATTGATTTGTTTATCAGGAGTAAAGGATGAATAAACCTCAATAAGCTTCATTAAAAGATCATAAATAAATGCTTTTCTCTCATCCAAATTAGATATTTCAACAAATAAATGAATCATAAACTCTGGATTTTCTTCTAAAAGTGCAATTAATTTCTTATTTATATTTAGAAATGGTTTAGTATGAGACTCATCCAATTTTATATCTAATCGTTCTTTTATTCCTTTCATGAAAAAAAAGTATTCATTATTTTTATAAACATAGTTCTTTTGAATTATGTTCTTTTGATGTCTGCGCTCTTCAAAGTGTTCTAAACCTTGAAAATAATTATATCTTGCGAATGAAAATAGATAGAACCCAAATCCAGATTCAATGGGAAAATCATTTATATAGATTTTCCCTATAAGCTTTTCTTCGGAAATAGAGTTATCACTATATTCTGATAAGTAGTTCACTATAGGTAGTTGATTCTCATATACTCTAATTGATTCATCACTGTTAACTAAAAATACAAAGTCATCAGCTATTGTATTATAACATCGAAACCAACTTAAAATTAATGGTCTTATATTAGATATCACAATTACTCTCAAAAGATCTTGTTCACTATATTTACTTTTTATTTGATCAATTATAAGCGGAAGTTGATCAACTTGAATTTGTTGTTCATTATCTAAAAACTGTTCTATCACATATCCTTCATCAGAGAAAAAATTATATGTTTCCTGAATTACTACTTCATCTTTAACTAATACATTTGAAATGATTGAAATAACTATTTTTTTCATTAAATCACCTTAGTTGTTTTTTAATCACTCTTCCATTCTATATTTCATCTTTAACTATAAAACTTGGCGTTTTACTAAATGGTAATTTTTGGATTTTTACATTTTTATTTTTAAAATATTCATCAATAGCTTTTGTCTCACCAGGAAAAACACCATAATCATCCAAAATTAAAATCCCTCCTCTTACTAATTTAGGATATAATTCATCTAAAATAATTACTGCAGGTTCATATATGTCTACATCTAAATTCAACAACGATATTTTCAATTCTGGATTATTAATTACATATTGTGGAACCGTGTGCGTAATATCTCCTTCAATTAATTCTATACCATTATTATTTCCTTTACGTTCTAGTATTTGAATTAGTTGATCTTTTGTAATCGATTCATCTCCCGCAGCTCCTACAAACTTTTCCCTGTAACCTTTGTCTTGTTCAAATTCTGTGTCAGGAAATTTATCAAATGTATCAAATCCAATTAATTTTTTGGAAGAATTAGTTTCTAATAATTCTCTAAAAGCTGCAAAACGAGTAAACGATGCACCTTTAAAAACACCTGTTTCAACAAAATGACCGGGTAAATTTACTGTTCTCTTGTAAAGTTCATAATGTGCAATAAACTTACTGATTCTCGTAGAGTCACAAGATAAGTAAAAATTATTTTCATATTCAAATTTTTTATCAAAAGAGGGTAATTTAATCATAATTTTCATTCCTTTAATCCATATATAAATGAAATTTTATTTTATATTATACTGGAGTTATAATTTTATAAGCAGTTAAACTTATTAGTGGCTATTTATTTAAACTTTTCATTAAACTCTCGGCTATAATCCAATCACTAGGTTCATCAATCTCATAATATGTTTCTTCAGCCATCTCCACTGTTCCAATACATCCTGAAATCCTATTTCCAGTCTTAATCAATTCTTTCCTTGATGTAATATAATAGGCGCCATTTTCTATTAGATAACCATCAAAATCTTGTCTTCTTGGCCTTTTATAGATATTATAATTAATAGGAACTGCTCCATCTCCGTAGTCTTCCCAAATAAATCTTTTTTGACGAACTACTGATATCACACTATCAACATTAGTACTTTCAAATAGAATTAAACCTTTACTTATATCATTCTTAGATAACAAGGGAGATGTAGCTTGTGTTAAGACAATATTGTCAAAGTCATATTTCTTTGTGAATTCTAACATTACAGCTTCAGTACTAGCTTGGTCTGTCGAGACTTCAAAAGATCGATCAATAATTGTTACATTATTAAAATTATAGCTATTTATTACATTTTTAATATTTGCACAGTCAGTCGATACTACAACATGGTCTATTTCAGGACACATAGCTGTGGCATTCAAGACCCAATAGACTAAAGGCTCCCCATTAATTTTCTTTATGTTTTTCAACGGTATGGATTTACTACCACCTCTAACTGGAATAAAAGCAATGTTTTTACCCAAATATGGTAACAAATTTATCTCTCCCTGTATTTTAGTTTCTCCCTTTGTACTTTTTCAATATCTAAAATTTCTTCATTCTTAAATTGTAGTGCTTCATGAGTAACATCTAAATTACGTTTTAGCTTACGTAAACCTTCTGGCTCTAAAGACGCAGCATGGTCAGTACCTTTCCATGTTCTATCCAGTGTATAATGACGCTCTATAATAGATGCTCCTAGCGTATACGCAGCTATATCTACAGCAATCCCTAAGTGATGTCCTGAAAACCCAATTTCTTTTACTCTTTTATGGTATTTTTTTTTTAATCGATCTATTTCTAAGAGACATATATCTTCAAAAGGAACTGGATATCCTGAAGTACAACTATAGATCACTAAATCTTTATTTCTACCTTTGTCTTCAAACAACTGAATAACTCTTTCTTCCTCTACATATTTTGTCATCCCAAACGATAAATGAATTTCTCCTGGATAATTGTCAGCTAACCATTCCAACATGGATAAATTATTATTACAAGCTGAAGGAATCTTGATAAGTACAGGATTTAGTGATGCAATTTCTTTGGCAGAGGTTAAATCCCAAACAGAAGTACAATAAATTATTCCTGACTCTTCACACCATTCTTTTAATTGTTTATGTTGTTCCATACTAAATTCGAGAAACTCTCGATGTTCTCCATATGTATTTCCATATGAGTTTGCAGGATTAGGGTGTGCTGCATTATATTGTTCCTTCGTTAATAATTCTTTATTACTTCTTTTCTGAAATTTCACAATATCCACTTTACAAAAAGAAGCAGCAATATTGATAAACTCCTTCGCTAATTCCATATCTCCTTTATGGTTACAACCAACTTCTGCTACTAATCTGGGTATCTTCATATTCATGTTGTACACCAACCTTAATCATCATTTTTTGTTCTAATTACTTCTTTAATTGAAATTTCTAATTTTTCGAGTTCTTCGCTAATAAATGTAAGTGCTGACTCTATTTCAACGATTATATTACCAAAATGCTCACTGACTAAATTAGTTTTCACTTGATAGTCTTTAGCTAATTTTATCTGTCTCGATATTTCGGCCAATTTCTCAAGTTGCACTCTAATCATTGGTGAGATAAAAGTAAGATAAAATTTATTTTTCTTTATTTTTCCAAACACCTTATCAAATTTTTGAAACCTTGCTTCTATTTGATCAGCGTTTACTATTAATGTGCTTTCTATTTGATTGATTTTATTTTTTGCATCATTCAATAACTTGATTAAGTCCTTCTTTTTCTTTTTCAAAGCTTGGATTTTAGTGATCGAGTAATCTAGATCATAATTTGAATTGTACCTAAACCAATTCGGCTCAACTTCTGATTTGGTTAAATCTGCTGAAATAATATCTATTAACCGACGGTAAGTTGTTCCTTTTATGTTAGCTCCACCAACTGTTGTATTATAAACTATTTGATCCGTAACCTTTGTCGTATATCTTTCAAGTTGTTTCCGCATATAATTAAAGGTTTGATTTGTGAATATTTGATTCCCTTCCACGTCTTCTACTTTAATTAATTCTTCGTTATCTATATTAAAATTGCTATGATAATCAATACCAGTTGCATACATTGACTTATTTTGAAATGCGAGATTTTGACCAACTAAAATTATCTTACCAAAGCCTAGCGTAACTAAAAGTTGAAATGTAACAACAGCAATTGACGCAGCATCTAAAACAATTTTGTGATTTTTCAGACCACTTAGCAACTCAGTAGCTACCGTATCCTGACTTGTTATCATATGTAACAACTGACCTGGATAATCTTCAATCGTTTCATGACCAACTGTACTACCAAAAATTAATGGAATATTATCAATTTCTTTGTCTTTTAATTTCTTAAACACAATTTGATTTTGTTCCTTAGGGTCATATGTACAAGCAGCATCAGGATAAATCCCTTCATCAATTAATGAATTAATTGATGAACCAACAGAAAATATATAAGCTAGCCCATTTTCCTTGATATATCTTAAGTTATCAAATTCCTCATTTAAGCTTGGTCCAGCAGCTACAATAATTGCTGGCTTTCCAGCAAATAATAAGTTATTAACATCTTTAAAGATATTCGGTGTTTTTAAAACTTTTGAAAAGTTCTTGATTGCATTGATAGTCCATTGTTTCTGAAAAGAAACATTTGTTATGAGGTGATTTTTTTTATTTTTAAGTATATCAATCATTTTTTCATACAAATCATCTAACTCTGCCTTAAATACTTGCATATACGATGGTAATGCTAATACTTTAATAGAGTTGCCGTGGAGATCCGTTAACTTCGCCAATTCATTATACAATTCGGTCTTATCATGAACAATTGTATTTATTCGATTATTTTTTTCAAATGAATAATTATTTAAGCAATATGCTAATATATCTAAATCAGGTTCATATAAAGTGAAAGTTATTGAAGGAAATGCTTCGATAAATAACTGAATATGATATCCTAATCCTACACCAAATATAATAACGTGTTCTGTATCATTAGATAACTCAAATTGTTCAAAAGTTCGCCTTGCTTCTTTATTCGGATCATACTTACTATGTATATATTTCCACTTCCCCTCGACATTTAACTTCAAGGTTGGTATACCTACTTTAGATGGTTCTATAACAATTTTCTCATCAGCTATTGTAGAAGGTTGATTGAGTTGTTCTAATAATAAGCGGTTTTTAGTACGTAATAAATTTCGATTATTAATTAACATCGTGACGACTTCCTTCTTGATCAATAGTATTTGTAATCAATTTCATTAATGTTTCAAATAAAGCTTTTATTTCATAATGGATAATGTCAGCTATTAAAACAATATCATGATTTTCTAATGCGTCTGCTAATTCTTTTATATTGGCTTGTAATTGATAATAAACTTCTACGTATTGCTCCCAATTATTAGGTCTTTCTACCATTCTATCGACCATAAAAATCATATCTGTTAGCCACTGTATACCATTTGTTAATTGTTTAAAAGTATTCCAAGAATCATCTATAGGGTTACTATAAAATTGGCTAGTTAGATCATCTATTATGACAAAGGAATTTAGCAAATAGTTTTCTGTAGTTAAAAGTGTATCATTAATAAACTCAGCTCTTGTTTTTGCTATTACGTCAATAACTTTAATGTCTTTTATATAATTTTCAATATACAATTCATGATCTGAATAAATGGTTTGATCATCAATGATGAGATGACTAATTATTAATTCTGATCCAATCAATTCATTTATAGCTTGTATAACAGGTGAAACCTCGTTCGTTTGAATGTGAATTAATGACTTCCTGTCATTATTTAAGATTACTTTCATGATGATCCTCCCACTATTTTGAATTACCTATTAATAATATCGGCATTTTAATAGAATTTTTAACCACAAAAAACAAAAAAGGTCCTGGGAATACCATCCAGAACCTTTTTTAAAAAAATAGCTATTAACCTAATAATTGTAATACTGATTGTGGTTGCTGATTCGCTTGAGCTAGCATTGATTGTGATGCTTGAGAAAGAATGTTAGATTTAGTCATCTCCATCATTTCTTTCGCCATATCTACGTCACGAACTCGAGATTCAGCAGCTGATAAGTTCTCAGAAGCATTATCTAAGTTTGCAATAGTGTGTTCAAGACGGTTTTGCATAGCACCTAAGTAAGAACGTCCCTCAGATACTGTTTTGATTTGTGCTTCGATTTCTTCAATTGCTGATTGAGCACCAGAAAATGTAGAAATATCTTCAGCTTGAGCTCCAGATACAACACTTGTCAAATCGACACCTTGAGTTTTGAAGTTGATATTAGTTAATTCAGCTTCATTTGCACCAACTTGGATACTAACAGAACCTGATTGACCAGTAGAACCGTCTAATAAATTTTGTTTGTTGAATTGAGTATTGTCTTTGATTCTTCCTAATTCTTCTCCTAATTCATCAAACTCATTTTGAAGAGCTTGACGGTCTTGATCAACATTAGTATCGTTAGAAGATTGTACTGCTAGTTCACGCATACGTTGAAGGATTGAGTGTGTCTCATCTAATGCACCTTCAGCAGTTTGAATCATAGAAATACCGTCTTGAGAGTTACGGCTTGCTTGATCTAAACCGCGGATTTGAGAACGCATTTTTTCAGAAATTGAAAGACCTGCAGCGTCATCTCCAGCACGGTTGATACGTAGACCTGAAGATAATTTCTCCATTGAAGATTGCATGTTTCCTTGGTTGATTCCTAGTTGACGATGTGTATTCATCGCTGGAATATTATTGTTGATAATCATAAGTAAAGTTCCTCCTTGAGAATTTTAAAATTTCCACATCCTTGTGGTTGTATACTAATTGGTGAGAGCGGCCGCCAATCACCTTAATTAGTTCCTAATACTATTATCGGTCTGTGTAATAGAATGTTTAATACTTTTTACTATTTTTTTTAATTAATTCTAGTAAATTTGTCGAAAGGTTTGCTGCTTGATTATTTTCTTCCTGAATTGCTTGATAAATTTCCTTTCTATGTACTTCTACATCTTTTGGTGCATTAATCCCTAACTTGATCTGATCACCATCTACAGCTATCACTTTCACTTCAATATCATCACCAATTTGTATCGCTTCATTTATTTTTCTCGTTAAAACTAACAAATTAATCCACCTCTTCCTTTGAGGTTTGTTTGAAAATTTCGTCTCTTGTTGTATATTTTTGATTTTTTGTTATATATTGTTTGGCTAGTTTCTTAGTCTGATTAATTACTATTGGAGCATTCAGGTTTGCGGTGCTTGTTACTAATGGATCTTTTACAGTCACGATAGCTAAAACCAATACATCTTTTTCTTCTTTTATCTCTAGTTGTTCAATAGTTAAATCGCCTAATTTAAACTGATAGTCTTTCATAAAAAGAAATGGATCAACAACGATAAATGCTGGATTTACACCTTTTGTGGATTGAAGTACTTGAAACAAACCGCTTTCTTCAAAGCTTAATAACACAAAATTTTTTTCTTCTAAAAACCCCGGTATCCCATGTGGAAAATGGATTATTTCTTCCTCTTTAACTTCTGTTTCTCCAAAATATTTCGTCTTGATTTGCATAATTTCACCCTTCTATACTTCTATTTCGAAGTTATTACCTACAAGTTTTACATTTTCAAAATCAATATCTATCCAATTCTCTTGTTCCAAATAGACATCAACGTCACCACGTTGATAGTGAAATTGGTTTCTCGATTGTTCTACATTAATAATCGGTTTATTGGCATGTGCTTCTATGTTAACTTCTGCAGGCTGATAATCAAACTTTACCGCATCACCAGATGGGATCCAACCGATATTAAATTGTTTCTCCGGCCGTTGGCTATTCTCTTTTGCTACTTGGGCCAGTGGGTTTCCACCGTTCTCAATTTTCATGAGCATATCTCCTTGGCGACGACGCTTTTTGGATCCTTCAACTGCCTTTTGCATCGCTTCATTGGCCATCTTTTTTACTGATTCTTCTGTTGAAAAAATACCAACATCTGCTAGTGCTTTTGATTGATCAATAGTTAGATTTCCTTGCTTTGTCGTAATTTGCAAGTCCGCCTCTGGTTGACTAATTTCCAGTTTAGCAGGTGCTGAATCAATCGACAATTGAGCATCACGGCTTTGCATACCAATCATCGCATGTTGTTGCTGAATCCGTATTTGAGGTAACTGCATTTCCTTTCCCTCCCTTTTAGAAAAAGCCTCACCTTTTTTACAAGGTAAGGCTTGTTTATTAACGTAAGAAATCTAGTAATGTTGGTTGAATAACACGAGAACCAGCACTTAATGCTGCTCGATGAATCGCTTCCTGTGAAGTTAAATTCATAATAACTTTTTCCATATCAGCGTCTTCGTTTTTGGACATCATATCTTTCGCTGTTACAGCTTGTTCTTGCACACGATTTTCAATTAAATCAATTCGATTTTGACGTGCTCCCAAGTCAGCTCTTACATCTACGTTGTTATTAATATGTGTGTCTAATTTTCCAATATACTCTCCAATTGCATCATCACCTTGACGTAGTTCATTCGCAAAATCGGTTAGATCGTTAAATAATTCTTCCGTAAAAACCTCATCCGGTTGTATATTAACTGTAATTTTTGAACCTGAGGAAACTTCAATGTTAACAGTTTCTTGGTTTCCTTCGAAATTCATATTCCCGTTCTCATCTACAGTATAAGGCTTATTTCCACCATCGCCATCTGTTTTTGTTCCGCTAAAGATATATTTATTATTCACTTTCGTATTTGCTATTTCTAATATATGTTCTTTTAATTCATCTACTTCTGAAGCAATGTTGGCACGTTGACCTTCTTCATACGTTCCGTTAGATGCTTGTACTGCTAGTTCACGTAACCGTTCTAAAGCTTTTTGATTCTTATCTAAAGCAGAGTCGGTATTATCCATCCAGTTATGAACTTCACCAATATTCCGCTCAAATTGCTCTATTTGTTTCACCTGAGTTCGATAGTCCATACCTTTCATCGCGACAACTGGGTCATCTGAAGGACGATTAATTTTTTTACCTGTGGATAATTGATCCATATATTTTCCAAGACTGTTGTAACTATTACTTAAGTTACGAAGCATATTCCCACTTAACATTCCTTGAGTTACTCTCATTTATTTTACTTACCTCCCTACTAATCCCATATTGTTGATAATTCTATCTAACATCTCGTCGACTGCTGTCATATTTCGAGCAGCAGCATTATAAGCATGCTGGAACTGAATCAAATTTGACATTTCTTCATCTAGGGATACAGAACTAATTGATTGGCGGTTTTCTTCTACTTGATTTCTTAGAATGCCTGAATTACTACTCATTCTATTTGCTTCTTCTGCTATTACACCCATTTCACCAATTGTTGACTCAAAGAAGCTTTTTAAAGATGTTTTATCACCTAGAGTTGGTTCAAAATCAGTAGTTTCATACTCTTCCGCACGTTTTGTATAAACTTCAGCTAAATCAATCGCATTTTCACCATTACCAGAGACTCCATCTGCCGAATTACTTGCAGCAATATTATCTTTATCATCAAGGATATCATCGTGTACTGCCATCGTAGCTGCTGACACACCATTCGGATCAAAGAAATCAAAACCATTCTCACCATTTAAAGCAAATCCTTGTTGATGGACAGCATTAAATTCGTTTACTAAGTTTTCAACCATTTCATCTAAGTCTGCGAGCATGTTGTTAAACTCACCTGCAACAATAGGATTTCCATCATCGTCAAATTCGTTAGTAACATATCCTACACCTTCCATTAATGCTTTTAATTTACCTTGTACTTCGTAAGAGTGCGCTGAAATCTGTTGATCAGGAGTTATTGAACCATCCATTAAGTCATTAACGACATCCTCGGTATCTCTGTCACGATCAGGTGATGTGAAAAAGAATTGTTCAGCATTGTTATCATCATCAAAACCGACGTAAATATGGTTAACAGCATCATCACTTCCGATCTCAACATCACCGCTACCGTCTACTAAAGTAATGGTGTCTCCACCGTCTATGTCATTTGCATCTGCATTTAACGTAATCGTTGCAATACCTTCTGCAATCGAGCTTGGTTGACCTGAACTTTTTCTGTAATCCACTGATATATCTACATACTCTGATAAGTCATCAATTAATCGATCACGTTCATCATATAAATCATTAGGTACATGTCCATGTGGTTCAATCTCGGATATTTGACGGTTGACACCATTAATTTGGTCAATAAGTGAGTTAACCTCCGTATTATCCACACCAATTTCATTTTTTAAATTACTTCGAACATCCTGTAATGAATTATGAGCATATTGAAAAGCTTCCGTTACTGCGATTCCACGTTGACGCACTACAGATCGTGCACCAGCATCTTCTGGATTTACTGATAAATCTTGTAATGATTCCCAAAACTTATCCATTGTGTTGGATAATCCTTCATCAGTTGGTTCATTCATAATCGCCTCCATTTGACTCATCATTTCAGCTTTTGATTCATAGTAACCAACTTTGTTGTTTTCTTGTCTAAATTGTTTATCTACAAAACTATCTCTTATTCTTTGAATAGACCCTGCTTCAACACCAGCTCCTATTTGTCCGGGAATTTCTGGTCTATTTCTTCCAGGTGCAGGATAGGCATCCGTTTGCGTCATATTCACTCGTTGTCTTGTATAGCCTTCCGTATTGGCATTTGCAATGTTATGGCCAGTTGTATATAACGCTGACTGTTGCGTATGAAGTGCTCGTTTAGCTACTTCTAATCCATTAAAAGTTGATGGCATCTTTGTTCCTCCTACTTACGCTTTTGAATCAAATGCCGAACGTCTCGGTGCTGACGGCTTTGATTGATGCTTGGTATTTCCATAATTCATATTTTTTATCGATGGCTGCATCATGTCTAATGACAGCTGAACAAATTGTAAGGACTGTTGGGTTAATTGTTTATTTAAATCCTCTTGTCGCCGCAATTCTACTAATTGCTCCGCTAATTGTAGTGTAACTTCTTTTAATTGCTGCTGGTCCGCTCCGGTTGTATAGTCTTCAATGATTGTTGATACCGTGACAGCTGTCGGTTCTAGCTTCTGCTCAGTTGCCCAACTTGTTACTGCATCAATTCGTTTTTGTTCGATCTGATTAATTGCTTGTACGTGTTTCTGTTCTTTAATCAGTAACTTTTGCAATACATCTGTGTTACCTTCTTTTAAAACTTCTGTCTTTTGCTTGGAAACGTGCAGTAGACTGTCATGTAACTCAATCAATTTATTTAGATGTTGGATAATAGACTGAACGGACATAAGTGGTCTGCTCCTTTTTCTTACGTTTTATTAGGCTTTCCAGTAGTTTAACAGTTTCTTCGCTGTCTCTTTGTTGTTTACTTGATATTCGCCACTATCTACTTGCTGTTTAATTTCATTCACATAAGTCTGGCGAGAATCCTTTTGTTGCATTTTTAATGCTTTATCTGAGATTTCCAATTGATCCGGTTTCAGTGAATGGGACTTGGATGTTGATTTCTGCTGGATATGTTGCTGTTTTTGATAGGGATTCATATTTGAATGGTTGGGTCCATATATTTTCAAGACCTTTCACCTCTTTCCTTTATTCGTACATACGTATTTATTATCTATATCGGACGATTGTTTGAAATGTTTAATATTCTTTTAGTATATCGATTTGGGGAGGTATTGGGAAGAGGTCTAAAGTTACAGATTAGGTATTAAGTAATATCCATCATGGGTGGAGAATTGAAATGGAGAGCGTTTTATCTTAGGAAGGGGTGCATGTATGTATCTTGGGAACAGGAGTACTTATCTGGTGAAGGGAAGCACTTATCCAAGGAACAGTATCATTTATACCATGAAGAGAAGTAATTATCCAAGGAACAGCATCACTTATCCCATGAAGAGAAGTAATTTTCCAAGGAACAGCATCACTTTTCCAGTAAGGAGAAAAACCTCCTAATTTTGAAGGAGGTTTTAGAATTTACGGCTTCTTGTATAGTAAGTTTGCGCTTTTTGTTTTTCTTCCTGTTCGTTTCTTCGTTTTACTTGTTCGACTTCTTGTTGATGACGTAGGTCTGAAGACAAATCATTTTTACAACGCTCGCAAATTTTCCCGCTGG
This sequence comes from Gracilibacillus salitolerans, assembly GCF_009650095.1. GTDB lineage: Bacteria > Bacillota > Bacilli > Bacillales > Amphibacillaceae > Gracilibacillus > Gracilibacillus salitolerans. The sequence goes on along the minus strand of NZ_CP045915.1, from coordinate 1,834,175 downwards.
CAATCGGTTCCCCGCAACGTTCACACGGAAAGCTTAAGTTAGGGAACTGGGAAGAGCGTAGGCGATTGTCTTTAACGAATTGTAATATTATTTCCTCTTTTACCTCTGTTGCTTCGACGATTTCCGGTATAGTTGCTTGTCTATTTTCTCGTTTTTTTAGGAAGTTGTATACAATTTGGAATTGCTTTTCTTTTTCTTTTACACAATCCGGACAGATTGATTTGGTTGTTTTGACAAAGACTTTATCACACCTGGCGCAATTTGCTAATTCTCCCATTGCTAACACCTCTTTCTCTTTATATTGTTTCTTTTGTGCACTATCTAACTAGTGTAAAACTGTAAATATGGGAACATCCTGCATCTTTAAGTAATCTTGCTGCATGATGAATTGTCATACCGGTTGTATATATATCATCGACAAGTAAGACATTAGTTTCAAGTGTTTTTGTTAAGAAAAAAGGATTTTCCGTTGTAATCCGCTGTTGTCTTGATTTCTTTGATTGTTTTTCCGAATAATTTGCTTTTCTAGATAGTGCGTCTTTGACTGGATTCTTATTGTGATGGGCAATGATTTCTGCAATGGCCGTTGCTTGATTGAATGCTCGATCCTGGAGTCTATCTTTTGTTAAGGGAATCGGTACGATCGTGAAGGATTTCATTGGATATAAGTTTCGTACTTCTTTTTTGATGTATGGCGTAAATATTTCTTTTAATTGATAGTCGCCACGATATTTCCATTGAGAAATAATCTCTTGCATAAACGGCGTATAAGGAAAAAGGGAACGATTATACTGTAATACATCTCGATACTTTTGATCGGATTGCCACTTTTTGCAATCATCACATAATGTTTGCATGGGCATCTGTCTTCCACAACGTTCACAAATAGCATCATTAATCCTGTCCACTTGTGATTGACAGCTGTCACACAATCTTGTCTGTTCGTTTGGCAGAAAAAGCGTGCTCCAGGTGACAGGTTGACTAATCCAATCCTGACATTTTAGGCAATTCATCATAGTTTTTTTCCTTTCTTATTCATCATTTTGATTTGGGAGATTGCATCTTCTATGGCATTGGTTTTACCTTGGTGGATAAACAGGACATTTCCGGTTGGATCGTCCGGGCTTCTTCCTGCTCTTCCCGCAATTTGGACTAATGCTGCTTCATCAAAGACATGGTGTCCAGCATCGAGAATAACGACATCAACGGAAGGAAAGGTTACGCCTCGTTCGAGAATTGTCGTTGTAACAAGGGTGTCGATTTTTGTCTGACGGAATTGCTCTACTTTTTCTTTTCTGTAAGGGTCTTCGGCGTGAACAGAAGTTGCTTGGTAACGATCGGCTATTTTTTTGAGTAAGTGAATGGTAGGAACAAATAGCAATAATTGCCTAGCATTTGTTCGTGCTGTGAGGAACTGTTGTAAAGCTTTTGGTTCTGTTCCTTGCTGGAGCTTTTTTCTTAGGTTTATTTCGATCTTGAGTTGGGGGATTGGTAGAGGATGACCGTGAAAACGAATCGGTACAAATTGCACAGGCAGTTTCTTTTGACGGATTTTTTGTTTATGTTCTGGTCTGGGGGTGGCTGTTAAATAAATAGATGTGGCATCCTTTTTGCAAGCTCGATCGCTTAGGTAAGGTAATGTTTTGTCATGGTGAAAAGGAAACGCATCAATTTCATCAATTATCATGACATCGAAGGCATCTTGATATCGAATTAATTGATGGGTCGTGCTAATGATCAGTTGTCCTGTATCGGTCCGGTCAGGTGAGTCAGCATATAAAGCTTCGATTTCTGTATCTGGAAAAGCATGCTGGAGGCGGGGAAATAGCTCCCTTACCACGTCCGCTCTAGGTGTAGCAATACAGATACGTTTTCTTGCTTTAATAGCTTTTGTTATAGCTGGAAATAGCATTTCTGTCTTACCTGATCCACATACAGCCCAAATGAGTAGTTCTTTTTGCTGGGTACCAATCGCTTGTTCAATTGCTTGTGCTGCTTTTTGTTGTGGGGTGGTTAATGAGCCTGTCCAATGACACGGTTGTGTTTGAGTTGGCCAAAAGGGTTCGGATCCGTTCCAGGATATGAGGGTTTCACATTGAAGGACTCTACCTGTCTGGATGCAGTTGCGACAATAGAGATGGGTGTGACTACATCTTGCACAGGGTATCCTGGCGAACAGTTGTTGATTGGTATTTCCGCAACGGTTACATTGGTGCCGACCATATTTGGTTTTCATGCTTGGGTATAGTTTTAATTGATTGGTGTGGATTAGATAATCTATTGTTGGCTTTGCAAGTGGAAGTTCCGAGGTTAATAAAAGCTTTCCGGCGAGGATTTTGGAAAAATTCATGGCAAGCCTCCTGTATGGTTGGTGGGGACAAGCCCCACCATATTATATTTTATGTCTAGCTCCAGCGCCCAAAAACTAGTGCCCTTCCTTCAGCTCTGTACGATAAGTCATCATCAGTTCCTTCGTCACTGTGATTCCTTTATCTCCTACACTTCAGTCCAGGTCATACGTTTTTAAGCGGGCGCACTACGCTTTTCTTATACCATCCCATCCCTAGTGATCCTTCACCGAGATGTGTACCGATAACTGGTCCGAAGTAACTTACTGATACTTCTACATTTTCAAAACGTGTTTCTAACTGCTGTTTAAATTCTTCTGCCTCCGCTTCACGGTTGGCATGAATCACAGTTGCTCGGATGGGTACACCTGTTGATGCATCTTCTTCGAATAATTGAAAGATTCGCTTTAAGGCCTTTTTCTTCGTACGAATTTTTTCATATGGTACGATTTTTGTATCTTCAAAATGTAGAATTGGTTTGACTTGAAGCATGCTGCCAATCAGGGCTTGCGCACCATTTAATCTGCCACCCCGATGAAGATGAGTTAAGTCATCGGCCATGAAATAAGCGCGCAGTGATCCTTTCATTTCATGTAATCGTGACATAATTGTTTCGGCATCTTCGCCATTTTGAGCCAATTCAGCTGCTTCCAGCACATAGAATCCTTGTGCCATACAACTGATTTCGGAATCGAATGGAAAGACATCAATTCCTTCTACCATGGATTGTGCTGTCACTACGGATTGAAAGGTACCACTGATACCGCTGGATAATGTAATAAAAATAGCTTGATCATAATTTTCTGCGAGTTCTTTTAATTTTTCTGTTATGAGTCCGATAGATGGCTGAGATGTCTTGGGAAATTGCTCAACCTCTTTTACTTTTTGATAAAATTCTTCTGTAGAGATATCGATTTCTTCCTGATAGGAGTCATTCCCAATTACAACATTCAAGGGAACCATATGTATATTTTTTTCTTTTCTATGAGAATCTGAAATATATGCCGTACTATCGGTAATGACAGCAACTTTCATACTTATATCGAACCTTTCTTCTATTTTTTAGTTTACTATATTTTATTTTACCTAATAATATGTTCGTTGCATAGTCATATTTTGAGAAAGGTTTTGGAGAGGTGTACAAGTCCGTAATCCTGATGATTGTTGGCAAGATTAAGGGCTTGTTGGTGAGACACGAGATAATCTTGCTGTTTTGAATAGATCAGGAGCAATTATCCGCGAACAGACAACATCGCACTAATACAAACGGACATTTAATCCGTTATTTGCAACAATAACGATTGTTTAGTAACTTTAGTGGATATCTATTCTCTTATTTCATGCAATTTCTCTTTAATGAGAATAAAATAGGCGAAATAAAAGATCAAATGTCCGTAAAATCCTAAAAAGTATCGTTTATGTACAAAATAGAGGAATAAATGTCCGCTTCTTTCAACGTACACACGTTGATAAAACTTATAAAATTTCTACCCAGCCTTTTTTAATGGCTATGACAACTGCTTGGGTACGATCTTTTACTTTCATTTTTTGCAGGATACTACTTACATGGTTTTTGACGGTTTTTTCACTTATATAAAGAGATTCTGAGATCCCTTTGTTACTTTTACCTTCTGCAAGTAGCTGCAATACTTGGCATTCACGTCTTGTTAGTAAATGAAGTGGTTTACGATGTTCTACTTCTTTTAATTTCGAAAGCGATGTGTCAGAATCATATAATGCATCTTCTTCTGAAACTAAACGACGATATTCCTTTACTAAATTATGTGTGACTTTTGGATGGAGATAAGAGCCACCTTCAGACACAACGGAAATGGCGTCAATCAATGCGTCAGAGTCCATTTCTTTTAGTAAGTAACCTTGTGCACCTGATTTCAGGGCGTGCGTAACGTAATTTTCGTCATCATGAATCGAAAGAATAATAACTTTAACTCCAGGGTAACGTTCTAATAACTCAGCCGTTGCCTCTACCCCATTGACACCAGGCATGTTAATATCCATTAATACTACATCTGGCTTGTACTTTTTAACAAGTTCCGTAGCCATGGATCCGTCATCACCTTCTGCCAATACATTAAAGCCAGTCTCTAATTCTAATATCCTTTTAACCCCTTCACGAAACAACTTGTGATCATCAATTAATACAATGTTGGTTGTCATGATTACTCCTCCTCAAGTTCCTATATATTCTTTTTTAATGTATCTGAAGTTATCATCGCTGTGATCCTGCTATTTGTCTCCTATCTCTACTATTATACCCGAATTAGGTTAATTTGCAGTAGTAGTGTCTTGCTCAACAGGAATCATTATACTAACTCTCGTACCTGTTCCTTTTTTACTGTTAATCTTCAGCTCTCCTCCGAGAATCTCAACACGCTCGTGCATGCCTATTATACCAAAAGATTTATCTTTTTTCTCGGATTGTTCAAATCCCTTACCATTATCCGTGATCGTAGCGACAACTCTTTCATTAGAAATGTCTAACTCTACTACAATCAGTTCTGCTTCTGCATGTTTCATTGCATTTTGTATCGACTCTTGTATTAAGCGGAATAAGGCTACTTCATAATGACTATGTAACCGCTCGTTACTCGACTGATACTTGAACCGGATATTAGGATGTTGATCTTCTAATGTCCTTATGTACTTTTTAATGGTCGGTATTAATCCTAAATCATCCAGTGCCATTGGGCGTAAGTCATAGATAATCCGTCTTACTTCATATAAAGAATCGCGAATCATGACTCTTACATTGCGCATTTCTTTAACTGCACTGTCTACATCGCCTTTTTTAAAGGTGCGGTCGACTATTTCAGATCGCAGCATAATATTTGCCAACATCTGTGCTGGTCCATCATGCATTTCTCTTGATAGCCGGCGACGCTCTTCTTCTTGCGCTTCGATAATTTTCAAACCAAATTCTTGCTTTTGATGCGCATCACTGATTAAATCGGAAACTTCCTTAAAGTCTTCGTTTAAATAATTCAACACAATTGAAATTTTTCCGACTAATCCTTCTGCTCGTTCCACCATTTGTTCGATTGATTTTAGACGTAGCTCAATTTCATCTCGTCTTTCTCTAAGCACTTTTTCCTTATCACGTGTTACAACTAAATCTGTTTGAAGCTGATGGGCTTGGTCGTATACTTTCCTGATTTTATCTTCTGAATATTCTTTGAAGTTTTTACTTACTTCGGCTAGTTTCTTTCTAGCTAGCTTTACTTTCTTTTCAAGCAAATCTCCTTCTTCAATAACCGTTGCTACATCTTCCTTCAAAATTGCTAATTCATGCTCTAATGTTTCATATTCCTTACGAGATTCTTCGGCAATTTCAAAGACTTCATCCTTACTATTTTTTACTGTATCTATCATCTCGTCTATTATATAATCTAATGTACGATCTGTATGTTTCATATACAAAACCTCACCACCTAGTTTCATGTTATACGATACGAAATATATAGTTCTTTTTTAGGGGGTCATCATAATATTCTTTATTCCCTATTACAATTATTTTACACGCACTGTTTGGATAAACACAAATTTATTCGTAGTTAGGAGGATTTATATATGCTTAACCAGTATTTCACAGTAAAGCCTGAGGGTTCTGATGAACAAGTGATACAGAAATCTAGATTTATTGGATATGTGAAACGCGTAACAAACGAAGACGAAGCCCAGCAATTCATTCAAGATATTAAAAAGAAGCATGCTGATGCTACACATAACTGTTCTGCCTATATGATTGGTGAGCATGACCAGATTCAGAAAGCTAATGATGACGGGGAACCAAGTGGTACTGCGGGTGTTCCGATATTGGAAGTATTAAAGAAGCGTCAATTAAAAGACACCGCTGTTGTGGTCACAAGATATTTTGGCGGGACCAAACTAGGTGCAGGTGGATTGATTCGCGCATATTCCAGCACAACCACATTAGTAATCAATACGACAGGTGTTGTCGAACGAAAACGAATGAAGAAGTATTTTGTAACTGTTGACTATACCTTTTTAGGAAAATTGGAAAATGAATTGCGACAATCTCATTATTTATTAGAGAAAATGGACTATCTCGACCAAGTAACGTTACATGTACGTACCCTGATTGGAGAAGAAACAACTTTTAAGGATTGGATAACCAATTTGACTAGTGGAAATGTCGAGATCAAGGAAGGTGAAGATTCATATATCGAAGTAGACGTTTCGACCGAGTGACTATTTCCCCGGAAATAATTGGAGTGTGAAATATCTTCACACTCTTTTCTTATTTGTGATCAAATGATAATAGATTTGCCTGCTCAAGTTCCTTTGTCAGCTTTTTTATAAATTCCTGTGAATTATCGATTTGTTTTCTCTCGGTTTGGTCTAGCATTTTTTGTAGTATCGATCGATAAACTTCTTGCTCCGTCAAACGACTCAACCCCTTTACCCATCCTAATTATACAATATGTTCGTACTTCTATTTTCGTAACTTGTTCACTATTAAAATAACAAAAATCGCTATCAAGGCTCCTATTCCATCCAGAACGACATCACCGGCATATGGTGTACGGTTTGGTGTTAATCCTTGATGCCATTCATCAAAAATAGCGTACAATAAAGTAGTAAAAAATGCAAAAAAAGTTAATAGAGTTACATTTTTATACTGCCATGTCTTTCTGAAAGCTAGGTATAATAGACTGCACAGTATGCAGAATGCGCCTATATGGGCTCCTTTTCGAATAAAAAATTCGACAACCCCTTCTACTCCTAATTGATCGACACTTACTATCGATTGATGATAGCTAAAAAAAATCGGCTGTAGGATAGCTTCCAAAAAAGATAGGTCGATATATTGAGAGAGCAATGGTTTCATGTCTTGGTCTTCGTATGGTTGATCAGATGAGTAATATATAACTCCCATCCATAGAATAGGGAGTAGCCAATATATTAACTTCTTCATTAATCCCTAAAACTCCTCTTTTTTCTACATATATTTTCTAAATTTAGCAACAGTTTCTGACCGTCGCTTACAATCAATTTCATAAGTTTAACATGACATGTCTTTCTACTAATAGCAGGCTAGACAAAAAAATAGCCAGCAACTTCTGCAAGTGGCTGACTTGTCTGTTGGTTAATGATTTTGCTTCCATTTGTTAAATTCTAAAAATTCTTTGAATTCCTGCTTAGAGACACCAGAATGCATCGCTTCTTCAGCAAGCTTTAACCAATCTTCATCTAATTGTTCTTTAATTTCTTCATCAGATTGAGACATTAGTAATTCATTAACGGTCACACCAAGTACTTTGCCTACCTTTTCCATGAATTGAATCGAAGGATTGGATTGAATTCCACGTTCAATAGAACTTAAATAGGACTTAGCAATCCCAGCTTGCTCTGCAACTTCAGATAATGACATTCTTTTTTGTTTCCTTAGATCTTGAATTTTTTGCCCTATCACAACAATTCACCCACTTTCCTGCTAACCTTGATCATTATAACATATAATTAGTTTTTTCTGTTCTATATAAAGGTACGCCTTTTTGTCGAAATATGCAAGTGTTTATGACTATTTTTTGTGTATATTGCGTAGAATTAAGACCAAAGTCCTGTAGGATTATTCGTTAAAACGTAATTTTTTGGCATATGCTTTTTGGATGATAGGTCAATTGTCGAAGATTTGCAACTATTTCCCGTTAAGAAACACGTGCATTTTACCATTATTATTAGTATAATATGGATAATACATAGACTAAAGAGGTGTGGAATATAATGAAGAAGTTAGCTCTACTTTTTATTTTGGCTGGAGTCGTGATTCTAGGCATTGGTGGTTATCAATACTTCAAAATACAAGCTGCTGAAAACCAGGCAATGACTGAGGCAAAAGAATTATTAGACCAGTCTTCCAATGAGACCAGTGAGGCTATCAAACAAACACCTGAAGACTTTTTTCCTGACATGGGGAAAGCAGTCGGTATTCTTGAAATCCCGACACTTGATGCTGAATTACCTATTGTAGAAGGTACAGACCCAGATGATTTAGAAAAAGGAGTCGGCCATTACCGCGGTTCTGCCTATCCGATGCAAAATGATCAAATCGTTCTTTCCGGACATAGGGATACGGTTTTTCGTAAATTAGGAGAAGTAGAAATCGGTGATACGTTCACCCTTCAATTACCATATGGAGATTTTGAATATGAAATGGTAGATTCCAAAATTGTTGATGCAGACGATACGACCATCATTAAATCAACAGCGCCTGAAGAAGAATTGGTTATCACTACTTGTTATCCTTTTTCCTATGTAGGAAACGCACCTGAAAGATATATTATCTATGCAAAGCCAATTTATTAAGCGTATTGTCTGTTAGCAATACGCTTTTCACTTGTTTAAGAGGGGGTATATATTAGATGAAACGGTTTATGATTGTATTGATAAGTTTGGTAGCATTTTTAGTTGCCTGTCAAGAAGACGAACATGTTAAGCCGGAAGATCGTTTACAGGAATATGTTGACCATTGGATGGCGGAAGACTTTGAAAGTATGTATCAAATGGTTGAGGAAGACGTTGATAAGGAAGAATTTGATCGTTATCCAAAAATATATGAAGACTTGGAAGTAACAGATCTCTCTGTCGAATACGAAGTTCCAGAACCAGCTGAAGATGAGGAAGAAATCAACTTAGAAGAGATCGAATCCATGACATTTCCACTGCACGTAAACATGGAAACGTTGGCTGGTCCCGTTTCTTTTGATACGGAAATTGAAATGGTGAAAACGATAGAAACTGTGGAAGATGAAGAAGAGCTGGATTGGCTCGTTCATTGGCACCCTGGATTTATTTTTCCCGAGTTGGAAGATGGTGGATCAGTTGGTATCAATAGAGTAGAGCCAATTCGCGGGGAAATTTATGATCGAAATCGCGAAGCATTGGCTGTCAATGAAAGTATTTATGAATTAGGTGTAGTAGATGACTGGTTTACGGAGAATGAAAAGCAGGAAAAAGAAGAAATAGCAGAAATACTAGATATTACGGTTGAAGATATCGATAATGCCTTAAGTGCTGGCTGGGTCACACCAGATGTGTTTGTTCCATTAAAAGTAGTTCCCAGCATTAGTGAAAATGGTTTAGAGGGAGCTTTGCAATCGATTAAACCATTTACAAAACAAACCACTACAGGACGTATCTATCCTTTAGGTGAAGCTGCTGCTCATTTAGTTGGCTATATTGCACCGATTACAGCAGAAAAATTAGAAGAAGTCGATTCTGACTTTTATTCTGAAAGTGATTTAATTGGATATCGTGGGCTAGAAGAACTCTATGAAGAGGAACTCCGCGGTGAAGAAGGTGTCCAGATTTATGTCGATAAAGAAGATCAAGATCCAGTCCTAATCGCTGAAACAGAAGTGAAGGATGGCGAGACCATCACCCTCACTATTGATGCAAATGTACAAGAAAGTATTTTTGACTCATTAGATGGTGATGCAGGTACTGCTACAGCGATTGATCCTGCCACCGGTGAGACATTGGCTATAGTAAGCAGTCCAGCCTTTGACCCGCACGCTTTTCTTTATGGACTTAGTGGTGCTCAATGGAATGAATGGCAGGAAGATCCGAAGAATCCTTTATTAAATCGATTCACTGCAACATTCGCACCTGGCTCATCGTTTAAACCGATCACCAGTGTTATTGGCTTGGAGAATGGCTCGATTGATCCAAACAAAGGATTTACCATTGAAGGACTCACATGGCAAAAAGAAGGCTGGGGTAACTATTCCGTTCGACGTGTTTCTGAATCAAACGGTCCGGTTGACTTAAGAGACGCACTTGTCCGCTCCGACAATATCTATTTTGCAATGCAAGCATTGGAAATGGGAGAGGATGCATTTGTTTCCGGATTAGAAGCATTCGGCATTGGTGAGGAATTCCCTTTTACTTATCCTATCCAATCAAGCTCGATCTCTTCTGATGGTACATTAAGTGAAGAAGTGTTATTAGCAGATACAAGTTATGGCCAAGGACAAATTGAAATGAGCGTACTACAATTAGCAACTAGTTATTCTGTTTTCACAAATGACGGCAACATCGTGCAGCCAACCTTGCTGATGGACGAAGAAAAAGGCCAGACATGGAAAGAAGGTCTGCTTTCTAGTGATAACGCCGATATCATTCGTGATGCATTACGCGGTGTAGTAACAGACGGAACCGGGGGTGGCGCAAATGTTAGTGGATTGGGCATCTCCGGAAAAACCGGAACTGCAGAACTGAAGCAATCACTTGATGAAGAAGGCGCTGCTGAGAATGGTTGGTTCGTCGGCTACCCGGAAGACAGCAGTGTAATCATCGCTATGATGGTAGAAAATATTGAGGACAAAAATAATGGCAGTGGCTATGTCGCAGAAAAAGTAGGAAACGTCTTTTCTGAGATTAAATAAAAATTGAGAGCTAGCCCATGGGGATCGGGCTAGCTCTTTTTTTGTATGAAATTATCTGGACACTTTTTTATACTTTCTGGATACTTTTTATGATAATCTGGACACTATCTTCATTTTTCTGGACACTTTTACTAATTATCTGGACACTAATTCACTTTTTCTGGACACTCTACATAAATGGTGCTAAATCATGATGTCTATAGTATGCACCTTTACTCGTTCCCACTTTAATAAATCCTGCTCGATTCATCAATTTTCTTGCTGCATCTGGAGATAGTTCTCCTAAAAAATCCTGAGCTATTCTTTTCGTTATTCTATTCTCCGACAATAATGCTAAATCAAACAACACGGGTAAGTGGGCATCAGAGCTGCGTTCATTACAAAAAGGACATTGCCAACGCATGCATATTCTATTCATCGAAAATCTCCCACATGCTGGACAAGGCGTACCTTTGATAATATCTCTCCACTCGATGCCATACCTTTCTAGAATGGGAAAATGTGCTTCTTGATGATGGTCTCGTAAAAAGGATACTATTTCCTGATTTCTAGAAGATGATATTTTGGCTGGGTGTTTCCTTGTAATTTTTTCTAAAAAGTTAGGAATGGCTTGTGCTGTGAGAATGCGGTGCCTATCGGGATAATCCTGAAGTTCTAAGATTGCATTACGATTGACGAAGACCGCTACAGTAAAGATGGGAAGTTGCTCAATATTATGTACATCAAGAAATCGGCGGAATTGTGCGTGTTGAAGATCTACTTGCAGCAATGGATCGGGAAATACTTCTTTTTCTCCTGCTTTTGTTCGTATTAGTTGTCGGGAATGTGGATCAAAGTAGATGGGAGCGGTGTAATTCTTGATTTCTAACAGAACACGGTAGCCTAAATCGAAAAGGATCCAATCTATTTGAAAGGCTGATTTGTGCTCAATGCAGAGACCCCTAAGGAATTGTGGTGAATCGAGGTTGGCTTGATGCAGGTGATATTGGAGATTCGTTTCCCCTGTTTGTCCGGATTCAAATTGCCGCCACTTGTCATAAATGTGCCGAAATTGTGGATGATGTTCTGGAAGACGATCAATTAGTGCTTTGTGTTTTAATAGTTTTAATGATTTTTCTGGTATCATTTCTCCTCCCCTTTCTCATTTATCGTATCAAGAAGCACAGCAGAATTCTACTGTGCTTCTTCTTTATAATGAAATTACTTGTCCTGTCTTACTGCTTTCGTATACAGCGTCGAGCACTTTCATTTGGTTGCGAATTTTTGTGATATCGTAGAATAAGGCTTGATTGTTAAGAACTGCATTGGCGAAGTTTTCTGCCATTAATGTATACTGATCACCTGCTTCTTCCAATACTTCGGTACCTTCATCTGTTTTTACATGAATTTCGCCAATCATCCCTTCATTCGTATCTGGTCGGAAAGCAGATGTTACGGTAATGCTTCCTTTTGAGCCAACTACTTCGTACGATTCGCGTGATGCACAATCAAAGCTGGAATCAAACGATGTGACGATGCCATTTCCAAAGTTAAGTGTGCCAGTCATGGTAGTGTCCACATGTAGTTCTGGGTGATAATGGGCACTTGCATAAACGGATACCGGTTCTTGCTCTAAAATATTGCGGATTGCATGCAATGCATAACAGCCGACATCAAACATTGAGCCTCCACCAAGGTCATTATTTAAGCGAATGTTGGAGCGGTCTTCTAGATAAAAAGAAAAGCTTGCACGCATGAAAGCTACGTCACCAATTACACCGTCATGAATCAATTTCTTTACTTTTTGATGTTGCGGATGGAATTGATACATAAACGCTTCCATAAACACGACACTATTTTTTTCACATGCAGTAATCATTTCTTCCAATTCTTCGTTAGTAACTGCAACCGGCTTTTCACAAAGCACATGTTTTTTCTTTTCAGCTGCTTTGATTACCCATTCTTTGTGTAAGGCATTTGGTAATGGAATATAGACTGCATCGATTTCTGGGTCGTCTAATAATGCTTCATAACTGTCAAAAGTACGTGGGATATGGAGTTCTTCTGCTGCTTCTTTTGCGGTTTGTTCATTTCTACTTGCTATCGCCACTACTTCTCCATTACTGGACCTGTGAATTGCTGGTATAACTTCTGTTCTTCCGATTTTTGCTGTACTTAGTATTCCCCATTTTAATGTCGGCATTTTATCTCTCCTTTATAATGTTTTCATTGCCCCACCGTCTACGATGAGTGTCTGACCGGTAATGTATGTATTTGCAGCTGAACCTAGAAAAAGGATTGCTTTTGCGAATTCTTCTGGTTGTCCAATGCAACCAATCGGGATATTCGCTCCCGCTTTTTGCATTCGTTCTTCAACTGATTCGTCTGATGGTTGCTGTTTGTAAATATCACGGATTCGGTCAGTTTCCATTGTGCCTGGACCTACCGAATTAATCAAAATGTGATCAGATGCTAATTCCTGAGATAAACTCTTGGATAAACCGACAATTGCAGGCCGAAAGGTATTGGATAATAATAGTCCGTCTAATGCTTGCTTCATCGAACTTGATGTAATATTTACAATACGTCCGAATTGCTGTTCTCTCATTCCTGGTGTGACAGCTCTAACGGTACGAATAATATTCATCAGTAATAATTCAAATGCATGTTGCCAATCATCGTCATCAAAGTCATTAAACTTGCCTGCTGGTGGACCTCCGGCGTTATTGATTAAAATATCAACAGGACCAACTGCTTGTATCATGTGTTGAATATCTTGACTTTTAGTAAGATCACAAACAACCACTTCCACTTTTGCATTACCTGTTTGTTCAATAATCTCAGTAACTGCTCGCTCTAATTGCGATTTATTTCTACTTGCGATCACAACATGTGCTCCCTCTTCTGCATACGCTTTTGCACATGCTTTGCCTAAACCTTTGCTTGCTGCTGTAACAAGAACTTTCTTATCCTTCACTCCTAAATCCATCACACACACCTCCTCCTCTCTATTTTATAAGGTATGCGATTACAATAGCAAGCAACAAGAGTCTTGCTTAAGATTCCTCATAGGAGAAAAATAAGTGAAACTCTTCCTTGGATTATTGCTTCGCTTCATGGGATACTTGCTTCTCTTCCTTGGATTTAACCTTTTATCCAAGGAAGGGAAAGATTTTTCCAAGGAACAAGGTGGGATCTTCCTTGGATTACTGTTTCGCTTCCTTGGATATATTCCTTTATCCAAGGAACAGGGAACTTTTCCAAGCAAAAAAAGCAGTTGCCTAAGCAACTGCTACATTTCATTTAATTTTGTTGTATATAACAGAAAGTTTTCAGGATTTTTATCATCTAAAGACCGATCAATCAGTCTTAATAAATTACTTCTCTCTAATTCCATAATTACGTGGTCGATATTATCCTTTTTCTCATCGGTTTCTGAAACGATGATATATGGACTTAATATGGTTGATAGATGTTCTTGGAAATCTTTTACCTTCATCAGGTCTGATAATGTAATGTGATTATATTTTTTCCCTTTTTGAAAAACAAAAACATCATTTTTATTTTCAATTTGTTGTGTATCGCGATTGATTCGGATTTCTCGAGCTTCGAGCGGGACAAAATGATATACTTCATCATCCATTAATAGGGAAAAATATTGATAAGCGAGTACCACCCGAATGTAATTGCCTTCTTCTTTAACGTAATACGGTTTTAACATTTTCACGGAAAGCAAGTTCAACACCTCCTCAAAAATTCACAACGCACTAATCTGACTGAGATATATTTTTATTTTACATCATATGCAAGAAATAAGAAAGCGTTTACAAATAATTTAATAAAAGAATTTTTTGGTACGACAAAGATATCTTACCATTTGGCAAAATTCAACATGGAAAGCTATAGACTTCTGCGGTATACTAAGCAATAGAATGTTTGAAGGAGAATTTTTCTAATGAAATGGTCTAAGGTACGCTACCGTATTTTTGGTAGACGAATAATCAAAACAGCTTTGGCAGTCTTTTTAACATCACTGTTATGTGAATGGATTGGCTGGCCACCGGTATTTGCTGTCATCACAGCCATCGTCACAATCGAACCCACCGTTGCTGATTCCATCAAAAAAGGAATTGTCCGCTTCCCTGCATCAGCGATTGGTTCAGCCTATGCCGTTTTATTTATATATTTATTTGGGAACTCGCCAATAACATATACACTTTCCGCATTATTAACGATTATCACGTGTTATCGTTTAGGCCTTCATGCTGGACTACTGGTGGCAACACTGACATCCGTTGCGATGATCGAAGTAATCCATACAAATTTATTTGTCTCTTTCTTTATTCGACTCGGAACGACGACAATTGGACTGTTAGTATCGACATTAGTCAATATGTTTATTTTACCGCCTAATTATACGAAAAAGATTATGACTAATATCCATGATTTATTGAAACAGACGGGAGAAGAGTTAGAAATCATTTTGAAGCAATCACTTGGTAAAGGCCAGCAGGCAACCAAAAAAACAGAGATTGACAAGCGTTTTCTTACATTAAAAAACACATTGGATCAGACTGATAAATTGTTGCACTTTCAAGCAGCCGAATCGAAATATCACCGACTGGACAAACAAACAAAAAAGGTATTTGACTTTGAAAGAAGAAACCTGACACATTTACGATTAATTCATTATCATATTGGCAATTTAATTAATACACCTATCCAGAATATTTGTTGGTCAAAGCAAGAGTGTGAAGATATTATGGAAATGGTGGAAACATTAGTTGATTTTATGAAATATCCTGATCACTATAAGGCTAGTGCCTATCGACAACAAGTGAAAAAATTAATGAATCAATTCTGGGAAAGTAAAAAACCAAGCGAGGATAAAAATCCTACCCTTTTCACGCCAGAAGTGATTATTTTATATGAATTATTGTCTATTTATAATATTGTAGAAAAGATATTAATTAGTGAAAATGAAATTTCGAAATAACAAAACTCCCAAGAAGCTTGGGAGTTTTGCCTATTTATATCTTAAATTGTCTTACTAAGCCATTTAATTCTTCTGCAAGCTTTGCCAGTTCTTCTGAATTAGAAGATACTTCTTCCATTGAACTGCTAGCTTGTTGAGCAGATGCTGATGTTTGCTCGACACCGGCTGCCGATTCTTCAGATATCGATGCAATTTCTTCAACAAAATTATTAATCTCTTCGCTACTTGTCTTCATTTCAGACAAATTCGTTGTTACTGTTGTAATGCTAGAAACCATATCCGTTACTGCGGTATTGATTTGCTCAAATGTCTTTCCTGTATTTTCAATTTGTTCAGACCCTACTTCCACCTCACTGTATCCTTCTTCTAAAGATTGTGATACATTGGAGGATTCGCTTTGGATATTCGTTACAATTCCTGTGATATCAGTAACAGATACTGCTACTTGTTCAGCTAGCTTGCGAACTTCATCTGCTACAACCGCAAATCCTTTTCCATGTTCTCCTGCACGGGCTGATTCGATGGCAGCATTTAATGCTAATAGATTGGTTTGTTCAGCAATATCTTTGATGACTGCTACTAGTTTTGTAATCTCTTGTGATTGATTATCTAAACCGCGTACTTTTTCTACTGCATCTTGGACAATCGTATGGATTCGTCCCATTTGTGCAACAGAGGAGTTCATCATTTCACTACCATTTTCCGCCATGTTTAATACCTTAGTTGATGCACCTTCAATCTTTTCACCGTTTTCGTCTGCTTCATGTACTTTTTGAGAAAAATCACTCATTTTAGAAGCAACATCACCAGCATGATTCGCTTGTGTTTCGGCGCCTGATGCCAATTCCTGCATAGTTGAAGCAATTTGTCCGGTTCCAGACCTTACTTCATTTGACGATTGATTTAACTCTTCACTTTGAGCACTGACAGTATCAGATACGGTTGATACTTGTTGAATGATCTTTCTTAAGTTCGTACTCATCTTATTTATCGAACGAGAAAGCTGTCCAATTTCATCATTTGCATGATAATCTATACTATCAACTAGCAAATTACCATCCGCAATGCTGTTGCTAACATCTACTACTTTATTTAAGTTTCTGGAAACTATTCGATTAACGATGATAATTAAAATGATACTAATAATGAGGGATACCGCAATCGCTATAATAAGTGCCGAGATAGCCATTGTTTGACTCTTCTTTGCTTCATTAACTGCTATCAATCTATCTGCAGCCACTAATTCTTGTAATTCTTCTAAAATCTGCACAACTTCCCGCTGGATATTATGAGCCTGATCTGCATGGTGTGCAGCCATTTCCAAATCCCCTTGTCCCACATAACTAATCACTTCATTGAACTCAAGGTTAAATGCTTCATCTAATTCTACTACCTGTTCCACTAGCGTCTTTGCTTCTGAATTACTTAAATCCTCAGCTAAATCATCCTTTAACCTCTTAAATAAATCTTTACGTTGATTAAATTCATTTACGACTTCAGATGTAGGATCTTCCATATATTGAAATACCCGGATACCTTTAGCCCTGATTAATGAACCCATTTCTGTCACATTAACTGCTCTGTCGCCTCTTCTCTCCATTGCTTCAATTTCGGATTGAACATCATCTAGGAAAAAAGCTACCACAATCGTAGAAATTAAAAAAAGCCCTAAAACAACACTAAGTATAAGCCCATACTTAGTACCGATCTTAACATTCTTAAAACGTAATCTTTTCATTCTTATCCTCCCATTGATGATAAAACTTGATGTTAAATAATAACATGAGACTATTTTAACATGACTATTAGCATATTTCTATAGTTATTTTGCGGTACTTTTGCCCTTGTTTTTATGTTGACAAACTTAAAAAACCCCCAATCCTGAGGAGACCTAATTAAATGAGACAGAGGAAAAAGCACCCCCAGAGTCGTATATAAAAATTAACGACTTTTAGGAGGTGCTTTTCTCATGGGGGAAAAGAAAAATGTTTATTCTGAAGAAGTGAAACGTAGAGTCATTGAAATGAAGTTGTCTAAAAAATATACAAATAAACAGATTATGAAAAAGTTTGGAATCCGTAGCGTAAGTCAAATTAAAAGATGGATGAAATGGTTTCGAGATGGAGAAGAACATCGGTTGTCACAACCCATCGGTAAACAATATTCCTTTGGAAAAGGGCCTGAAGAACTAAACGAAGTAGATCAGTTAAAAAGGCAAATCAGACATCTAGAAATCCAAAATGAAATCTTAAAAAAGTACCAGGAAATCGAAAGGAGTTGGTACCAGAGATAGTTATAGAACTAGTAGAGTCGTTAAAGGAAGTTTATACTGTATCGATGATTTGTGATTGTATCAGAGTTCCTAGGTCCACTTACTATCGTTGGGCTCAAAAGTCGTGGAGCCAACAGAACTAGAACAACTTATTATTGATATTTGTAAATCCCTACATTACAGAGTAGGACACCGAATGGTTAAAAAGTTACTTAAAGAGGAACACAACATTTCTGTGAACAGACTTACTGCACAAAGGATCATGCAAAAATATAAAATCCAATGTCGGGTAAAACCAAAGAGAAAATCGAACATCGCCGGTGAAAGTAAATGCGTCGTTCCTAATTTATTGGAACAAAATTTCAAGGCAGATAGACCAAATCAAAAGTGGGTTACTGATATTACTTACTTGCCTTTTGGGGAATCAATGATGTATTTATCAACCATTATGGATTTGTATAATAACGAAATTGTCGCTTATCGAGTGAGTCATAACCAAGAAGAAGAATTAGTGCTAGAAACACTGAAAGCAGCTTGTAATGGACGTGAAACAAAGGGATTAATTCTTCATAGTGATCAAGGGCTCAATACACATCCTACGCTTTTCAAGAATTAGCTGAAGAAAAAGGCATTATCACAAGCATGTCCCGGAAAGGTAATTGCTTTGATAATGCCGTCATTGAATCCTTCCACTCCACCATAAAGTCGGAAGAATTCTACACACATCAAAAGATGCGTCTTACAAATTCCATTGTACTAGAAAAAGTGGAATTGTACATGTATTATTACAACTATATACGACCATTTTCAAAATTAAACTGCCTTTCTCCTGTTCAATTCAGGGCAAAGGCAGCCTAGGTGCTTTTTCTTGTCTCATATTACTAGGTCAGTTCATCCTTGGGAGTTTTTTTATTTTATATCTTAAATTGTCTTACTAACCCATTCAGTTCTTCTGCAAGTTTTTCTAGTTCATTAGAATTAGAAGATACTTCTTCCATCGAGCTACTTGCTTGTTGAGCAGATGCTGATGTTTGCTCGACACCAGCCGCCGATTCTTCAGAAATCGATGCAATTTCCTCAACAGAAGAATTAATTTTTTCACTACTTGTTGTCATTTCTGATAAGTTAGATGTTACCGTTCGGATACTTGCCACCATATTCGTTACCGCATGATTAATCTGATCAAACGTCTCCCCTGTTTGCTTAATCTGCTTAGATCCAGCTTCTACCTCACTATAGCCTTCTTCTAATGATTGGGAAACATTCGTCGATTCACTCTGAATGTTCGTGACAATCCCTGTGATATCTGTAACAGATTCACCGACTTGTTCTGCTAACTTTCTTACTTCATCTGCTACGACTGCAAACCCTTTTCCATGTTCACCTGCTCGTGCTGATTCAATCGCAGCGTTTAATGCTAATAGATTGGTTTGTTCCGCGATATCTTTGATCACAGCCACCAGCTTTGATATTTCTTTTGTTTGACCATCTAATCCTTGCACCATGCCAACTGCATCTTTTACAATCGTATGGACGCGTTCCATTTGTGTTACAGAAGAAGACATCATTTCACTGCCATTTTCCGTCATGTCCAAAACATTTGTAGACGCTAATTCGATTTTACCACCATTTTCATTCGCTTCTAGTACCTTTTTGGAAAAGTCACTCATCTTAGCCGCAACATCTCCGGCATGGGTTGCTTGTGTTTCTGTTCCATTTGCCAATTCTCCCATTGTGGTAGCAATTTGCTCTGTTCCGGATTTCACCTCATTGGCTGAGTTATTTAATTGTTCACTTTGAGCACTTACTGTATTGGAAACATCTGTTACTCTCTTAATAATTGTACGTAAGCTGGCACTCATCGTATTCATTGCTTTTGCTAATTGACCTATTTCATCCTTACTTTGATAGTCAATATTTTCAACTAATAAATTACCATCTGCAATTTGGTTACTAAAATCTACTACCCTATTTAAATTTCTGGATAATTTGCGATTAATTACTGTAATCAGAACAACACTAATAATAAGCGAAACAGCAATCGAGCCTGCCAATACACTAATTGCGAATATTTGACTTGATTTAGCATTTTTAGCAGCTAATATTCGTTGTTCATTTACCATTGTCTTCAACTGATCTAACGCTTGTACCGCTTCTGCAGCTATTTGATTCGCCTCATTGGCTGTATTGGTTGCAATTTCTGTTTCATCTTGCCTCATGTATCCGATAACTTCATTAAATTTTCGATTCAGTTGATCATCCAGGTCACTCAATTGTTGAAATAAAGCCATTTCTGCTTGTGTATTCATACTAGGTTCCAATTGTTCCTGTAATTCTTCAAATTGTTCTTTTCGAGCATTGTATTCCTCATCTATTTCAGTAGATGCGTTGTCTATATATTGAAAAATAGTAATACTTTTAGCTCGAAGCAGGGATCCCATTTCGGTTACATTTACCGATCGTTCCCCTCTTCTTTCCATCGCTTCAATTTCGGATTCAACATTTTGCAAAAAGTACCAAACAATGGCTGTTGAGATTAAAAATAGTGCTAATACAATCGATAATATAATGCCATATTTGGTTCCGACTTTCACATTTCTAAAATTGGATAGTGTCATTTTTCTCATAAAAGACTTCACATGCATTCCCTCGTTTCTCAGCTTGTAATGTTTCATTATGATTTATAATAATATTATATGAGTCTATTTTATCACGAAAGCGTATACATTACTATTACTTTTAACCTATTAAAATAGAAAAGTCCTGTTATGCCTTGTTCTGGATCTGACTGCTCAATGATAATGAGGCGTTATTATTTTCTTGTATCCATGAACTTCGTTACAATATAGTTAATAGAATATGAAAAGAAAGAAGGTTGCTGAAGATGCGTCTTCAATCTATTTCGGAAAATGCTATTATGATGACATTACCTTATACTCCTGATTTATCTCCATATTTAATTGCTTTCAAGCAACATTTGGACAATCGATCGTTCATTTTTGAAACAGTAATTGGATACTGTACCATAACCGTATATTTCGATCCATTGCGAGTTACGCACCAAGAAATGATCAGAATAATAACTGCTGCCAGCGAACAAATACAAGCAAACCATCTAGATAGTACATTGCATCACATCCCGGTCTGTTATGACAATGCGTATGGAATGGATATCGAACATGTAATGAAAAAACGTCAACTTTCTTTACAAAAAGTCATTGATTTACATACCACGCCTACTTATAACGTTTCATTTTTAGGATTTTCACCGGGATTCCCTTTTTTAACGGGAATGGACCAGGAGCTTACTACACCGAGGAAAGACAATCCAAGATTGGAAATACCGAAAGGATCTGTTGGCATTGCTGGAGGCCAAACGGGGATTTACCCAAGCACTTCTCCAGGGGGATGGCAAATCATTGGGCGCACACCCATTCATTTATTACCATTAAACGATGACGGACCAACACTATTTGCACCAGGTGACCAGATTAAATTTTATCCAATCAACAAAATAGAATATGAACAGCTTCAGAAAGAGGAGCGTATAAAATATGGCAATTGAAATAATAGAAGAAGGATTACACACCACCATCCAAGATCAAGGACGTTTAGGTTTTCAGTCATATGGGTTTCCAGTCAGTGGTCCGATGGATGAGTTCGCTGCTAGAATGGCTAATATTCTCGTTGGTAATGATACGGTTGAAGCAGTAATAGAGATGAGCTTTATTGGTCCAACAATCAAATTCCATCAGAATGCAATTATCGCTATAACTGGTGGAAATATGTCCGCTAATTTAAATGAACAGCCAGTTCCGCTTGTCCAACCTATCCAAGTAAAAAAGGACGATATCTTACAGTTTCGTACTGTAAAAACTGGTGGATTTGGATATATGGCCATTAAAGGTGGAATTGATCTACCAGAAATTCTTGGAAGTCGCAGTACGATTGTGAGAGCGAATGTAGAGGGATTGTTAGGAAGAAAGCTTTCTGTTGGTGACACCATTGCCTTCGCTCATTCCTATTATACGGACAACCAGCTGAATTGGGGCATCACTCCCGCCCTTTTTGGCTATATTGAACAACCTGTAAAAGCAATACGATACATCGAAGGTGCCCAGTATGATTGGTTTGAGACTGATACATTTGAACAAACGGAATGGATCGCTTCCACCAGGTCAAATCGTATGGGATACCGTTTGGAGGGAACCCCGATTCAAAAAAGGAAAGAAGAACAGCTTTTAACCGAGGCAACATCATTTGGTTCAATTCAAGTACCACCGAATGGACAGCCAATTATTTT
The DNA here is from genome assembly GCF_009650095.1 of Gracilibacillus salitolerans. GTDB lineage: Bacteria > Bacillota > Bacilli > Bacillales > Amphibacillaceae > Gracilibacillus > Gracilibacillus salitolerans. The sequence goes on along the minus strand of NZ_CP045915.1, from coordinate 1,811,848 downwards.
AATGGCAGATGGTCAACCAACAGGCGGCTATCCTAAAATCGGACAAATTGCACGAGTCGATTTGAGTAAAGTCAGCCAATTAAGACCTGGACAACCTTTTAGATTCCCAAAGATAACCGTCGATGAAGCGATTACCCTTTTAGCAAGCCGAGAGAGGTTAATACGAACTATTCAGCGCTTTGTTCAGGAGAAATGGGGAGGGGTTAAGCTATGGCAGGAATAATGTTGAATTGTGACTTAGGAGAAAGCTTTGGTACGTACCGAATAGGTAATGATGGGGCAATCATTCCATTAGTTGATGCGGTGAACATTGCTTGTGGCTTTCATGCCGGTGACCCACATACGATGAATAAAACTGTAAAGTTGGCCAAGAAATATCAGGTTAACATCGGAGCACACCCCGGATTCCAGGATTTACAAGGATTCGGCAGGAGAAATATCGATATACTGCCGGAACATGCCTATGATTTGGTTGTTTATCAGTTAGGCGCATTACAAGGATTTGTAACAATACATAATTTGCGCTTAGCTCACGTTAAACCGCATGGTGCTTTATATAATATGGCCTGCAAAAACCGTGTGCTTGCAGACGCTATTGCACAAGCGGTAAATGATGTCGATCCGAATTTGGTATTAGTTGGTCTTGCTCATAGTGAGTTAATTAATGCTGGGGAAGAAAAAGGATTACAAGTGGCTAATGAAGTATTCGCTGACAGAACCTATCAGCCAGACGGCAGCTTAACACCTAGAAGCGAACCTGATGCAGTCATTCACGACACGACCCAAGTTATTCAACAGGTAGAAGAAATGGTCACGTATGGTAAGGTTACTACTGTTAATGGGGAGAAAATCCCTATCAAAGCTGATACAATTTGCGTGCATGGAGATACAGAAGAAGCATTGAGCTTAGTTCAAGCCATTCGGAAAGTGATTGGTTGAGTAAAAATGTCCGCCCCTGCTCCGTTTAACTGATTCGCAATAGATAATAACTGGGACATAGCGAAAACTTCCTCCCACCTTGATTTTTGATCAGTGGTTTGAATACGCTCCGGCAGAATACTTCGCTTTCCGTGGGCACGGCTTCAGCCTCCTCAAAAAGCAAAATACGCTTTTCTGCGGGGTCTTCAGCTCGCGCTGTTCCCACAGGAGTCTTCGTATTCTGCCTGCGCTTGTAGTGATTTTCTCTGATTATTGGAAGAATAAAACTCATGGAATTATATTCTATGGATTTCGACTTACGTGACCAGAAAACTACTCTAAGTTGCGGAAAAATGCGACACTCCTGTAGGTCGACTAAAAGCGGTCACGTCCTGTACACTTGACCGTCCTGCTCTTCGAAAAGGAACAGTCTAAGACCCCCAGTGAGCGTTCTTTGCTCGCGAGGAGGCTGAAGCGTTCCCCCGACGGCATAGAAAACACTACGAAAGCGATTTTAGCTTGAGTAGATGTTGTACTTGTGCCTTGGGTAAAAGACAGTATTTTTCCGCTGTAACGAACTTTACACTCAACTCCAAAAGAGCACTACATGACGCTGTTTATCTATTTTGATCACAATTTTAATACAAAAAAATAGAAACTGTCCCGTTTATCAGCTAACTAATACGGATCTGGCATATACTGCGTAGTCGCGTATATGCCAGTTTTTGAACCGTAGTACGTCAGCTGACTTTATGGGACAGTCCCTTTTTTGACTTATTCTAATGAATAATCTTGTGAAATTGGCTGCATGGATGTATTATTGATCCCTTCCCCACGCCAAACCATGACTTTAACCAGATGATCAGTTACACCATCAGGTAGATCAAGGCTGATTTCTGTTGATTCTTCTTCGCCTGCTTTAATCGTGATTGGTTCTTCCTTCCAATCCACCATTTGTTTATCCTGATTATAGAGTGCAATAATCGCAGTTACCGTTTCATCTGTTTCCGACTTGTTTTCAATAGTTAGTTGGCTTGTTAGTGTTTCATTTGCTATTAATTGGTCATGACTAAACTGTTGACTCACATTAAAGCTTGTCGCTTCTTTCACTTCTACTGTTGCATTTACCTCTACAGCTGGACCGTTAACTAAACCATCTCCATTCGGAACACCAAAATCCGGTGTACCATCTTCTTTCCAATTCAATACTTTTACTCGAGTATGACGATTTGGATCATATAATGGATCCCCTTCAATTTCTTTATAAGAACGAGCATGGTAGACTAAAATATCCGTTTCCCCGTCTTCTGCTATGGTAAAGGTGCTGTGACCTGGACCATATTGACCGGTTACTTCATTACTTTCCATCACAGGCTCTGGAGATTTAGTCCAAGAAGCCGGATCCATAATATCACTGTCTTCATCTGCTGTTAAGAGCCCGATTTTATAATTACCATCTGTCGCACTTGCCGAATACGAAACGAAAATTTTCCCGTTACGCTTGATCACGTCAGCGCCTTCATTCACCCAAAAACCAATTCGTTCCCATGCATAATCCGGTGTAGATAAAAGCATTGGCTCTCCTTTTATCGTATAACCGTTTTCCATTTCCGCCATATATAAGTTAGAGGCATTGTTGACTTTCTGGGCCCATATATAATAATTCTTACCATTATGCTCAAAAATAGTTGCATCTAACGAGAAGCCTGTAAAAGAAAAATTATCTTCTGATGACTTTTGAATGATACCTTTTTCTTCCCATTTACCTTCCATCGGATTTGAACTAGTATTTTCTAGCGCATATGGTCGAATCCGCCATATATCATCAGAAGCACCTGCCGCATAATGGATATACCATTTGTTATCGACATAATGGATTTCTGGCGCCCATATATGTGCCGCTTGATCTCCGGATTCGTGTGCTTCCCAGACTACTTTCTCTTCAGCTGTTGCTAAACCTTCCAATGTTTTAGCCCTTCTCATAATAATACGATTATATTCCGGAACTGAAGCTGTAAAGTAATAATAGCCATCTGTATGCTTATAGATGTTAGGATCTGCTCGTTGTTCGATTAATGGGTTCGTATACGTATAAGTTGCTGCGTTTCCTTTTATGGTAAAGGAACCTGTTTCTGTATATTGATTTGGATCAATATCATTCCAATCAACCGCAATTTCATTTGACATGCCATTTGTATAATGGGCAGTACCGGTAGTTGGTAGATCAGGCTTCACACTAACTTCTGTCTCAACGTGCATCTCCTCAACATAATCCAGTTCCGCTACATGAATTACCGCTTTTGCTGGTATATCTGTCCCGTAGACCACACCATTCACTGTATATGGAGATTGAGCTTCGGATAATTCGTCACTATTAATATTCTCCCAATCTACTTTTTGCGTACCAGAGCTACCATCAAAATAGGTTACTTCTACCTTGTCCGGTAATGCTGCTGGGTGATGTGGAGGTGTAATCACACTGATTTCATCCACCAATTTAATATTATCTGCCAAAACGGTTATTTCAAATGACTTCGTTTGGCTGCTATCACCACGAGTAAATGTTGCTGTTAAAGTAACGACAGTGTCTTGTTCACCTTGTTCAGGTCTTACCACTTCACCTGAGGCGTTAATAATCTCTGAATGACTGGATTCCCATGTGATCTCGACACCATTTCCTATTGAATTAGGTAAGTCAATATCAGCAATTACTTCTGACGTGTCACCTAATTCAAACATGGCCATCGCTCTTTCAACAGCTTCTTGATCTGTTAATGATTCATTCAACACTTTTTGTAGCTCTTGTTCACTTAAACCATCATTATAAATTCGAAAATCCGCAACTTGGCCATCTAGCCCTTTTCCTTCGACTTGTTCATGTTCCATTGCATGAAACCCAATATACCGGCTTTCATTTACTTCGATATCACTTGCATCCATTTCGATATCTATCGTACCTTGGGAAACGCCATTGATATAATGTGTCAATTGTTGATCCTTGATAACAGTTGCTACATGCGTCCAGTTATTTTCTGCAATTGGTTCTGTTGCTAATTGATAAAAAGATTGACCTGGTCTGAATAATTCAAGCATACCTTCATCTGTACCTGCTTGTTTTAAAGCAAAGTTTATCGTATTACCTTGATCCCAATTTCCTAAGGCATATAAGGTTGCCCAATCTTTAGCTGTATCTACTTTGACCCAACTGCTGATTGTAATATTGTCAGCACTTTCAAAAAGACCTGTCGGCATCCGGACATGATCACGATCTCCATCTAAGTCAACTGCACCACCTTTATCTGAATCTATTAAGGTGGCATCATTAGCAAGTGTTGCATGTTGCTCATTGCCTGAAATATCGATTACTGTGTTATTTTGAGACTGATCGAAACTGTACCATGAAATAAAATCTGCTTCGACATCTGCTGTAACATATACCGTTGCTGTCACTGTTTCGGCAATTTCTGGGATCATCCCTTCTACGGTAAAATGGATACCTGTCTGTGCTAATTGTTCTGAAGTGATTTCTTCCCATTCAACTGCCAATTGCTCATCTGAATTATTTTCATATGTTACTGTTATTTGCTCAGGTAAATCAGGTTGTTCTCCTTGGTGTGTATAAACAACAACAGACTCTTTTTCCTCTATTGTTTTATCTGCAACTACAGTGACATTGGCAATTGCTTTTAATTCTGTTCCTGCTACGGTACCTTCTATCGTAATAACGCCTGGCGTTTGATAGTCATCCGGATTTATTTCATCCCACGTTACTAAAGCCGCATCTGACGTTCCATCCGGATAATGTACCGTCACATTGTCAGGTAATACTGGGATGGAACCAGCTTCCGTATTTACATTTACTTCATCAACAGCATGAATATCAAAATCAAAATCCGCTAAAGAACGGAGTTCCACTAAGGACAAAGCACGGTCGTACATACGAAAGTCGGAAACGAGGCCATCTAATCCTTTGCCTTCCTCTTGTTCATGTGGCATAGCATGGAACCCAATAAAGCGGTTTTCTTCTATGTTTATGTCCCCTGCATTCACACCAATTTCAACTGATCCTTGATGGATGCCGTTAATATAATGATGTAGTTCCTGATCTTGGATCATGGTTGCAACATGGACCCACTCCCCTTCAGTGATTGGACCTGTTTCAACTATAGGAAAAGGCCAAGGTCCAAACAATTCAAGTGCTCCCTCTTCAGAGTCAGCTTTTTTGGCTGCATAGTTAATGGCATAATCACTGTTTTCACTATCTAAAAAGTTACCTAAAGAATAAATCGTTGCCCAATCTTTATGATTTTCAATCTTCACCCACGTACTAATTGTTACATCTTTCAATCCGTCAAAAAGGTTTGGAGGTAATAATGCATAGTCCTGATCACCATCTAATGATAGTGCCCCACCCTTTTCATCTTCAATAAAGGTAGCATCATTGATTAGCTCACCATCATGATTATTCCCACTCTTATCTTCAATTACATTACCAGATGCATTCTCAAAATCATAATGTAATAACAATCCATCCTCCAATTGCAACTCTTCCGCTTTCACACTGGATAGATCTGTCACAGGAAATGGACTGATGACCAAAGTAATAATCATCAATAATAGAGTGATTTTTTTCAAACGTTCACTCATCTCGTTTCCTCCTTTCTTTTTCTGACAACGAGAGTGGCAATGAGACCTAATAAGATAAGGATTCCACCAATCAAGATCAAATTAAATAGATTCGTTGCCGTATTAGGTAAATCCTGATTCGCTTGCTTTTCACTATCATTTTTTTGTCCTTGATCAGTTGATGAATCGTGATCACTTCCCGAAGGATCATTGTTATCGCCATCGTTTTCTGTTGGGCTTTCCATCTGATCATTGTCTGTATCTGCTGAATCTTGAGTTTTTATTGTAAAAGTAGTTTCATAGGGCTCATTATCATTAGCACCAATCAAAACGTGATAATCACCAGTTAACTCACTCTTTAGCATAAATGCAATGCTGAATTCACCTGCATCATTGGAAGAAACTTGATCCAAATAATCCACTTCACCATTTGGACTTTCTACTTTTAGTGTCACGTTTTTACCTGCTGTCTCTCCAAGCGTACCTGTTATCTGAACGTTTTTTGTTTCTGAACTGGCAGAAACAATCACATCTTCTAATGATGAAGAGGTTGTTTCGATCTGTTTCACTTCTACATCAATTATCGCCTGGTGGTTTCCATCTAATGTGGAAATCGTAACCGTTGTAACACCTTCTTGTTTTCCTTTAATAGTTACATTCGTTTCACCTGTTTCGGCTTGATACGCGGAAGCTACATCTATGATCTCATCATTTTCCACGTATACTTCTACTTCCCTTCTTAATGCATCATCTGGCAATACTTTTGCGGAAACTGTTGTAGTGGAATCCTCTAAAATGACTACTTCATCTTCGGAAACGCTTACTCCTTTAGCATCTGCATTCATCATGCGGAACGTAGCATTTGCTTCATCTGCTATACTATCTTCCGCTACTAGTTGTAAAGTGTTATCACTTGCTATAGAAAGATAGAGTGAATCATGAAATGTTTGATATGAGTTCCAAGAATCATCTGCCAAACCTGGAACTTCCCTGAATGTTGCACGTTCTTCAAAGCTATTCGTTCCATCATGTTTTTCTAAGCTTAGAGAGGAATCATCTCTTACAAGATAAAACCCTGGATTGTTTTCAGATTGAAAAGATAAGGAACCTTCCCCATTACCAGCTAGCCCATCAACGATATGCCATTTAAAATCATAGGTATCTCCTTCAAGCGGATCGACTCTTAAACTGTTATTCAAATGCCGAATATAGCTTGATTTATCATACGACTCTATAGCAAAACTGTCATGCGTAATACCAGAAGCAGTAGGGATTACTTTTCTTATTTTTCCTTCAGGTGTAAAGTGTAATTTTTCAATCGCAACAGACCTTCTGTAATCTCCACCGGTTGGTAATGCTGCGTTATGGTAAACCATATATGTTTCCCCTTCAAATTCTAATACAGCCGGATGACTAGTCCCTGTAAAAGGTAATTCATCCATCAATTTACCACTGTATACCCAAGGACCTTCAGGACTATCGCTTGTCGCATATACCAATTCTTCAGGGAAATTCATCGCATAAAGTAAATAGTAGATGCCATCTTGTTTATGAAGCCATGGTGCTTCTGTAAAAGTACCAGGCATATTTTGAATGTCAAAACGATGGATATCACCATCCAATTCCATCATATTATCTTTTAATTTGGCATAATAGACATGCGTATTTCCCCAATAAAGATAGGCTTGACCATCATCATCAATGAATACAGTAGGATCAATATCATCCCAGGACCAAGAACCCATATTACTTGGGTTTTCGGTATCCGTACTCTTAACTAGTGGACCACCAATAGCATCTTCCCATCCTGTAACCGGATGATCAGATACTGCAACTCCAATAGCCATCCCTGGAGCTGAACCATCACCATTCTCAACAGTTGTGTACCAATAAAATTTGCCATCTTTCTCAATAGTTTGCGATGCCCAGGCCGTATCATTTACTGCCCAATCAAAAATGCCACGAGGCACCCTCCCCTCTAATTCCCAGTCTTTTAAATTCTCAGAGGAGTAAATACTCCACTCTTTAAGTACATAATCATTACCACTTGTTTCTGCTTCATCATGCCCGGTATAAAGATACACTTTTCCGTCATGTGTAATTGCTGCGGGGTCCGCTGAAAATTCATCCTTAATAATCGGATTATCTGCATGTACAGATGAAGTGGTAACAATGCTGATGAACGTCAACGCCAACAACAAACCTAAGATTTTTTTATACATATTTCTTCTCCTTTCTTTTATGTGTGTATTCAAAAACGAAACACCTCCAATTGTAAGAAAAGTGGAACGTGTGCGTCTTATTCACTGCTGCGTGTTCCACCTGCTAATGTGTTGGAAAAACTTCTCTAACTAGTTAGTTGGTATGTCTTTTATTTAATCGATAAGCCATAACAAAACCAAGTAAGATAAACAGCACACCTAACCAGATTTTATTAAACAGGGATGTTGCTGTATCCGGAAGATGATTCTCTTCACTTTCCTTCTCTGAAGGTGATTGATCCTCGTTATTTTGGTGATTGGAACCATCACCTATACCATCATTGTTTGTTCCTTCACCATCTTGACCTGTAGTACCTTCATTGTCTTGGTCATCTGGATCGCTAGGCTGTTCCGGTTCTGATTCTACAAACACTCCGTACGTTGAAAAGTGAGGTAGTGCTAAAGATATCGTTTGATTTGCTTCCGTTCTTTCTCCACCTTTTGATAGCCATTGTTGTTCAGCTTCATCGTAATAATAGATGTGTGGTTCTTTATCAGATAAATCATCGTCCAAACCTAACACAAGTTGGAATGGCTCCACATGCTCTGGAGTATCTTCTGGATAGCTTAATTCTACCGTCAGATTTTCTCCTGCTACATCTAAACCTTCATGAGACATTGCAGATAGATCAGCTTGTCTTACTACGATTCGACTATTTTCCGGTAGATCCGCTGGCATAGTAATAGATGCATTCATTCCCTGTATCGTATATGTTTCACCAGCTAATACATCGCTTTCCTGACCTAATATAAGTTCTGTACTTGGTGTAACAACTGGATTACTCACGATCACTTGAGTTGTTGCGGTGTGATTGCCTGACTTTGTAGTGACTGTGATAGTTGCTTCACCTTCCGCAACCGCTACAACCTGACCATTTTGATCAACGGTTGCGACCGCCTCGTTACTGCTGGACCATGTTACCTCCTTGTTTACAGCATGTTCCGGTAATACCGTTGCATCTAAACTAGCTGATGCATTGACTACTAACGTTATCGATTCTTTATTTAAGCTGACACTTTCTACTGTAGTCGGTTCCGTTACATCGACATGGACACCAGGAATATTAATTTGTAAACGTTGATATTCTTCTTCTGTTAATGAAAGAACATCCCCATGACGTGGTCGATCTGGCAGATTAATATCTTCCGATAATTTCCAATCCGCACTGGCTATATCTGTTGTTTCAAACAGGGTATAACCTCTGCCATTACCAAATTCGTCAATTAATAGATAGAATTTATCTTCTTCAGTATTAGACTTGAAGATTTCAGCACCTTCACCATGATCTAGCTCGTCCATTCCGATTCCTTCTTTGACAAGTTCAAAATCCCCAAAGAACGAATCGCCAACATCTTGAAATATATGCTCACGAATTTCTTGACCACTCAATTCCTTTTCCGTAAAATACGTACCTTTCGTAAAACGGTAAACTTTATCGTTATAATCAATGGCTACTGTATCTAAAATATCGTGTCCTAAATCTAATAATGTTTGAGGCTCCGTAAAATTGTAAAAATCTCTCGTTTTTGCATACATAATCCGGTTGTAACTGGAACCACCACCATAACGATCTGCTACACTGTCATAAACAAACGAAGACCAATAGACAATGTACTCACCAGTATCGTGATCATAATAAACTTCTGGTGCCCACGTCATCGCGGCTTCTGGTTGAGAGACTTCGACCATGCGTTGTTCAGACCAATTTACTAGATCGGTAGATTCCCAGATCATTAATGAATTACTGCCTTCTCTTACCGTTCTTGCCCAATCGCCACCTGTACCATAAACTTTTAGATCGGTCGCTAGTAGGTAGAATTTATCACCCTCTGGCGAACGAATAATGGAAGGATCACGCAATCCCTGTTCTCCTAGGGAACTAGTTAAGACTGGATCTCCATTGTTTATCGCATGCCACTCGGTTACGTCATTTCCATCACTATAAGCAAAACGAATCTGTTCACCATCCGGATAATTTTCTCCATGAAAGTAGGTCATTAAATAAGCTGCATTATCTTCAATTTTTTCCGGGTGTTCTTGCACTATGGCTTCCAATTGCTTTGTCGCTGTTTCTGATCCGATCGATAGGTTTGCCGTTAATGTAACGGTTATATTTCCTTCTCCATAGGCAGGGCGTGAAACGTCACCCACTGGTGAAATCACATCTGGATTGCTTGACTCCCAACTAACCTCTACATTATGTTCCGCTGTTGTTGGTAAATATAGATTTCCACGGACATCATCCATATGATGAACCGTTAAATTTTCAGTAGCTTCGTTAATCGCCAAATCATCTGCCATTCGTTTGATTACAATGAAGGTAAATTCTTTCGTTTTTGTTTCTTTACCATCAGAAATAATCGCCGTTAATGTTACAGTTTGGTTATCTGCTTCATTTGATGGCCGTTCTACTTTTCCATCTGGAGAAATAATTTCCGGATGACTCGTTTCCCAAGAAATAGCCATTCCGTAAGCGCCTTCTGTTGGTAAATTCAGATCTGTTTCAATATGATCAACATCTTCGTTATACTTTAAAATATCAGTAGCACCTAATTGTTCATACGCGATATCTATAAACAAACCATCAAGCCCACCGATATCCTCTATCGTTCGTTGTGTTTCACTGTATAATGTGTTGATTTGACCTTCTGGAAGTGCATCGTTATATATTTCAAAATCTGCTATCATACCACCAAAGTATGGATCAGGATCATAAAAAGATTTTGCAATATAACCACTGATTCCATTTTCATTACGGATATCTTCTAACGTATAACCATTGGTTGATCCACTTGCTACTAATTCTCCGTCTATATAGGTTTCTAGCGTTTCATCAGGACCATTGACAACGGTTGTCACAAGTTTCCATTCTGTATTCGCTAGTTTAGGAGATTGTGCAAATGATTCATTTTGCCAACTATTTGTCGCTATTCCAAGACGATCCATTGCTCCACCGACATAGGATGGTGTGTAATACATATAATGGGTATCACTTTGGCCAAGTCCATATACCCACTGAGCACCTCCTCCACCTTGCCAATTAACAAGCGTAGAAACTGTCACACTATCTAAACCGTCTAACACACCTTCTGGAATTTCAATATACGATTCGGTTGTTCCACCTTCAAAACTAACTACTGCTTCACCTGTATCAGAATTATCGTGAATCGATGCTAAATCGGGATTAATGAAAGCGCCGTCAAAATTACCAGTCTGATCAGGAACTAAACTATCTTCCATGTCATTAAAGGAATAATCTACAATTTTCTCTGCACTGTTTGCTTTTGTTGGTTTCTCTTGTTGGTTACCGATAAAAATACATGCAACCAATGCGATTGCCAATACAATTTTCTTCTTCATATCCACACCTCTTATAAAAATCGCAACTGGAATATACTTGTTATTCGCATATTCCAGTTTGCTCTTTTAGTATCTACTAGTTAGTTATGAAACACTTCGTTTACGTTTGAAGTATAATCCAACACCGATGAAAAGCAATATTACACCAAGTAATATCCAATTAAATAGCATGGTTGCGGTGTTTGGTAATTCTTTGTCTTGGTCTTCCTGCTGATCTGATTTCGGTGGTTGCTCCGCACCTTCATCGTCTTTTCCACTTTGCTGACCATCAGGACTTGGTGTATCCTTATCAGATGGCTGAGAAGGTCTTTCCTTATGATCTTCATCAGGTTTTTCTGATTGTTGCTCTGTCGTCTCAAGTACGCCGTAAATCGAGAAGTGAGAAACTTCTGCTGTTACTGTACCCGCTTCAACATGCATATCACTTTCTTGTTTTTCCCATTTCTGTTGTGATCGATTGTAATAATAAATAGATATTGTAGATTCTTGAGACATCTCATCTATTCCTAACGTTAACCCAAATGGATCGTTTGGTTCTTCTGTTCCTTCTGGATATACCATTTCAAAATCAAAGACATCTCCTGCTATTGTCACGTTTTGGTCACTTGTCAGTGCTTCCTCATCCACTTCTTTTATCATCAATAAAGATCCTTCAGGTAGATCATTTGGCATCTTAATACTTACTTTGGTGCCTTGAAGATAATAAGTTTCTCCAGCCTTTACTTCTGTTTGTTTTTCTATTTCCAACTTATTTGATGGTTCTTCTGCATCTTGTTCTGTTACCAGTACTCTCGCAACATCTGTATGAAGACCATCGACAGTGGATACAGTAATATATGCTTCTCCTGCGCTAACAGCCGTTACTTTTCCAGCTGAATCGACTTTCACCACTTCTTGATTGTTAGAAGCCCATAACAAGTCAACCGATTGATCTGGAGTTACTTCTACTGAAAGTTGTTTTGTCTCATTTACAGGTAGCGTAATATCTTTTTCAACTAATGAAATGGATGTTATCTTATCAGCCACTTCTTCCTGCTCTTGGGGTATTTGTTGTGATAATGCTTGATATTCCTTTGCAGTAATCGGCAAAACCGTACCGTGACGCGGACGGTCTGGTAAATCGTATTCTTCAGGAATAGTCCATTCACCTGAATCAAGGTCTGTTGTTTCAAAAGGCACATAGCCTCTTCCACCAAATTCGTCGATAAAAAGATACCATTTCTCTTCCGTGTTCGATTTAAAAATGGCAGGTCCTTCTCCTTGACTAATTTGTCCTTTACCTACTCCTTCTTTAATCATTTCAAAGTTTGGATCTAGCACAGAATCTCCAACCTCTTGGAAAATAAATTTCCCATTCGGAGAATTTTCTGGATGATTGCCTCGCTCATCTTTTGTAAAACGATAAATTTTTCCATCATGTTCGATCATGGTCGTATCAATAACCGAATAACCATAGTCCATATACACTTCTGGTTCTGTAAATGTATAGAAATCACGGGTTTTGGTATACATCATCCGCTGATAACTGTTGCCATTATTACGGTCATTCAGTTCTTCATATAACTTTGATGCCCAAAATATGATATACTCACCTGTCGTGTCATCATAGAAAATTTCAGGTGCCCATGTATTTCCTGCTTCTTGTGGCGCTATTTCAACCATCCGTTGTTCTGACCAATTGACAAGGTCATTTGATTCCCAAACCATAATCGAACGACTGCCTTGAGTTTGGGCACGGTTCCAATCGCCATTACCATAAATCTTTAGATCTGTTGCAATCATATAAAACGTATCGCCTTCAGGTGATCGAATAATGAATGGATCCCGTAATCCTTCTTCACCTAACTCAGAAGTGAATACAGGTTCCCCTTCATTTAATTGTTGCCACTTTAACGGATTATTTCCTTCACTTAAAGCAAAGTAGACTTGTTCTCCATTCTCATATCCTTCACCTGTAAAATAAGGGAATACATAGCCTTGATATTCTTGTTCTTCTGGTAATTCCTTCACTTTAGCTTTAAATGCTTTGCGTAATTTTTCGCCGTCTAACTCTAATGTTGCGATTAACATAACATCCGCGTCACCTTCACCATGTACAGGTCTCGTTACTTCACCAGTAGTTGTAATGACATCCGGAACAGAAGATTCCCAAGTGACATCAATAATCTCTGCTACTTTAGTCGGTAATCTCAGATTTCCTCTTACATCCTGAATATTGGGTACGACTAAAGACTGCATAGCTTCCTTTAACGTTTCCGAAACAGGTTCTTCAGGTACTTCGACTGTTACTTCATCCGCTAACTCTTCAATTTCTGTAGCAGACAGAGCGCGGTTATATATCTTAAATTCATCGAACCCACCTGCAAAATATGCTTGGTTGTTACGACTTGATTTTCCTAGATAATTCATGGTTGTCTCCATCAGCATTCGCGGTTCAACATTAAATGTATCACTTGAAGATACTTCTTCACCATTAACAAACAGGCTAGCTTGAAACCCATCAATAGTGACCGCAACATGTTGCCAATTGTTTAATCCTAACCGACTTGAAGCTAAGCGATACTTATAATCAGACGGTAAATCTGATGAAGCATTTGCAAACTTCTCTGTAAAAGGGGTTACTGTCGCAAATTCTAACTGTCCATCGTCACCTTGTGTACTTAAATACATACTATTACGGTTCGCTGTTCTTCCCGTATCAGATGCAAAATCAAAGATACGTTGGTCTGCTTCATTACGATCTACTTTTACCCAAGTCGATATCGTCATTTTTTCCAAATTTTCTTGTTGAATCAGGTTTTCTGGCATGTCGACATATCTAGATTCTCCATCCAATTGTATATACCCCAGGGAATCTCCAATGGATTGTTCTGTTTCAATGGATGCATTCCCTTGTATTGTTGCATCATAACCATTTCCACTGTTGTCAGTAATAACACCATCCTCTTCCTCATCAAAGGAGTAATGGACAACAGGATCTTCAGTTGGATCTGGACCTTCTGGAAGATAATGATCGGTTAAAGCTTGATACTCTTCACTTGTAATCGGAATAACCGTTCCATGACGTGGACCAGGTGGCAGTGCATAGTCAGATGGATCCAGTACATTATCCACTAGCTGGGGCCCATCTTCTAAATCAGTTGTCCAGCGCACGTGATATGGCCAGGAATCTAAGAAAAGGTACCATTTTTCTTCATCAATTGCTTTGAAAATAGTTTGTCCTTCGTTATTACCGCCATGTCCAATTAAACCTTGATTACCATCTTTTGTTCCTGCAATTTCTTCAAATTGGAAGCCGTTTTCCTCTATTCCATCTAAATCATCAAAAATATCTTGTGCCTTTTCATAGTAGACTTTGTAATTCGCTTCGGATTTTGTAAAACGGTAAAATGTTTCATCGTGTTCAATGAACGTTGTATCAATAGTTGGAAAGCTATCATCTATAAATACCTCGGGATCAGAAAACGTTTGAAAATCTCTTGTTGTAGCATAGTACATAACATTATACTGGCCATTTGGACGACCATTTGAGAAATCTCCATATGTCTCTTCGTTCGGTATGGATGAGGCCCAAAACACCACATATTCACCAGTCGGTTCATGATAAAATGCTTCTGGTGCCCAGGTGTTGCCTCCATTTTTTGGAGCAACCTCAACCATACGTTGTTCACTCCAATTGACAAGATCATCTGATTCCCATACCATAATCGAATGGCTTCCCGTAATTTGCGCTTGATCAAAATTCGTGCTTTCACCCATTTTTAAGTCTGTTGCAATCATGTAGAATTTATCACCCTCTGGTGCACGAATCACAAATGGATCACGTAAACCTTTCTCACCCATATTTGATTGGATCACAGATTGACCATTGTTTAAAGCACGCCAATGTAAAGGATCTTCGGCTACAGCAAAAGAAATTTCTTCTCCACCTTCATATTCTCCCGTAAAATAACTAAAGAAATAGGCATCATACTCTTTATCACCTGGGTCTTTTTTGACAGTAACCTGAAAATCCTTTGTTGTAATTGCATCATTATATTGAACAGTAGCTGTCAAGGTTACTTCCGTGTCTGCATCTGGACGATCTACCCACCCCAATTGATGGGATTGATCAGCTATATCATCTGATCCTTTAATAATGGAAGGATGTGAGGATTTCCAACTAATTTCAGATTCATTATCACCACTTGTCGTTAAATTTAGATTCCCTTTGACACTGTCAGGGTTATAGATCGAAATCGCTGTAGCATCAAGGTCTGCTCTTTCCTGATCTGAAAATTCTTTTACAACTGTCACCTCAAATGTTTTGGTGGTTGCTACTCCTTGGTAGGATAAGGTGGCGGTTAGTTTTACTACTGTATCCCCTTTCTCTAAGGGAGGTCGTTGAACGGTACCATCCTCGGCAACCACATCTGGATGACTCGAATCCCACGTGATTTCTACACCGTTATCACCGCTTGTCGGTAAGTTTAAATCATGTGACACCTGCTCCACATCATCTCCTTGATGTAACATCGATTCAATTGTTAATTGTTCCCTTTGATCCTCTAGCAAAAGTTGATTTAAAGGATCCTTTTTGGCTTGCAATTCTGATGATAGATCAGCCACTTCTACTGATGAAAGTGCATCACCGTGAATGCGGAAGTCAGCCACCATTCCTGTAAAGTAATCATCATTCTGAAAAATCGATCTACCGATGAATCCTGAAAACGAGGCTTTAGAATCAATAATATTGGCAAGTTGTAAACCATTAGTAGAACCCTGTGCTACTTCATCACCATTAATAAATAATGTCAACGTATCCTCAGCACCGTTAAAAACAGATGTCACAACATTCCACTTGTTAGCAGACATTGCTTCACTTGCGGTAATTAGTGCTTCATTCTGCCAACCAGCCTCAGAAATTCCTGAAGCAGCACTATTACTATTACCATGTTGTGGT
This sequence comes from Gracilibacillus salitolerans, assembly GCF_009650095.1. Lineage (GTDB taxonomy): Bacteria > Bacillota > Bacilli > Bacillales > Amphibacillaceae > Gracilibacillus > Gracilibacillus salitolerans. The sequence continues at coordinate 1,795,740 of NZ_CP045915.1, read as the reverse complement.
GTTGTAAATAGATAACTGTTTCCGTTTGCAATGTCATCGTCCATTTTTCCGAAACCATATATCCAACGATTCACACCATCATTTGTCCAATTCACTAAAGCGGTTACGGTTACATTCTCTAAATCCGATAACACATCACTCCCATCACCTGCCTTAGGGATTTCAATGTAAGCATTGTTATCGCCTGCTGAACCACCATCTAATGCGACAAAGCCAACCTCTTCATTAGCCAGCAGACGGCCTTTGTCCTCATTTTGATAAACACCTTCAAATTCATTATCTGACAGATTTTTAAAAACCGTTTTGCCTTCTACCTCTTCTGTCTGTTTCATATCATAATGAACGATGAGATTGCTTTCTTGATTTGGTTCCCCCTCTTCTGCAATCACTGTGACTGTGATGGGAATACTTCCTACTATGACCTGAAATAATAATAACGAAATTATAAGGAGAGAAATGTTTCGATTATTTTTCATGTTTTCTCACACTCCCTTATCACATTTTTAGTTACTGGCCTGCTTCTTCTCACTTCTTAATACAATCACTCGCTGTAAAACAATAAATAAAAACAACAATACGCCGATTGCAATTTTGGTCCACCACGAGCTAAGTGTCCCTTCAAAAACAATAATGGTTTGAATAATCCCGAGGATTAACACACCAACTACACTTCCAGCAACATAACCAGCACCTCCTGTTAAAAGTGTGCCACCAATAACAACAGCTGCAATCGTATCTAGTTCCATCCCATTCGCATGCAAGCCATAACCTGACAGCATATAGAAAGTAAAGATTAAACCTGCTAAAGAAGCACAGAACCCACTTAACGTATAGATTAGTATTTTGGTCCTTCCAACTGGTAAGCCCATCAACATTGCTGATTGTTCACTGCCACCTATTGCGTATACTGTTCTGCCAAAATTAGTAAGATGAGCAAGAAATATCGCAATAATAACAACAATAAGAGCAATCACCACACTAATCGAAATAAAATTATCTCCCGGTAAAGGAATTCGTGTACTTGCCATATAGCTAAAAAAAGAATGATCAATGGAAATCGTCTCGACGCTAATCATATAGCTAAGTCCCCGGGCTAAAAACATTCCGGCTAATGTTACAATGAAAGGTTGCAAATTGTATAAATGAATCAAAACACCTTGAACAACACCAAAAACAGTACCTACCAACAAGCTGATCGGTACGACGATCCAGGGTGATAATTGTGCTTCCATTGTTAAACTCGCAGCAACCATACTTGTCAGAGCTATCAATGAACCAACAGATAAATCAATACCGCCAGATAAAATAACAAATGTCATTCCTACTGCAATTACAATTAGAAATGCATTATCGATAAATAGATTGAGAAATACTTGTGTAGAGAAAAAACCTGTGTATCTTAGCGAACCAAAGCTAAACATGAGAACAAATAAAGAAATAGTCGCAAGTAAAGGAAGTTGTTTATAATCTAGTGATAGTCTATTGATCATGATAATGTCACACCCTCCCTTTCTTTTTGTTCTCCTGTTCGTTTTACCTTACCAAAACCAAATACTTTTCGGCGGAATTCCGGTGATTGTAATAAACAAACAACCAAAACTACTATCGCTTTTACTACTAAATTTGTTTCTGCCGGGACACCAATTGAATAAATCGTAGTAGTTAAGCTTTGGATGATCAATGCTCCCATAACAGTTCCCATTAAATAAAAACGTCCACCCATTAAGGACGTACCACCAATTACAACAGCTAAAATAGCATCTAGTTCAAACCATAATCCAGCATTGTTTCCATCTGCGCTCATTACGTTAGATGATAAAATTAAACCGCCAACTCCTGCACAAAAACCGGAAAACATATAGACCATGAGCATAATATTTTTCGAATTTATCCCAGCTAATCGACTTGCATCAGGATTTGAGCCAACTGCTTCTATAAAAAGCCCAAGTGCTGTTTTTCTCGTTAATAAGACTGCAACAAAGAAAACAAAAGCTACAATAAAAACGGAAAAAGGTAATGCCAATAAATAGCCACCACCAATATAAGAATAAGGATCATAATATACGGTTGTGATTTGACCACCTGTGATCAGTTGGGCAACCCCTCTTCCTGCAACCATTAATATTAATGTCGCCACTATCGGCTGTACACCAATCCTTGAAACAAGCAGACCATTCCAGCTACCTACTAATGTACAAATTAATAATGACAAACCAATCGCCATAAATAATGGTACTAACCCTGTACCATCTGTACTGGCAACTGTCATTGCACCTATCGCTCCGGACATTGCAATCACAGAACCTACACTTAAATCAATTCCTTTTGTCGCAATCACTAATGTCATTCCTATTGAAATCAGCATTAACGGTGCACCACGATTTAAAATATCAATAAGGCTTCCTGTTAAATGGCCATTTCGCACTTCTATGGAAAAGAAGCTACTATCAACAAATAAATTGATCATCAAAATAAGCAATAATACGATAATTGGCCAAAATAGTCTTGATTTCAACATAGATTTGATCATTTTACATTCCCCCGGCCATTTCTTTCATTAAATCCTGTTGTGTTAACTCTTTATCGTTATAAAACTCTTTTACTTTCTTTCTATCTCGAAGTACTGCAATTCGGTTACACGTTCTCAATATCTCTTCTATTTCAGATGAAATGAATAAAATCGACTTATGTTCTTTACTAAGCCGTGTCATTAATTTCATAATTTCCGTCTTCGCACCAATATCAATACCCCGAGTTGGTTCATCTAATATTAGTAATGTCGGATTGGTTATCAGCCATCTTGCAAGCATGACTTTTTGTTGATTACCACCACTTAAATTTTTTATTAGATGTTCTGGATTAGCTGGATTAATATTTAATAATTCAATATATTCTTCAGCAATTTTGATTTGTTTCGTTTTTGATAGATAATTAAACCAGCCGTAGATACTCTGGATGGCAAGAATCATATTTTCCCGTACAGTTAATTCAGGAATGATTCCTTCAGATTTTCGATTTTCCGAACAAAAACCAATGTTCTTTAAAATGGCATTTCTTGGTGAAGAAAAGTTGACTTCCTCTCCGTTTACTTCCATTTTCCCTTTATCTGCTTTATCTGCTCCAAATAAAACACGCGCCATCTCTGTTCGCCCTGAACCTAATAGCCCTGCAATCCCCACGATTTCACCTTTTCGCATTACCAGATCAAATGGCTCAATTTTTCCTTTTAATCCAACCTCGTCAGCCTTTAGAAAAGATTCGGGAATCTTTTCTTGATTCACTGCGTTTTTGGAAGAAATATCCTCCATCTCCTGTAACTCTTTACCAATCATTTTCGAAACAAGCTCCATACGATCCATTTCCTTCGTTTTATACTCACCAATCCATTCGCCATTCCGCAAAACAGTTAAGCGATCGGTAATCTCATAGATTTGATCTAAAAAGTGACTAACAAATACTATTGCAAGCCCTTCTTTTTTCAATTGTCTCATGACTGCAAAAAGATGCTGCACTTCATCGCGATCCAAACTAGATGTCGGCTCATCTAAGATTAGTATTTTGGCAGATACATTAAGAGCACGTGCTATTGCGACCATTTGTTGAACAGCTACTGAATAGGAGGATAATAGTTTCGTCACATCAATCTTAAGCTGTAATTTTTCTAATAATTTTTCTGCACGTTGATGCATTTCTTTCCAAGCCAACCTGCCGTATTTTTTTATTTCTCGACCAATAAAAATATTTTCGGTTACCGAAAGATTGGAACATAGATTCACTTCTTGGTACACGGTACTTATCCCTTGTTCCTGTGCTTCTAACGGACTATTAATATGAACAGGCTTCCCTTCAAGAGTTACGGATCCTTGATCAATCGAATAAACACCCGTTAAAACTTTAATTAATGTTGACTTTCCAGCACCATTCTCACCCATTAAGGCGTGAACTTCACCGGAATAGAGTGAAAGTTGTACATTGGAAAGAGCTTTAACACCTGGAAACTCTTTCACGATATTTCCCATTACTAATCTCGGTTGTTGTTCAGACAAGTTGTCTACCTCCCTCTTACCATTCATTTAGCCTAAAGCAAGTCAGCGTTGCTTTAGGCTACTTCATTGCTTTATCTCTATTTCTTAATATTCACGTGTTGGTAATAGTTCATCTGCTTGATCCATCGTGTACATGCTTTCTTCTACTGCGATACGTTTGTCTAATTCTTCTCCAGCAAAATGCTGTTCCATTAATTCTACTAATTGCGGTCCAAACAATGGATTACATTCGATCGTTACGTTCATTTTTCCATCTGCCATTGCCTCGAAAGCACCTTTTACAGCATCCACACCAATAATTTTGATGTCTTCCGCTGGCTTTAATCCATATTCTTCAATTGCTTGAATTGCACCAATTGCCATATCATCATTATGTGAATACAGTACATCAATGTTTTCGCCATCTGATTTTAAGAATGCTTCCATTACTTCTTTACCTTTTGCTCTTGTAAAGTCACCTGTTTGTGATTTGGTAATTTCAAATTTGTCTTCTTGACCAATAATTTCTTCAAAACCTTCTTTACGGTCAATTGCAGGTGCAGAACCTACTGTACCTTGTAATTCTACGATATTGACTGGTCCTTCTTCGTCTGCCATCTCTTCCAATAACCAATCCCCTGCTTTACGTCCTTCTTCTACAAAATCAGAGCCTAGGAAGGTAACCCATAAAGAATCATCTTCAACATCCACAGCACGGTCAGCTAGAAACACTGGAATATCAGCGTCTTTTGCCTCTTGAAGTACCGTTTCAAATCCAGTTTCAACTACTGGAGAGAAAACAATCGCATCTACTTTTTGTGTAATAAAAGAACGAATTGCTTTAATCTGGTTTTCTTGTTTTTGCTGAGCATCAGAGAATTTCAGCTCGTGACCAGCATCTTTTATTGCATCTTGGATCGATTTCGTGTTTGCAGTACGCCATTCACTCTCTGCCCCCACTTGTGAAAAGCCGATCACTAGTTTTTCGCCTGCTTGGTCATTACTTTCTTCTCCTGAATCACTATGTGACTCTTCTGCGTCATTTTCTTCCTCTGTTTGTTCCGAGTTGTCACCAGCAGCGTCATCATTTCCTCCACTTTCGTCTGCAGAACCACAAGCTGCTAATAGTAATAAAAGAGCAAATAATAAAACTAATAACCCCTTAGCTTCTAAAATTTTCTTCATGTTCGTATAACCTCCCTTTTTTCTATACCAAAAAATGTTGGTATAGCTTCATTTTAAAACGCTTCCAAATTAGATGTAATAGAATTTTTTTTGTAAAAAATTAAATATTTATTAAGTTCCCTTTATTTAGTGCAATTTTTTTAACTAAAATTGTATTATTTTTTAAAATGCGTACAATAGACTATAGAAACTTGTTCTAATAAGTTAAACTATATGAAAGTCTTTGTCAGTATCAAGTACATCTGAAATACACAACGAGCGTATCCTCTACATATATTCCATCAGTTAGGAGTAGATTAAAAATGAATACGTTTACAAAGTTTCGCAAATTATCGATTCGCTCAAAATTTCTTGTTTTATTTGTGTTGCTTTTTGTATGGTTTGGTCTTATACAGCTTGTACAGCTCTTCTTTTTTATCAGCTATATCAAGCAATATAACGAAATGACGGAAACCATCCACTTAACTAATTCGATTCACGGGGAGTTAAGAGAACAGTTAGAAGAAGAAATTCGAGATATTGTTTATGGCAAAGTATATTTTGAAGATGGAAGACAATATCAAATTTTATCCCAAATGGAGGAGCATCTAAATACTGTAGCAAATAAAGAAATGGCACAACCTTTTACAAACGAAATAGAAGAGGTCAGGACAATTCTAGAAACAACTACTGAATATGTCGACCTGCTTGGTCATCAAATTAAATTTAATGTACCAGCTGAAGAAAAATATACGACACAAGAGTATATTGGTATTGCATCTGGATTAATTAATGATCATGTCCAAACATTACTGCAAAATACCTTACAAGAAAGTGAAATACAAAAAGAAGTGATAAAAGAAAAAATTAATCGTGATATCGTTATAAGTATTACAGTCTACATATTATTAGTAATGATTACCTTCTTCATTATCTGGATTGCATCAAAATACATGTTAAAACCGATCTATTCTTTACAAAACCACGCAAAAGAAATTGCAAAAGGAAATTTAAATGTTCTGATTAATCCAGTAACAGCAACTAACGAAATAGATGATCTATATAATGGCTTTCATTTGATGACGAATTATTTAAAACATATTATTAGTCAAGTACATCGAACAAGTAATGAAATTATCCACACCTCTCGACAAATTCATCAAAGTACAGAAGAAAATTTGACTGCTGGTGAACAAATGACATCTACTAGTCAATTCATCACCCGCGACTTACAACAACAACACATACAATTGCAACAGTTACAACGAGAGAATGAGAGATTATTAGAGAAACAACTAAGCTTTCAAAAACAATTAGATACTCTTCCAGAAGAACACGATCTCATCCATGAACACACTTCTATTACTATCACCATGATCAGTCAACTACAGAAAAATATGGAGGAGTTTAAAACACAAATCACTACATGCTTTGCAAATATGGAAGTGATCGGGGCACTAGGCGAAGAACAACTTACTACCATCGAAGAAATTGCCGAGAACTCTGATAAGCAACTTGCATATTTAGATCAATTACAACAGCAATTAAGACAATTTACCATTTAACTACTACCCAAGGGATGATATACCATGCAATGGAATTGGTTCAATTGGTTAGACAAAAGCTTACGTATTAAAATGCTGGTTATGTTTGTTCTATTAACAGTCTTTCCATTAGTTTTCATCGGATTCATATCTTATATAAAATCTTCTAATATTGTTTCAGAACGAGCATACAGCTTGGCACAAATCAAAACTAGTCAAATAACTCGAGAAATCGATGTCCTTTTTCAGGACATTCATCGTTTTAACGAAATAGGAAAACAGCAAAGTACCGTTCAATTCTTGCTTCACCAAGAAGAAACCTACGATGAAGCCAAAGAAATTCTAAGTTTGTTTGATTTTTACCAAAAAAGTTATTTATCAGGTGAAGATATTTTTGACATCCAAATTATGAATGCAGAAGGTAAAACAATCAGCAATACCAGAGGTGTTTATCAACGAAATGATATAGAAATAGAGGAATGGTTAGCAGAAGATCCTACACAATCAAGAATGGAAATAATCTATCAAAATGGTTTCCCTACTCTAGTGATAACAAATGCTATTGTTTGGGATATAACGGATTCTGTCATCGGTATGTTGAAAATAACGATTGATGCTTCTGCGATCACCTCGGTTCTGGACGATGTCAATTTAACGGAGAGCAGTTCCTTTTTTATAACTTCGAACGATCGTGATATCTTTTTTCAACAAAAACAACCTCACTCTGCAGACCATGTTTATTTCGATTTGGAACGCATTTCTGATAAGGAACAGGGCTATTACACAGAAGATGGCATGTTTTATGTATATGAAACATCGAAAATGACAGACTGGAAAGTCATCGGTCAGGCGCCAATCCGCGAAATCATGAAAGATAGTAACGACATTCGAACCTTAATCTTTTTAACAGTAATCAGCAGTATTATTTTCATTATTGGACTTTATATGTTTATTTCTAACAAGTTAATATTACCGATACGAATATTAAAAACAAAAATGACTCAGGCTGCCGAGGGAAATCTTAAAGCAAAGGTAAATCCAGTTGGAGAAGATGAAATTGCAACCTTAGGCCATAGCTTCAATCAAATGATTTCAAAAATAAGATCGCTTTTAGATCTAAGTATTGAAGAGCAAAAGAAACTGAAAGCTGCAGAATTTCGTACGATGCAAGCACAAATTAATCCTCATTTTTTATATAACACACTAGATACTATCGTCTGGTTAGCTGAAGCAAAACAACATGAATCTGTTATTGATATAACAAAAGCATTATCACAATATAGTAGAATCTCACTCAATAAAGGCAAAGACTGGATCACTATTGCAGATGAAATGTCCCATATAGATAGTTATTTATATATTCAACAGACAAGATATGAAGACATTTTAGATGTAACGGTAGATGTGGATCAGGACCTTTACCGTTATCATATTTTAAAGCTATTATTACAACCAATAGTGGAAAATGCTATTTACCATGGCATAAAAAATAAACGCGGCATGGGATTTTTACGGATTATCGGAACATTAGAGGATGAAGATAAGATTCGTTTTGAAGTTATCGATAATGGTATTGGAATGGATGAAGCAAGATTACAAAAGGTAAGAAATCACTTAATCTCCGGCGAAGTAGTTCCAGATTCCAAAAATGGATTCGGACTTATTAACGTACAACAACGAATACAGTTATATTACGGAAAAGACTATGGATTAAAGATAAATAGCTGGAAAGGCTCTGGTACAAGAGTAACGATCACAATTCCAAAAAGGGGCGAATAAAATTGAAAAAAGTATTTTTAGTTGATGATGAGGCAGTGATCCGACGGGGTATTGCCCAAAAAATTGATTGGGAAAACGAAGGATTTACCTATTGTGGAGATGCGTCTGATGGAGAAGTGGCACTACCACTAATTGAGAAACATCAACCAGATATTGTGATTACTGATATTAAAATGCCCTTCATGGATGGTTTGACGCTATCAAGAATATTAAAGGAAAAAATGCCACATGTGAAAATCATTATTTTAAGTGGACATGATGAGTTTGAGTATGCCAGGCAAGCGATACGTTTACAAGTAGAAGAGTATTGTCTGAAACCTGTCAGCAGTCAGGATCTAGTAACTATTTTACGAAAAGTAAAAACAAAAATGGAAACGACAAGAAAAGTATTTACTAGTATCGACACAAAGGAAGAGCTATATGAGCAACTTTGCAAAGGTTCACTATCAACAGAAGAAATCATCCACCAGGCCAAAAATCTGCAAGTAGATTTAATGGCTAGTTATTACACTGTCCTTGTCATTAAAAATAATCCAGAAACAGTAAAACAAAAATTAACAAGCTACCAACCTTTACTTTTTGTAAAAGATACCAAATCGATCCTCATTTTAAAACATGATCTGGAGCATATGCTCTTAAAACAAATACATGAGATTAAACAGATATTAACATCACATCATCAACCACTTTTATTCGGATTAGGATCCATTGAAACAAGGACCGAACATATTACTATAGCGTATGAAAATGCGTTAGAAGCTTATAGTTACAGTCGTGCCATACACTCTGATAACTTTCTGCAAGATCATCAGGACGTACACAGAGAATTAATGCAGTCCTTTGATAGAAGAAAACTCATTCATTTTCTGAAATTCGGGCAACTAAATCAACTGGATACGTTTATTCAAACATATGCTAGTTTTATTAATCAAAAACGGGATTTTTCTAATGTATTTCTCTATTATTTTCTACTAGATTTTACAATTACAATTCGACATCATCTTGAGGAATCTGATCATTATGACAACCGTTGTAAAGAAATGATCGAACCATTAGAAAATTCTCTCCATCAAGTTCGAACAAAAGAAGAAATGATTGATTTCATGAAAGAAATGTTACATCCTTTATTAGTTCATCATGAACACCATTCCAGTAAATACGGAACGGTGATACAACAAGTGAAACAAGTAGTTGCAACACGATTTCATGACTCTAGTTTGTCACTTCAGGAAATTGCAAAGGAAATCAATATTAGCGCTTCCTACCTTAGTAATATTTTTAGTAAAGAAATGGACCAAACGATTACGGAATATTTAACAAAGACAAGAATGGACCATGCGAAAGAATTGTTACAAACAACCAATCACAAAACATACGAAATTGCTGATAAAGTAGGTTTCAATGATTCCCATTACTTCTGCCATACTTTCAAAAAAGTGACGGGCATGACAACCAAGGAATATAAAGTAAGCCTTCCGTCAGCGGGGGTTTTATCCCCTACTGATGGTTAGCGAAAGTTAGCACCGTGATCCAAATCAGTTAACAAAGACTTTTTCGATCACTAGTATCAGCTAAAATGAGGGATAGACATGCGAAAGTGGATTTTTATTATAATTGGAATGAGTATATGCAGTATTATTTATATTTTATTTTCTGGAACAAATCGTCCTGTATTACATGAAGAAACTAGCAAGGAAGAGGATCAATTATCTTCGAATTATACTTTTGCCATCATTTATCCTGTTGCACATCCTTTTTTTGAAAGGGTAACAGAAGCAGCTCGTGAACATGCCGCTGATCTGGGTGTTAACGTTATTATCGATGCACCGAAAATCGCTTCTGCCGAAGATCAAGTGGAAATTCTTCAATCATATATCGAACAACAGGTTGATGGAATTGCCATCGGAGCAACAGATCCGGAAACGATAACACCCATTATCAATCAAGCGGTAGACCAAGGCATCCCTGTTGTTTGTTTTGATACGGATGCACCGAAAAGTAATCGATATACCTATATTGGAACAGATAATTATTTGGCTGGCCTGCATTTAGGAGAAACGGTAGCAAAACATTTAGACTACAAAGGAGAATTAATTGTCAGTAGTGGATTACCGACGATGGAAAATTTACGACTTCGAATAGAAGGACTACAAGCTGTCGCTGAAAGGTATCCTGATTTATCGATAAAAACAATTGCCTATAGTAACGGAACGGCACCTGATACATTAACAAATATTGAAGAAATGGTAGATCTTCACCCTGATTTTGATGGTTTTGTTGGTATAGATTCACTGGCTGGACCTGCAGCAATTACTGTATGGAAAGCTCATGGTTTTGATAAAACAGCTGTAACGTTTGATGACTTACCGATTATTCTGGAAGGAGTGAAGAATGGACAAATTACAAGCACTATCTCGCAAAATCAAGGCAAATGGGGAGAACTCATCGTCAAACGATTATCTGAAATAATCAATACAGAGCCGGTTAACGAAGTAGAATATACGGAAACAATAGAAATTGATTAAATACAAGAGTGATTGGATTCTAAATAACTCTATGTTTTTTCCTATACCATTTAAATCGCTAAAATAAAACCTAGAGGAAAGGGATACGAAAACAGTCCATTCAAACTACTATTTCTAACAAATGTTGTAGCGCATAAGTATAGAGAAGACAAGACCATCGAGACTCCTGTGGGAAGAGCACGAGCTGAAGATCCACTTGGTAAAGTGCTCTTCTTTACCAAGTTAGCTTCAGCCGTGCCCACGGAAAGCGGAGTGGTCGGTCGCAGCGATCGTTTAGCAGTAAATACATTTCAAAATGGTTACATGATTTCGTTCATCATCCGCCTTGTTTGCAATCAATACCTTCTAAATGGAAAGATAAAAGATCCGAACTACATCGAATCCTAACTAAAGAATTTACATGTTCGTTCGGATTTTTGGATGACTAAATACTTATGTCCCAGCCTCATCTAATGAATTTTTACTTAAGGGTTCTCCTTTTCATACAAGTTTCTGTTGGACTTTGATAGATAATTTTTGAAAGATGAAATACATAGTAAATGCTAGAATACTTCCGAATATCATAAGAAAAACCGGTGCAAAGTAGGTAACCGTTATTGCTACAACTATTGTTACCAACAGCAAAAGTGTATGAAAAAAGTAACCTAACGAAAGGAATAAAGCATTCTTAAGCGTTTGTAATATAGAAAGTTCATAATGCACTAAAACAAAAAATACATATATTGTCATAAAAATAAATAGAATAATGGAAAATATCAATAAGGTGAATACCCCCAACTTCCCAGTAAATTCTACTTGTAGCAGGATTGACCAATCAACAAATAAAATAAATCCGGCAACGATCCATAAAACGCCAATAAAAAAGCTTTTTTTAAAGTTTTCTCTAAATAGTGAAAAAAACAATCGAATGGATCCGGCATCTGTTCCATTTGTGTGCCATTTTCGGACAACTCCAAATAAAGCCGTTGTCGCTGGGAAAATAGTTATTATAGGTACACAGCAAATAATCCAAAGTGTATTGAGTAATACAAAGTGGGCGAAAATATCAAGTATGCGAAAGAAAATGTTTTCTGATTTATTCATGTCATCACCCTTATGTGGACATTGTTATATCCTTTTCGATTACACAGGAATCTCGGATAATTAATTTCGGATCTACTAATATGGAACCTGGTTCCGTGTTTCCATTTATTAAATCATGCAACATGTAAGCTGCTAGCTTTCCCATTTTATCTTTATCTTGCTTGACTGTCGCAAGTGGGGGATCACTATAGCGGCAAGCTTCGATATCATCACAACCTACTAGCTTCATATCCTCGGGTATACGTAAACCTTCTTCTTTCAGTGCTTTTAATGCACCTAACGCCATCATGTCAGATGCTGTGTAAACCGCCTCTGGATATGGCTTACTAGCTAATATTCGTTTCATCGCTTGATAGCCACTATCTTCAAAGTAATTACCAAATTGAATCCAATTCGGTCTAACAGTCATTCCGAAAAGGTGCATATAGTGTGTAAAAGCTTCTTTTCGGAGGTTAGAAATGATTGAATTTGCTGGACCACCTATAAACGCCACCTCTTTAATAGAGTTTAAGTAAAGATATTCTACTACTTTAGCAGAAACCTTCCCATTATCTGTAGATACGTAGCTTGATCTAGGTCCCTTCAGTTCGATATCAACTCCTACGCAAGGTACATTACTTTGATCCAACTCATTAACAGCTTCCTCTAATTGCTCCCCAGCGATGATGACACAGCCGTCTAGATGGAAGTGATTACATCTAGCTACATAATCCTCTTTCACCATGTTAAATTTATCATTAGAAAAAACTAGAATATCATATCCTAGTTTTCCTATCGCATTTTTAAAAGCATTGACTACTTCATTAAAAAAAGGGTGGCTAAATTCCACATGAACTTCTCCTGCATAAATCAAACCAATTAGATTGGACTTTTTGGTCGCCAATGACTTTGCTGAAAAACTAGGTTGATATCCTGTTTCTTCAATTATTTTTTTTACTTTTTTCACTGTTTGCGGGCTAATACTACCAGTTTTATTGATTACTTTTGATACGGTACCTGGTGACACACCTGCCATTTGAGCTATCTCTCTGATTGTTAACTTCATGTGAATCCCTCTATTTTTTATTAAATGTATTACCTTAACTTTTTACCGCACCCTCAGTTAGACTTTGAATAAATAATCTATTTAATAACAAGAATACAATTATCAGTGGGACAGTAGCCCAAAACGTTCCAGATAAGATCATACCATTATCACGCACGTAATTATCAATTAATCCACGTAAAGCAACTTGGATAGTGAATGATGATTCTTCACGCAAGACAACAAGTGGCCACAGAAAATCATTCCAAATATACATAAATCGAATAATCGCTAAGGTAGCAAACGCCGGTATTATAACTGGGACTGCAATGTTCCAATACACTCTAAAGTTAGTGCAACCATCAATTTTGGCTGCATCTACCAGTTCATCCGGAACATTACTACTAATATACTGCCTCATCCAAAATATACCAAATGCATCGATCAATCCTGGTACAATAATTGCTTTTAAATCGTTTAACCAATCTAGTTTAGTAATGATGAAGTACTGTGGAATAAGTCCAAGTTGTGGTGGTATCATCATCGTAACTAAGATAAAGATAAACAAGATATTTTTACCCTTAAATTCAAATTTAGCAAAGGCAAAACCTGCTAGAGAACATAAAAATAATACACCTATTGTTGTAACAGTCGATACAATAAGTGAATTCCAAATAGCGCCAAAGAAATCAATAGTCTCTATTACTTTTACAAAGTTTGTCACTAATTCTGCGCCCGGAATAAATGCCGGTGGAACACTATTAATTGCACTATTGTGGTTTGTTGCCATTACAAACATCCAATACAACGGAAAGATGGATAGAAAGGTAGCAATGGCAAGTAGAGCATACACAAACATTTTCGAAATTGAAACCTTTTTTGATCCGACTTTTTCACTCATTGACTAACCCTCCTTATCTCCCAATCCGATTTGCAATAAATACGTTAATTGAGGATATGATAATAATAATAATAAATAAGATTATCGCAGCTGCTGAAGCTGGACCAAATGATAAATTAGAAAAAGCTTCACGGTATAAATAGAGCACTACAGTTATCCCTTCTTCTCTATAAGTTCGACCGATGTAGATTAGTGGCTCGGTAAATAGTTGTAATGCACCAATCGTTGAAGTAAATACAGTTAAAATAATGATTGGTCGTAACATTGGAATGGTTATATACTGTATTTTCTGTCTGATTGTAGCACCATCGATCTGTGAGGCTTCATACAATTCATTCGGTATAGCTTGAAGGCCAGCTAAATAAATGATCGTGTTGTAACCAACCCAACGCCAAAATACCATCGTGGAGATTGCTACTTTTACCCCCCACCAAGATGTTCCCCAGCTAATAGGCTCCACACCAAACCAGCTGAAAATTACGTTAAACAATCCAAATTCCTGACTATTAAACATAATGCCAAATACAATAGCAACCGCAACCGTTGAAGTTACATAAGGCATAAAGATGGAAACTCGGAAAAAGCTTTTCATTTTTATCAATGCCGAATTTAACGCATATGCCAAGATAATACCTATTAACAATTGTGGAAGAGTACCTAATACCCACATAATTAGCGTATTAGTTAAAGAAGTCCAAAATATCTTATCAGTTAGCACCCATTTAAAGTTTTGCAAACCGACATATTCCATTTCACCTAGACCATTCCACTTTTGAAACCCTAAATAAAAACTAAAAAGAATGGGAAATAGTCCAAAAATAGCAAATAAAATAAAGAAAGGGGAAACATATAAGTAGCCTGATATGGCTTCTTTCGTTTTCTCACTCAAGGATGATTTTTTGTACGTTTTTAACGATGTTTCTGTTCGAGACATTTCCTTCTCTCCTTTCACTGATTTTAAACGGTCTATGAATGAACACCATAGACCGTTTAAGTATCATCCTTATTGTCTCTCTATTTGTGAGCTGATACGTTCGACAGCTGCATCCCATTCTTCCTGAGGGTCTGCACCTTCGACAGCGACATTAATAAGCGCTGTATTAAGTTCAGTGTCAACCGTTGCATAATTAACACCCATGTAAACAGTTTTCACTGATTGAGCTGCATCTGCAAAGATTTGCGCAGTAGGTGCACCACTGAAGTATTCATCTGAAGTTGCTAGAAATTCCTCATCCTCATATACATCTGGTGTAGAAGGGAATAATCCAGCAATTTCAAATGATCTCAATTGTTGTTCTGGCGCTGTTAACCAGGAGATAAACTCAAATGCTTCCTGTGGATGTTCAGTTTCTTCTGGGATTGTTAAGAAAGAACCTCCCCAGTTTCCTGCCCCTTCCGGAATATTTGCGATATCCCAATTGCCACCTGCATCAGGTGCATTACCTTTCACATTAGCTACCATCCAACCCGGAGCACCAGGCATTGTAGCGTAGCTTCCTTCAGCCATTGCATTTCCCCATTCAGGTGTCCAAAGTTCATTTTCACCAATTAAGTCTTCTTGAATCATTTTAGTAGTATAATCATAAGCTTCTTTTACAGTATCTTCTAGGATCAATTCACCATCTTCATTAAAATATTGTTGATCTTGTTGGTCTCTAAGTGCATTGAATACAAGTTGCGGAGCGTCTGCCATAGGTTTACCGGTTTCCGCTTTAACTGTTTTAGCTGCCTCATAGTACGCATCCCATGTATCAATCTCTGTAGCTAGTTCTTCACGATCCGTTGGAAGGCCAGCTTCTTCCATTACATCTGTGCGATAAAACATTGTTGTCGGTCCAATATCAGTTGGCAAACCTATTTGGAAAGATCCATCAACATTCTGTGCCTGTGCCCACTTCCAATCAAGGAAATTGCCAGCGACATCCTCAGCTCCATAGTCATTTAAATTATAGAATTGATCTTGCGCCTCTAAAAATTTCTCCACTTCACTAATTTCAATCTGTGCAATATCTGGTGCACCGCTTCCAGCGGAAATGGATGTAAACAAGTTGTTGTGCATATCATTCATTTCACCTTCGTTAATCGTGATTTCAACGTTCGGATGTTCCTCCATGTACTCGTCTACTAATTCTCCATAGCCTGTGCTACCGAAGATCCAAAAATCCAACGATACAGTTTCACCACTGTCATCACCAGCATCACCATCATCACTACCAGCACTTTCATTGTCATCACTACAAGCAACTAAAGCGATTACTAGTGAAGAGAATACAACTAACAATAACCATTTTTTCATGATTACTAACCCCCAATATTTTTATACTTAAGCCTAACAACAACAAATAATACAAATAAGACTTTTCTACCCTGTTTTAAACTTCTTTAAATACAAAATAGCGCCATAAAAGAAATCGGTTTCCTCAAAAGCTAAAAAATAAAATTTATTATTACGCTGCAGCATAATGTATCCGCTTTCTCGGGTTTATTATATTACTAATATATTACAAAATCAATAGTTTTTTGAAATATTCCTTTGTAAATTATCTTTATAAAGAAATCGGTTTCCTTCTCCGGTAAAATTATGATTCTGATTAACCATTAAGTCATGGTAACAACTTAATGACTATACATGAAGCAATTGCCGACTAAGTCCTATTTAACCATCCATATATATCTTCCTCATCAAATAGGACACTATATACGGGAACTGACATCTCGCTTATTAAGAAAAACTGGGAAGCCCACCCGGTCCTTTTAATTGACCAAAATAAAGATAGTGCAAAAGAAAGATAATGTTCACTACTGATGGTTGATAACTATGGAATAAATTAGTAATTTTGAAATGGATAATATGCGTAACAACCGCTACGGCTTGCCCACTTCGCTTTCCGTGGGGCATGCTCTTCAGCTAACTTTTGCAAAAAAGATCGTTTTGCAAAAGTGGATCTTCAGATCACGCTGATCCCCCTGGAGTCGAAGTGGACGCCTACGCTAAATAGAGACCTGCAATGGGTGCAAGTAGTAACATGACGACTTTTATTCCACAATGTAAATGTGACCACTTTAAGAAAGCTCAAAAAGATAACGGTCAAAAACGTTGTAGAACAACTTTATAGCGGAGGCCGGCCGCTTCAACTCCTGTGGGACTGTTTTACCTGAAGATCAACTTTTCCAAGCGGTTTTTGCTTGGAAAAGTTAGCTGAAGGGAAAACCCCACGGAAAGGGAAGCGGGCAGCCGAAGCGATTTCCTTGCACACGATACCTTTCATAATAAACAACATGACTAGTCAACTATATCTTTATTTATTACACATTTTAAACGTGAATAGGATACCAAAATGCTTTGATACCAACGGTTATATACTTTCCTACCTTATAATAAATAAAACTGCTTCTCACCTAAGAAGCAGTTACCGATAACGATATTTTAATAAACACTGATCTAAAAAGTCTTGTGGTAATTTTTTGACAGCTCTTTGCCATATATTAATATGAATAAATGCAAAAAGACTCACACCTGCAATAATTGCCATTGGGAAATACAATCCCACAATCGCAAAAATGACACCTATGCCTCCAATTAATAAAATATCAGGTAGTATAGTAATCGAAGCTATCCATGCATGTTTCCATAACTTTAATCCTTTTAAATGAGATGTTACGATTAATGGCAACATCGCAATTAAGGTAAAAATGGAGATACTTGCTACAAACAACCATAAAACTTGCAGAAAAAGATGCAGAAAGCCGTTAAATGTCGGAAGAATGCTTGTATTGAAAGCGAAGATAATCACAATTACACCCACATTAATTCCTAGAAATAACGTATTTCTAAAATTCAATTTAAAAGCTTGATAAAACGCCTTCCATACCCCTATTATATCTACTCCATGTTTCGACCATTCCAAGACTACAGCATACATAGCAACAGTTGCGGGAATAACAGTAACAATCCCTAATGAGAAGAAAAACCATAATAACTGTAATGCCAAAAACGAAGCCAGCACATGTAAAATACGAAACAGCATTTGGTCAGTCTGGTTCATCCTATCACCCATTTCTTGATATATTATTTTAGAAATATTTTGTTAACATTATAGCCTTTTTCTAAAATAATAAACGTACCAGATGGGATTAAATTCTACCAGAATCTCTAATAATTAATTCAGGGTCAACATAGACAGATTTTTGTACTTTTCGTTCATTTATTAAATCATGCAGGATATTAGCTGCCAGTCTACCAATTTTCACTTGATCCTGTTTGACGGTTGCCAAAGTGGGGTCACTATATCTGCAAGCCTCAATGTCATCGCATCCGATAACTTTTATATTTTGTGGCACCGATAACCCCGCTTCTTTAATCGCTTTCAAAGCGCCTAATGCCATCATATCGGAAACGGCATAAATCGCCTCAGGTATACTTCCCTGTTCTAAGATTTCTTTCATTTTTTCATAACCGCTTTCTTCAAAAAAGTTCCCATATTTAATCCATTCATCTCGGAGGTCCATTCCGAAATCTTTCATCGATTGAATAAATGCATCTTTACGTACATTAGAGATAATCGAATCCGCTTGCCCACCAATAAACGCCAATTTTCGGATACCACTCAAATAAAAATATTCGACAACTTGCCTGGATATTTTTTCATTATCTGTCATTACATAACTAGAACACTCTCCTGACAATTCTAAATCGACAGCCACTGTCGGAATATCACTTTGATCTAGTTGATAGATCGCTTCCTCAATCTGCTCCCCTGCAATGATTAAACAACCATCTAGTTGATAGTGTTTTGCTCGAGCTACATAGTCCTCTTTCCCAATATTAAACGCTTGATTTGAGAAAATGAGAATATCGTAACCTAACTGTCCTAACGTGTTTTTAAAAGCATTTATAACCTGGTTAAAAAAAGGATGATTGAATTCAACATGAACTTCTCCAGCATATATAAGACCAATCATATTCGATTTCTTTGTTGCAAGAGCTTTTGCTGAAAAACTTGGTTGATATCCTGTATCTTCTATGACTTTCTTTACTTTTTGAATCGTGTTTGGGCTAATGCTTCCAGTTTGGTTAATTACTTTTGATACCGTTCCTGGTGAAACCCCTGCCATTTTTGCTATCTCTCTTATCGTTAACTTCATGATTTTACCCCACTGCCTTTTTATCTAGTTAATATGTATGAACGAAACATTCCCTACTCTATTTTTAGCTTTTTACTACCCCTTCTGTCAAGCTAGAAAGTAAATGATAGGGTACGGAATTTCAAGGTATAGAATCTTATCCTATGCAAGGTAATGTTACACAAGTAGCGATCAATCTATCCAAGAAATGCTTCCTAAACCTATCTCGATAATGAAGAAGCTACCCCCTTATCAGAGAGTAGCTTCTCATCTATTATTTCATTTCCGGAATTACTCTAACTTCTTTCTTCATTTCTGATTTGCATATTGGACATGCTGGTTCTTTTTCAAATGAATAATTCTCACGCATCCAGCCCTGACAATCATCACTTACACAAGACCAAACATTAGTCTCGACATTTTGTACGGGTTCTTTCTGATTATTAAAATAAGCCATACGGCACTCCCTTTCATGGGTTATACCTCCATTATACGCTTATTTGTCAGTAAATACAAAGTTATCCGGAAAAACCTTTCAATGTGAAACGATAACTGTAAGAGCGATTAGCATGTAAACGATATTCCGGATGAACCTGCTGTCCCCAACTATCATCTCCTCCTACACCCATTTGCCAGCCGTTTACTCGGACAGAAACTTTATCTGACTCAGGTAGCTTATAATGGTGACTAGCTTCCTCTAATTCAAATGGTGTATAGGAAAGAGCATTTACTTCAACAGTTGGATCGCCGGTTATTTTCAACCCATTGCCTTCTCCATCGAAAAGTTCTAACCAGCGAACACCACATTTATTTCCACTTTCCTGTGGCTTTAAATAAGGCTGGAGCTGATCTTTTACTTTTCCATTATGAATGGCCACCTTGCCACTTTTTTGGCGATCCCAATAGGTTTCATGAGGGCCTTTGCCATACCATGATATATGTTCAAACGTATCATTGATCTCAAAACGTATTCCGATCTCCGGTATATCAGCTAATCCTTCTCCTGGCAGTAATTGTTGTTCTACTTCAATTGTTCCTGTTGGATCAACAGAGTAGGTTAATTTCACCATCGAAATAGTGGAAGTAGGCAGGCGATAACTTGCTTCAACCGCTACTCTCTTTGCCTCATTATGGACTTTGAAATGAACTAATTGTCTTTCAAGACTTGCTTTGCGCCAAGCTTGACTCGTCTGGTCAACTTTCGCACCACGATCATTATCTGTCATTGCTCGCCAATAATTTGGTACAAGTGGCTGTTTGATAAATTCGACATCATTCACTTGATAGAAGGATAATAAACCTGATTCCTTTTCAAATGTAACCGAAAATTGCTCGCCAGTAATTCGATAGACATGAGCATCTTCTTCAATATTTACGGTGCCAGGGACTGTATCTTTGGTTGAAGCAGCCGGAACGATAAATTGCTCAAAAGCAACTTCATGATCTGCTTCCGCCCAGAATGGTGTATGATCATAAATCACCTGTAATGTAACAATTTGTTCTTTTGTTGGTTGAAATTGTTCACTATGATAGGATAGTTGCACAACTTGCTCACTGCCGGCATCAGCATCTAGCGGATGAATACCAGACTCTAATACCTCTCCATTCTCTTCCACCGTCCAAACTAATTTATAATCTTCTAAACTTTGGAAAAGGTTTTTATTTATAACTTTAAATTCACCTGTCTTCATATTGACTGTTTCAAAGTCAATATTGCGGTAGCATGCTTTAGTCTCTAACAGTTTTGGCGAAACGGTACCATCAGCAAATATTAAACCATCACCGGCAAAGTTACCATCGTGAGGAGATTCACCAAAGTCACCGCCATAAGCCAGGAATTCGGTACCATTCTTTGTTTTATGCCTTAGTGCCTGATCCTTCCAATCCCAAATAAACCCACCTTGCAAGGAAGGATACTTATCAAATAGCTCTGTATATTTGTGCAGATTACCTGTTGAATTACCCATAGAATGACTGTATTCACACAAAATGTACGGCTTTTTGACACCAGGCTGGTTCGCATAAAATTCTAATTCCTGCGGGCTGCGGTACATGGTCGATTCCATATCAGAAGCATCATCAGACGGACGGTAATGGAACACTCCTTCATAATGGACAAGGCGAGTTGGATCCTCATTTTTAAAGTATTCATGCATTTTTAAGAAGTTATCCCCGCCAAAGGACTCGTTTCCAAGTGACCAAATGATGATTGATGGATGATTTTTATCACGTTCATACATCGATTTACAACGGTCTAAAACATTGGCAGTCCATTCTGGTTTACTTCCTGGCAGGGCATCCTCCAATGTTTCCTGACCATAACGCCAGGTACCATGCGTTTCCAAGTTTGTTTCATCAATCACATACAAGCCATACTGATCGCATAAATCATACCATTTGGGGTGGTTTGGATAATGTGATGTTCGAACCGCATTAATGTTGTGTTGTTTCATGAGAACAATATCATCAATCATATCTTGTTCTGTTACGGATCGTCCTCTTTCTGCTGTGAATTCATGACGATTGACCCCTTTGAAGATAATCCGCTTTCCATTAATATGCATAATATTGTCGATCAGTTCGAATTGACGGAAACCTATTTTCGTTGCATAAACTTCTAGCACTTCATCGTTGTCACCTGTTAATGTAAAAACAAGCGTATATAAATACGGTTTCTCAGCACTCCATTTTCTAGGATTTTGTATCGTAGTCTTGGTAGTGACTTCCGCTTTTTCTTTATTGGTTATATCAAGATCAACTGATTGTTTTGAAACGACTTCGTTATCATCCGTTAATAATTCTACTTTCAGACGACTGGCAGAGAATGATTTTTGATGATAGTTGATTAGTTGTGCTTGTACTTCCAATTCTGCATTTTCATAGTCTTGATCAAAAGTAGTGCGAACACGATGATCATAAAGGTGAAGGTCAGGTAAAGCATATAAGTAAACATCACGGAAAATCCCACTCATCCGCCAGAAATCCTGATCCTCTAACCAGCTAGCATCTACCCAGCGATATACTTCCACCGCTAGTTTATTTTCTCCAGCTTGTAAATACGGAGTCAGGTTAAATTCAGCAGGCGTAAATGTATCCTCGCTATAACCAACGAGCTCTCCATTTAACCACACGTAAAACGCAGCCTCGACCCCGGCAAAATGTAACATAACAGGCTGATCAGCCCAATTATCAGGTAAAGCAAAGGTCGTCACGTATTGACCAACTGGGTTATAATTGGTGGGAGCAAAAGGTGCTTCAATGTCCTCGTGTTCAATCCACGGGTATCTTGTATTGACATATTGAGGGTAATCATATCCTTCTAATTGCCAGTGAGCTGGCACCTGAATTTTATCCCAAGCCGACACATCATATGCTGATTTGTAAAAATCCTTCACTTTTTTATCTGGATTTTCCGAAAAGTGAAAATGCCATTTACCATTCAGATTTTTGTAATAGGGTGACTTTTCTTCCAGTTGTGACAAAGCCTGTTCACGATTTTGGTAAGGAATCGCTAGGGAATGCTGTGGCATTCGGTTTAATTGAAATATATCTGGGTTATTGTTCCACTCCGGATAACCATTCTGAGGTGATGTGTAGTTTAGCTTCGATTTATTTAACATCTAAAAAGCCTCCTTATTTTTGAGATCGGATACATTCGGCAATAATAAATATTGAGTTTTCTTAGGTAGTATAATAAAATAATTAGTAAAACTAGTCAAGTTAAATTTTACTTATTTTACTTAAAGGTAGTGAATGTTATGGCAACCATTAAAGAAATTGCAGAAAAAGCAGGTGTTTCGATTGCAACTGTTTCCCGTGTATTAAACTATGATCCAAAGCTATCAGTAGGCGATGAAACAAAAAAAAGAATCTTCGAAATTGCTGAATCCCTTTCTTATCAAAAAAAGGCAACTCGAAAAAAATTAACGAGAAAAATAGCTTTTATACACTGGGTAACAGAAGCAGAGGAACTTACCGATTTATATTACATGGGGATCCGACACGGCATTGAAGAACAAGCAAACCAACATCATTTGCATTTATTAAAATATACGATTTATGAACTGAATGATATACCGGAAGATATAGATGGAATTCTGGCTGTCGGACGTTTTAGTAAAAAACAGATCGACCAATTCAAACAGCTGACACAGCAAATTGTTTTGATCGATTCCGACATTGAACATGACGGTTGTGATGCCGTGCTAACAGATTTCAAAACCGTTATCAGGCAAGCTGTTGATCATTTATTAGCTCATGATATCACGAAGATTGGCTTTATCGGCGGGAAAGAAACACTGCAAGGAACAATGGACCCCATCAAAGATATTCGGGAATACTATTTTCATGAATATATGAAAGAAAAGCGTTTATTAGATGAACGACTGATTTTATTAGATCATTTTAATGTCGATAGTGGATATGATTTAATGGATCAATTTTTGAAAAGACCATCAACAAATAAGACAGGATTTATCGCTGCAAACGATCCACTCGCTATCGGTGCTCTAAAAGCTGTAAATGAGGCAAAAATCGAGATACCTGATCAAATTAGTTTAGTAGGTATTAATGATATCAGCGTTTCGAAATATGTCTATCCTGCATTAACCAGCGTTCGTATTGAAAAAGAACTTATGGGAAAAACGGCGGTAGATCTAATGATGGAACGTTTACGAGATGATCGGCAAATTTGCAAGAAAGTTTACATTGATACCACTTTGATAAAAAGAGAAACAACCTGATATTCGCTATCAGGTTGTTTTATTTGTAACTGTATCTCTTAAAATATGCAATGTCTGCGCATCTTTCAGAAATTGTCTTTCGTCATCATCCTTGACAAATTCCATTAATACATACCGGTCACGACCATCTTTCTCGATCGCCTTTAAATACTGTTGCCATTCTCCTTCGCCACTAATCAGCTCCAAGCGGTCTTCAAAAGAATGCCAATGAAAAATATGGACATTGGTGATCCATTCCTTTACTAGATCGATACTCGCTAATCGTTCCTCTACGGAGACACCATTAGAAGGCTGCCAGTATAGCAATAGATTATTATGATTAATTTCTTCCATCAGCTTTCTGGCACTTTCTTTTGTATCCGTTAACGTGTTATCATGATACTCTAAATGAACACTAATCCCTTCATCTGAAGCTAAATCTGCTATCCTCCTGGCATCCTCGACTACTTTTTTACGATAGCATTCATCCGCTTCTTTACTTCCTTTCATCCCTGCCCAAACACGAATTGCTGGTGCTTGTAATTTTTTTGCCGTTTCAAGGATTGTCGTGAAATCATATTCATTTCCGGTATGATCGGCCAGTCGATAGTAAGAACCGTAGGAGCTGACTTCTAACCCACGTGATCTTGTTACTTCTCCTACTTTTTCAGCATGCTCGTAATCTCCTGGGGGAACATGGACATCTCCTCCCCATTCAATCCCGTCTAACGAAACTTCCATCGCTAAATCTGCAATTTGTTCTGGATTTTTATCACGAAATGTTACCGAGCATAAACCTATTTTCATGCTTAATCTCCTTTCTTAGGCCATTTTTTGAAATTGTTCTTTAGATACAGACCATTGAAGCGGTTCTTCGTTGATATATCGTTTTAATTCCTCTAACATATAGGCACCCATTCTTCCACACTCTTCCCCTTCACTTCCTGCCAAGTGTGGTGTTATTACAACATTTTGCATTTGAAATAACGGAGATCCTTGCTCTGGCGGTTCAGGATCTGTTACATCCAATACAGCTGTGATATCTGTTCTGTCTTGTAAAACTTCTATCATTTCTTTTTCCCGTACAATGGCACCTCTGGCGGTGTTGATAAAACTAGCACCTTGCTTCATTAACGTAAAATGGCCTCCAGTAATCATGCCGATTGTTTCTTTCAATAACGGCGTATGTAGTGAAACAACGTCTGCATAACGGAAAATATCTTCTAGTGAACACATTGTAACACCTAATTTATTTGCTTCTTCCTCTGAAACAAACGGATCATATGCTAAGACATCTATGTCAAAGGGCTGTAACAATTCTAACGTATGTCTTCCGACTGTACTTAAAGATATTAATCCGACAACACTGCGGTAAGCGCCTTTTAATTCAAAAGGTTTTGGTGGATATTGTTTTGTTACCTGAATATCGCGAACAAATTGCCAACCATTTTTTAAACAAAATAAAATTTGTGATAAGGTGAATTCTGCCACTGGACGTCCATTTGCTGTAACCGCTGTAGAAAACAAAATTCCTCTTTTCCAAGCTACATCTGTTGCGATCGATTTAATGGAGCCTGCTGCATACAATACTGCTTTCAGATTTGGTGCATATTCTAGCAATCCTTCATCCAATGTTGGGCCACCCCATCCGGTTAGCAAGACTTCCACTTCTTCAAGGATTGATAAATCATTCAATAATTGTTCCTTATTCATTGGCTCGGCAACTACTTCGACTAATTCCCCAATCTCTTCTCTAACAAACTTCGGATATACTAAATCAAATGAACGTTGATCCATTACATAAATCGCTTTTTTCATTGTTAACACCCTTCTATCAAATAATAATTATTCATCTATAAAAAACAGGTAAAACCCACCCGCCCCACACTATTTATCTGATTCGCAATAGATAAAAATACGAACCAATGAAAATTCTGTTTAGTGTGGCTTTCTTCCATTCTTCTGGAGTTGAATGCTAACTCGTCGCTGCGGAAAAATACTCCCTTTCCGGGGGCACGGCCTCAGCTAACTTGGTAAAGAAAAGCACTTTACCAAGTGCATCTTCAGCTCGCGCTCTTCCCCCAGGAGTGTCGCATTTTTCCGCAGCTTAGCATAGTGTTCTGTTGAAAAGACAGGAAATCCAAAGATTATAGTTCCATGAGTTCTATACTTTCAATAATCAGGACTCTAAAGTTAGCGTAGGCAGAATACGGAGACTCCTGTGGGACAGCGAGAGCTGAAGATCCACTTTGTGAAGTGTTTTCCTTCACAAAGTTAGCTGAAGCCGAGCCCACGGAAAGCGCAGTATTCTGCCGAAGCGTATGCCAAATCTCATCAAAATTTAGAACGGAAGAAAGCAAATCCTCGCAAAAGTTACTTCGCAGTTTAATGGATTTTGTGTATTATTTTAATAATTTTCTCGCTTTTAAATGAGAAATCGACAAGTTTTTCTTGTCGATTTCTATGTTAGGATTGCAATAATGTTTCTAAAAATTGCGTGGTTTTGTCATGGTTTTCAGAGTTGATTGGGATAATTATAACCTTGTCCTGAAAAAGTTCGATATCATCAAAAACATCCAATTGATTAGTATCAATCCCATATACAGAATCTGTTCCAAAATCATATAACTCTACTTCACTTTCTTCCAATAATGACATATCGACAGCTTCTTCTATTTGTAAAATCCCTTCTTGTTCCACCATTTGTTCGGCAATCGCTTCATTGGTTACAATGACATCCACCATATTAGCACCAATATTTGCCCAAAATTTTTGTATATCTGCATATGATAAGTCTGAAATGGAACCGCCACCAGACGTAATATTATTTACTGCTACTTGAAATTCTTCAAAGTAGTTCTCATTCACCTCATTGGAGAATTGTTCCGTAATTTCATACGGTATTTCACTGACAACCATCACTTCATAAGTTTCCTCTTTTTCCTTAAAAACTGTCGATAAAATAGATACAAGAAAAGCTACTCCTAATACAATTCCAATAATGTGTATTTTATAGTATTCCCAAATATAATCTACTGCTTCTTTAAAAGACATCGTTTTCAAAGTTTCCCATAATTTTTTCATCTTGCAACTACTCCCCCTGCTACAAATCTGTCTTTAACTATGAGTATATCACATTCATGAGAAACTGAAATCGCAATCATGGATTTTACACAAAGTTTCCATTAATACCTGTCCTCAAGTGCCATCATAAAATTAAGACGGTAACAACTGACGTTTCAACCAATCAAACGACTTTCGACCACTAATTTCATGTACCCCCGGAAAGATATCATAAGCAAATTTTTCTGGGCGATTATCATAATACTTTTCTATTTCAGCAATCGCCTCTTTAACATACTGATTCGGAAAAATAGGATCTTTTTCACCTGATTCAATAAATAAACTTCTTGGTGAGATTAATGATATCCATTCCGGTAATTCCGCGTAATTTAATATGCCTGGTATATAATTATCAATACAATGGTGCATCGCCATAATACTTCCTTTAAAAGTATTTGTGAACCCTGTTAGCACAGTTGTACTTACTCGTAGATCCAATGCTGCGGTATAAGTCGTAATTACTGCTCCTCCGGAAAAACCCATCATACCTATCCGTGACGTATTTACGTCCGAACACGATTCCATATAATCTAATAAACGACGAGCTTCCCATATTCGTAATCCTGCTAATGTTTTTCCTTCCATTAAAAGGTTGGTTGCCATCGCTTCACAAGAATTAATATTCCCTGCTTCCTTATCGCGTGTAAGACGACGTTCCCCAAATCCGATCACTTCTGGTGCAAACACCTTTAAACCACGTTTGACTAGTTCTACTGCAAATTGATTGTGGATGCCTGGCTCTCCTTGCTCTTGTTCTCCACTTTTAGTCAGTCCAACAGCTTCTTTGACACCATAGCCGTGACCATGAAGTGCTAATACAGATGAATATATTTGTTGTTCAGTTTTAGGTGTCAGGACATAGATTGGTATGTAGATTAAATCTGTAACGGGTAAGGAAATCAATTCTCTTGTATAGTCATCAAATTCCTTTGTTTCGATAACAGTAGGTTTCATCTCCACTCTTGTTTCATCTAAATAAGAGAAGTCACCTAATAACTCTAATAAACTACTTTTTAATGTTAGTTTTCGCTCAACTGGGCCTACCGCTTTAAAAGTTTCTTCTAATGCATTGTCATAAAATTGGTTAAACAACCGATCCAATTGATTCATTTGTCCAACTCCTTTTAAACTTGGCTAAAAAATGAAAACGTTTTACATTGTGATTCTATTATATACGATTTTTGTACTTTTAAAAAACAAAAAATGTAAAAGGAGTCTATAATTATTGAAATCTGTAATCATTAGAGATAGTTTTATTCAATATTCAAAGAGCTATTTATAAAAAACTATTCGAATTATTTATAGTAATAATTAATATAATCAAAATCTGCGTATTTTCGCTGTCCGCTTAAGTCCTGACAACAAATTCCCACGAATGCACCTGTAAAACCCAGTTTTCCACTATATTCATCTCCTAAATTCCCAAAAGGTAATGGTGGACCAATCTCTTGCCACTCTGTTTTACCAAAATGATAATAAAACTGTAACCATTCTCTTGAGATCATAACCTTCATATTGATCTCACTTTGAATGTGAATTGGTATAGGATCTTCCAATAATTCGTCATAATTACCTTGTTCATGTTTTATTATTTGAAGTATTTTTCCCAAGTTATTGTCATAACTAATATGAAGATAAAATAAATCATCTTCATCAAACATACAAATAAGCCCTGCTTTTTGCATAAATGTAGCTGGTTCGAATTCTACCGCAGTTTCTATTTCCACAAAATACTCATCGATACTCCTTGCTATCAGGCTTTGTTCGTGTACTGAACTTAATGATTCCCGTCCATATAATCGCAAGAAACCTTTTCTATCTCGCAAACTAGCCCAATCCTCTGTAACTGGAACGCGTAAAGATTGATAATACTGTGGTAGCTGTTCTTCGTCAAAATCAATTTTTTCCGGTAATAGTTTAAAAGGATGTTCACGTAAGTTAGGTGCTTCTGTTTTCGATGTCGGTAAACCTCCTCCCTCCACCATTCGTAACCAACCGTCATTAGTCCAGTAGCACTTTTGAATAGCTGTTTCACGTCCAAGTGGACATTCTTTGTTGGATAATGGGCGAGCACATAAATAGGCCATATACCATTCCCCATTTTGCGTTTCTACAAGTGATCCATGCCCTGCCCTCTGAATTGGATGATCAGGATGATTTCTGGCAGTTAGAATTTGAAGCATTGGGTCTTGGTGAAAAGGCCCCTCAATATTTTTCGATCTTCTAACAGATACTGAATGATTATATCCCGTCCCGCCATCCGCCAGAATAATATAATAATAGTCATCTTTTTTGTAAAGGTTGGAACCTTCTAGAACATGTTCTTCTCCTTCAATAATTTTACTAATTGGACCTGTTAATTTCTCTTGTTTTGGATTATATTCCTGTAACAAAATACCGTTGAAATTCTTCTCACGCTTGCGATAGTTCCATTCCATATTAATTAACCATTTACGTCCATCTTCATCATGAAATAGTGCCGGATCAAACCCGCTACTATTTAAAAAAATCGGGTCTGACCAAGGTCCTTCTATATTAGTAGCTGTCACTAAATAATTATGACAATCTTTATATGGTCCTTCTTTTGTTTTGACATCAGTATAGACTAAGTAAAATACGCCATCTGCATATGTTAAATTTGGCGCCCAAATTCCTCCTGAGCTAGGATTTCCTTTCAAATTCAGCTGACTAGTACGTGTGAGTGGATATGTCAGCAACCGCCAATGCTTTAAATCTCTTGAATGATGAATTCTCACCCCTGGAAACCATTCGAATGTAGATGTAGCAATGTAATAATCTTCATCAACTCTAACAATTGATGGATCAGGATTGAATCCTTTCAGTATTGGATTTTGAATCATTATTTACGATCCCTTCGTTTTAAAATTTTGAAATCTATTTTTCTCTAATGAAAATAATTGATATTATAGAGAAATGTATTCTTTTTTTATTAATTGTTATTGTATTAGTTTTCAAATTCCTTGCATACCATACTTTTTTTACTTTGGTATCATCCAGTTGATTTAATCGATTGATTTTTTCAAAAATAAAATAGGCTAACCTTCAATAATTGATAGTTAGCCATCATACATAAAATTACTGTCTATTTTCCCTATTAAAAAGGGCAAGTAAAGAAAATAATATTTATGGAGAGACTTCTGTAAAAGTAGCATCTTCATTAAAACTAGATCCTGATCCACTTTCGACATACAATTGGTAATTATTATGACGCAAATATCTGCTTGAATCCGTCCACATTTGATAGGATGATTTTTGAGCATCTGCTAATCCTGCTACACGACGAAAGGTAGCTTCCATTGCGAAAGTTGATGTATCGTCATTTGAATCTAGCCATACCTCCCCATTTGATCGAACTCGCAAGTAATAACCTGGGAAATTAATAGATTCAAAGGATACTCCACTCGAACTAGCCAATCCAGTAACCATCCTGAACTCTGAGTCTTGCGCTGGTGAAACATTAGCATCTATCCGTGTACGATAGTTACTGTGACGCACATAACGATCTGGGAAGTTATATGACTGCAAGCGAACGTTTACAGATACTGGTTCAATTCGCCAATGCTGATTTCCACCTTGTAGATACCGCCATTGTTGTAAAAGGGCTCCATCTTCTGCGGAAACATCTACTATATCAGCCGGCTTATTACTATGCACCGGTGTAATGCGATGATAACCATTTCCTACAGGGATAAAAGCAAATTTCTGATTGTCCCCACCATGATAATTCAACAACTGAAATGTTGCCCCGTGATCATGAGAAGCACTAGCTACATCCAATGCGAGTCCACTTCTTCCATCCATAACACTATATTGTCCTCCACCAAGATGCGTAACATTCCAATGCTGGTTGCTTTCTCCAATATATGTCGATTGCTGTACATTTGCACCTTCTGTTATTCCAGCTGCATCCATAGCCTTACCACTATGACTCACCATGAAACGGTATGTGCCATCTGGGATATTGCCTTCTGGAAGAGTTGCTGTTCCTCCACTGCCTGCAGGTCTAGTATATAAAAGTGTTCCGAATCCAGGTTGGTCAAATGTCGAAGGCCATCTAGTGTCAGGGCCTCCTTCGGGTCTCATTTGTTGAGCTCTTGTAGCAATGTTAGGTACGGACAATCCCATTCGATTTGCGTAATGGTTATAGATCAATTCCCATATCGGACGATATTCGTCACGGCCAGCACTAGAAATTACTGTATGTGTTTGAACGTCTCCATTTTGGCCAGATCCCCATTCATATGTTGAAAAAGGTACGTTATCATAACCGTTGTTATATTTCGCAACATATTCAGCTGCCCGCATCAATCGGTTATTTGCCCATCCATATAAGTCATCCCCTTGATTCCAAGCCATTTCACTTGTAGCTGCCATCAAGCCAACACCTAGTTGCGTGTGAGCCTGGTCCCGACCTGACTCTTGCCATTGGGCAAGCCCATCAGGGTGGAGAAAGGGAATCGCATTATAGATTGAACCGTTACCTGCTCCGTGTTTGTAGTATTCGATTCCTAAATCATAGATATCTGGGCGATCACAAAAAATGCCAATCGCAACTGTCGCAGCCATATTGCTTAAATCCCAATTTGCCCAGTAATTTTGAATGTAGGCATCATTATGATCAGCGCCGAATTCATTTCCAATCAGAAACCTTTCATTTAGGGGCTTGTAGAATACATTCAATAACATGTCTTGCATCTGAGTCACATTGAAGCCAGGGTATTCCCTCATAATCTCTGAGACGTTAGCCAACTGGTATCCATTTAACCCAGAAGCTAGATAACGATCTGCATTTCCAGTAACCGTCGTAAGTGTAGACGACCAGGCGTTCAAAATATCACGTGCTGTATCGCCATGTTCCGTATTACCGGTAATCTTCCACAGTAACGCATTTTGATAAGCACGGTTTATATCAATATACAGCAAAGCTACATTGTCGCCATCACCACCACGAATTATTGTATCAGTTGCACGCGGTGTCCAATTAGGTGACGAAAGGGGACTGTTATCTAATTGATTATAACCGTCTAAATATGGCTGTCTACCCTCATTAACCATCTGCTGGATTCTGTCAAAATCTTCCTCTGTATGAAGTATACCTGGGTGTTGGAATTCAGTTGTAGCGGCTTGACTATCAATAGCATTTATTGTCACTATCATAATTAAAACAAATAACAAAGCAATAAACTTCTTCAACTAAATCAACTCCAATAACCTAAATAGATATAGTTAATTTTTACATTTTTAACAAATATTTAATCCTCCAAGAATGATATCCAACCTATACCATATGCTTTCTAAAACAATGAATTACCTAATTCTACTAATTCCATCTTTCCTCGATGTGCTTATCTTATAAATATTAATCATGTAATAGAAGGTGGCTAAAAATCAAATTTATTTAGCCACCTAACAATCCTCATCTTTTATCTCTCTTCCAAACTATCTATTGCTAACTGTAATTCCTCTACCGCAGCATCTACTTCTGCTTGAACTACTTGCTCACTGGTCACTACTTCTTCGGAACTTGTTATTATATTTTGAAGATTATTATAGCTTTCTTCAGAATACATGGATGAATCTACTGCTATAGCCTCATCAATCAATACTTCTAGTAAACTTTTATCTACTAGTAACTCGGAAAATTTAAGCTCTGCAACATTTGTATTTGCACGTGGTGAATAATATCGAATGTAACGGAAAGCCTCATTATTTTCGATTACTTCCTGATGCCACTGAACAGAGGAAACGTCACCTATTCTTATTAAATCCGTCCACTTTTCCCCATCATTTGAACCTTGAATGATCGAGCCTTCCATACGTTCCGGATATCCTTGTCTTGGATAAAAACTGACGCTTGTAATATTTCTTTTAATTTCATCACCAAAATCAATCTGAACCCATCCTGGATTACTAGCATTATCTGTCGCAGTTGAAGTATTTCCATCAAAAGCATACCAGCCATTTTCTCTTTTTGAAGCTGTGTCGTCCCAAGACTTATGTGATGCGATAACCATTTCTTCTGTAACCTCAATTTCTTGATAAAGTTTTTCAATAGATACCAATAAATTAACAGCTTCTTCAATTTCTTTACTGAATTCCTTTCTTTCTCTTTCTGTATTCTCCATTTCCTCATGAATGCTTGCAATTACTTTTTCAAAGAGGTAATAACTTCCTTTTGTATATTTCTCAACGGGAATTTTAACCGTTATACTTATTGTCTCACTCACGGTAAATCTTTCGTTGGAAACAGATATGATTATTTCATATGTTCCAACATCATAATCATCTGGGATCCAAGTGATTTTACTATTTTTTTCATTGAATTCAGCATTTTCTGGTAATGACTCAACATGATAGGTTAATTCTTCTCCAGTAGGGTCAGAGGCATCAATTGACAAGTCCAATGCCTCTCCAACCGTTACTTCATGACCTGTTTCTACGTTAAGTGATGGCTCTCCTTTCACAACAATTTTTATTGTTTGGGAAGATTGATTCTCTCCATCTGAAACTATAAATGTTACTTGATATTCACCACTTTGATCTCTTTCTGGTGTCCACGAAAATTTTTTATTTTTCTCATTGAATTGTGCTCCTTCAGGCAAGCCTTCTACACGATATTGAACGGAATCATTATTTCTACTATTTAATTTCAACTTAAATGATAAGTTAGTTTCGGCAACAATCAATTTATTGCCAATTGGTGCAAGTATTGGACCATTGGCGATCACTTCCAATTCTTCTAAGATTACTTGGAGAGCTGCTGCTGACTCATCTATTTGTTTCTGTTCAATATCTTCTAATTCATTGACAGCTATTGCATCTGTTAAAGCTTCAGTCAACATAGCCATGCTTTCTTGGTCATACTTGCTTTCATCAACACTTTCAGCTCTTTCAATTAATAATTGTAGTAGAGTTTTGTCATTTGTTAACTGATAGAACTCCATTTCCGCAACATTTACCCGTCCATCATGATCATCATAGAGACGGAAATAGCGATAGCTACCAGAGTCGTTAATACTGTTGGAATGCCATTTCGCTTCTGAAACACTACCTATCTCATAAAGTTCAGTCCAATTCTCTTTGTCATTCGAGCCCTGGATAACTAAACCATTAATTCTTCCAATGTGATCATGCCTAGGATAGTATTTAATGGTGTCAATTACACTTTGGCTAGCTTCACCCAGGTCAATATCAACCCAACTAATTCGTTCAAGCGTATCAGGGAATGTTTGAAGATCACCATCGAAGGCAAACCAAGCATTTTCTTCAGCAGTTCCATTTCCTCCCCACGCTTCTGTTGAAGCTACTACCATTGAAGGACCAATCTCAATTTTTTTCAATAGAATCTCTTCCTTTGGAACCAGTAAATCATATATATTGTAAAGATCATCAACCAATTGTACTTCATCAAATTTAGCTGTCTCTACAACTTCTTTAATTCGCTTTAATTCCTCTTTAAAGAGATAGTAGCTGCCTTTTGTATAAGGTTCAGGTGACATAGTTTCTGCTTTTCCTATAAGCTCACCTATCGAATCTGCATAAGCCGAAGCGGTTTCAGAAAACGAACCGAAGCTCCCATCAGCATAATTAGCAACCACTTTAAAGTAGACACTCCCTATTCTT
Organism: Gracilibacillus salitolerans; assembly: GCF_009650095.1. Classification (GTDB taxonomy): domain Bacteria; phylum Bacillota; class Bacilli; order Bacillales; family Amphibacillaceae; genus Gracilibacillus; species Gracilibacillus salitolerans. Next base: position 1,761,083 of record NZ_CP045915.1, on the reverse strand, counting down.
AGACGATCTTCTTCAAAGGCTGTGCCGGTAGTTTGAGACAGTACCTCTTTCCACGATGAATCCTCCTTTAATGTCATCGTTCCCTCTTTAAAGACAGGGTCTTTACGACTTGCTTTTTCATCATAAGTACGATAAACATTAAAGCTTACGGCATCTTTAGGCTTATTCCAATACAATGTAACATGGTCTTCAACTTGTTTAATACGAGGAATCAGAATGTCCGCATTATTTTCCGCAACATTTACCTCATTAAATCGCCCGTTGTCTGATGCAGTTACTCCCGTGTAAATGGCATATGGAAATGGGGTGAAAATTTCCGCAACATTTTCCCAATTTTCACCGTCTTGTGATACATAAGCATAAAACATATGTTTATCAGCATCACGTTCTAATTTAAGGTAAGGATAGTCATCCACTAGATAACCTTCCAGTTCAGCGTTAAGTGGACTTGCTACTTCATCATTCCATTGATGCTGTGAATTTCTTGTGCGATTTTGTAAAACTAAATTACCATCTGAATCTGCTCCAAAGTAAATATAACGCGTATTGGAATCTAGCTGATCACGCATCATCAAACCAGTAACATCACCATTGTGATTTTCAATTTTCCCACTTATCGAGCTATTGCCTGATACGACCTTATTCACAAAATGGAAAGAATCGTGTATTTCACGCTCTAAAACTTTGTAGTCATCGCCTGTTCCAAAACCGTTTCCATCACCATCCTGAATGGTGATTTTGTCTCCTTTTACCGATGCCTTTCCTTCAGTAATATCACCAACTCGATCATCACGCCAGCTTTTTTTGCTATTATTCTTGTTACCTTTCAAATCGGAAACTGGCTCTGTCAAATCCAGCTTGGTTCGGTAAGAATCCCAGCCAGAACCATTTTCATTAACGGCTGCTATTTTGTAATAATACGTACTTCCATTTTCAACTGTTTTGTCTTCAAAATAGTTTCCTTCTATACCGGTAGCTATTTCTTCATATTCTCCACTTTCTGACGTTGATCGTTTAATCGTGTAGGAATCGGCACCTGCTGTCGTTGTCCACGTGATACCTGCATAACCGTTACCAGCTAACACATTAGTAAAGTCTACATGATGCGGCTTAGAATTTTCTTCAAAATCAGACGTCAACTTTAAAACCATGGCGTTTTTCGCTGAAATGGTTACTTTCCCATCATGAACCTCCATGTTTTCGCCTGTTACTAAATCTAAAACAGTACTTTCGTTAAAATCGGCAGGTAATTCGATATCAAAGGATTGTTTGTTGCCATATTCTGCCCTGGTTGTGTTAAAAACAAAGAAGTATTTTCCATACCTCGCAGTTAATAAATCTGGATAACCGGAATATGCATGATCAACCTCAAAATTTTGCCTGTTTACTTGTCCAACACCTGGCTGATAAGTAATTGGAGCGACCTCTCCCGCCAAAGCCTGTGTCGCATCATTAGGATCAATTAACTGATCTGACATAAAATCAACATCTATATTATTCAGACGAAGATAGTAATCGTTATATTTAAATTTTGCGTTTGTGGCTATTTGAACAATATTATCATGATCTTCATTTAAGACATGGAGCTTTCCGTTGCCAACATAACCACGATTTCGATGGTTCAATTGACCAAAAATTCTTGTATCATTGTCCCTTAGAGAAACAAACATACTATCTAGATCCACCCAGGCAAATTGATTGTAGTCATCCGGATCTACGTTTAATTGATCAATTTCCTCATCTGAATAATAATCAAAATCTGTCTGTGGATGTACCACACCAGCCATTATATTACCAAAACGGTCATAATTTCCCCTTTCTTCAGTAACATATTGATAGGTTTCCGTTGCCCATAAATCACGTCGAATATCAATATTGTTAAAATGATTAAAAAACTGATTGTCTGCAATTTGCTGCTGTGCAAATCCAACAGCCTCGGCAGCATACCCCCAATACTCATCCCATTCTGGATCGCTATATTTTTCGCTATTATCTGCCATAAATTTCTCAAGAGATGCATATAACATTACTTTTCCTTCTGTTATTCTTGTTGCATAACCATGCCAGCCCGGAAAACTTGGGTTCCTTTCATCAATAACCTGTTCCATTCGCATCACACGTTCTCCGTCATCCGTTAAACTGGTATACCGTGCTAAGCCACGAGCATGCAGATTTTTTAATGTTATTTTTAATATTTCCTTATTTAATTCTTCGTCTCCTTCATGATTCAACGTCCAATAGAAATATTGAGGAAAATAATTCGTGGATTCCCCATAATTCGCCACATAACCATTTTCTCTTGTTAAGCCAGCCTCAGTGATGGTTGTATAGTTCTCACCAAGCGGTTTCCTTCTAACAACACTTCCACTTTCATCTAATTCACTTTTCGCAAGCCCCTTCATAACAATTTGTAAATAATCATCCGTATATCGAGCAGAACCATCATGGTAAAACAGAGAATGGAACAAATCTAATTCTTCTCCATTTGGTCCAACAAGCACTTCTTCGCCCAAGAATGGTTCAATTCCAAGCGCTTCTAATAAGATTCGATTGCTTCGTTCTTTTCCTTCATAATATTGAGACCCAATGATACGTAGTCCTTCTGAAGACTTCCATGCTCCCTCATAAGTGTACATGACCTGATTAAAAATATAGGAAAGTCTTGAACGGGCAAAATCAAAATTTGCTTTTAATGTCCGCTCCCATGCATCACGGCGGGATAATTCATCACCATTCCAATCTTCATTTGCCAATGAAAATTCTCCTGCTTCTGTCCCCGTATCAAAAGATTGCTCTAAAAATCCATTAAATTCTTCCTCACCTAATATTTCTTCGTCAAAGATATGATTTTCAATAAGATAAAGAACTTGACCTAAATTGGCATAGTATCCGCCCCAATCGGATTGATGACCACCTGTTCCTATTTTCCTAACATCTCCATAGTATTCTTTGACATAGTTATCTATCACTTCAAAAATATTATAGATAACTTCCCTTTTTTCCTCTGTTGTTTTTGCAGGTGACGAATCATAATTGAGTGTATCGGCATAGAATCGTAATTCTTCCTTATATCTCTCAATCGATAATCTGTCAGAGGTCGAGTCATCACTAAATTGTGAATGGTATTGATTGAAGAGATCAATCTGTCTTTTCTGGTAATTTTCAATATAATCACTTTTTTCATTTTCACTGATATCAGGTCTTACAATTTCATCCACATTCTGTGACAATTTAACCCCCTGGTTTTCATCTGAAACATCCAAATATGGCTGCGTATGTGTATATGCCTTATAATACCCTCTTGAATCTGAAGTAACGTTGTTAAAGAAATCATGTGTACCTATGGTTATTTCAACTACTTCTTTTCCATAAGTATGTTCAAGTGGAAGCATGATCGTACTATAATAAAAACGATTTGGTAATGGAGTTTCTCCAGCTCCTTTATTGATAGCTTCATAGTCTCCATTTCTCCTATAACCAATTTGTTCTCCATTAATGTAAATCAAGTTGACATAACTTGAAGCATCATCTCCCCAAAACTTTAAAGTAAAATAATTTTGAGCCTCAGGGTCAACCTTCATCTTAAATGTCAGATCCCCACCCTTTTTATCTGCAGGATTTAGAGGTGTGGCTACTCTTGCCTTTTCATCTAAAGCTTCGGTTATTATACTTGTATTCTTTCCGTTAAAATTATGTTGCTTTTCTGATTCTTTATTGCCAAAATCTATCCAGTCAATAACACCCTTTAAAGATTCTGGATTTTCATCTGTTTCTTCTGCTTTTAGATTTATAGAATTCATCGAGAGGTTAGGAATAAGTAATAAACTTACTAAAAAGACCATCAATATTTTACTCCTTTGTTTACTGCTTCTCATTTTTAACAGCATGTTTCAATAACTCCTCCTTATTCTTTGATCTTTAGGTTTCAAAAACAAGTTTTGTCCGGTACATTGATACTGAATCACCTCCTTAAATGCTAAATACTCTTACAGATAATTTTAAGCGTTTTCATTTTTGTTATATACAATAAATAATTGACATTAGTGTCATGATTTTAACCTATTTCAAATTTGGGGATATCTTTTTTAAGATTAGATTCTTTTATTTACTATTGTTCTGCTATTTTTAAAATAATGTAATAAAAAATATACACAAGTGATTCTTGCGTAAAATCACTTGTGTAATACAATTTAAAGATGATGCACCTGCAAGTAGATGGACAAGGAGTCTCTCATTATAACCCACCACAAGTTCTACCAGTTTGCCTTTTTATAAATTCATCTCTTTCTCCACCATCAGAGAGTTCTTCTGAAAACTCATGATCTTTTTTGTTTTTTATCTTTTCATTCGTACTTTTTGATCGACTTTTATCTTTCATCTTGAACACCTGTATCCATATTTAGGTAGTCTTTCCCTGGTTCAAATGAGGTTTGTTTGAGTTTCGTTTCCTCCCTATCAGGATGGTGTGTTTCATGATCTATTTCAGGAATTGCTTCATGTTCAATCTCGATTCTTTTTTGAGTTCTATCCTTCTCTTTCATTTTTAACCCCTTCTATTCTTAAAGTTAGTTTTGTAAAACTTGAGTTAGTTAAGATTGTTGATGGTTTAGCAACAGATTATTTCCTGCTAAACCAGCTTATTCAAGAATTATTTCTTACTTGTTCAATTTCTTTATTAGCAACATATTCGTTTGCTTCTTCCAATTCTTTGTGCGCGTCAACAGAGTCTCCTGCATATCGCTCAACAGTATCTTCAAGATGTGCGGGATCTATGTCTTTTCTGATCCCAATTTCACCATCCTGATTTGCTGGATTAGGCATTTGAAAGTTCTCTTTTCGTTTCTCTTTCATGTTAATCACCTCATCTTTATCTTTTACATTGAGACTGATTTCATGCAAAAGGCTTCCTTATATTTGTTCATTTTAAAAATTGCATTTGGATGTAAATTTCTCCGGTTCTTTAAAAAGTGTAGCGTATCGATCTCGATATACAAGTGTAATAAAAATTAACCATTTTTTTGGTGATCAGCTTTAAGTAAAAAGCGTGAGTATCTAATTTCCTTTTAAAGAAGAATGTAAATTGGAGGAATAGAACAGTAATTGCAGTAAAAAATATAACTGTGTATGAAGTAATGAATAAAGAACATATTAAAGATGACGATAATTCAAGGAGGTCAAAATATGGCTCGTATTGGAGTAGAAGAGTCCTTAACAGATGTTCAGCAAAAATTACAAGAAGATGGACATGAAGTCATCACATTAAGACAAGAACAAGATGCCAATGGCTGTGATTGCTGCATCATTTCCGGTCAAGATGAAAATGTGATGGGAATGCAAGACACTGCGATTCAAGGTGCTGTTATTAGCGCACAAGGACTTAGCGCGAATGACATTAGTCAGGAAGTACAACAAAGATTGCAACAACAGCAGTAATTTTTAATATCCGGACCAAATCATAAAAGGTGTATGAAAGGTCCGGATGCCTTTATCTGGATTTATGAATATTCAATCTATCATTAGTGTAAATTAAAATTATACAAATTTGATACAATGCGCATATTCATTTATATCGAAGTGTTGTTCGTCAGCATTCAAAACTTTGATTCCATTTATCCTTAAATTACTAAAGATGACATCACTAACATTTCGATCAGCGTCATATCCATAAATCCGTGAAGGCTTTTCGTTTTCACCGTTATATTCAATATTCTTAAAGATTATATTCTCAATCCTCTTACCTGGAGCAGGATTATATTTTTTATTAAATACAACTCTTAGATCTAGTAATTGACCTAGTTCAAAATTTTCAACACGTACATTATAGAATGTTACATTTTTTACAACATTCATATCTCCAGCATTAATTGCCATTGCTCCCCAATAATTCTCTTGAGGTTCATGGTGTTCTAAGATGTCGATATTTTTAAAGTGAATATTCTCTATCGTGTCTCCCGTTCCTTCATGATCACCGTGTGTTCCCATATTCACAGGATGTGCAACATCAGCCCATAAAATTGAATTGTTTACTTGTATGTTTTTCGTGTCACCATAAAAGTTCCCTCGACTACCATAAACAGCGATACAGTCATCAGAATTTCGCATGAATACGTCATGGATAGAAACATCTTTACTCGACATCATATCAATCCCATCTGACCAGCCTCGTGTACTAAATGATTTAAAGTTATTTATTTTGATGTCAGATGATTGACCAATAAGAATACTGTAATGTGGTGGATCAACCACAACTATACCATCAACTGTAATATTCCTGGAAAACTCGATCTGCACTCCTCTATAGTAAGTCGTTTTTTCCATGTTTGCCATATACATAATGCCTCTACCACGTATTGTCACATCTTCTGCATGGTCACATAAAAATGAGCCTTCAATCACCGATCCACCGTCTAGATAAATCGTTTTATGTGATGGAATACGAAACTCGCTTCCTTTAATACAATGGTAACCAGCATCAAAATACAATATATCGGGAATTACACCATTAGAGTTTGGTTGTGTAGCTATCCGCGTAATATTCTCTGGAAGATGATTACCTGACTCAATTACAGCTACATTTCCATTCATTACATCAGGTTTATCCTTTTCAATCGGGTTTGCAAATACGTGGAGGTTATGAAAACGATCCCCATTCACTTCGACCGATAATTTACATGGTTGATCCAACTTCATATTAATGACATTTTGATGTTGTTTATATGAGATTTTATTCGACAATGGTCGGATAATAATGTCTTCCACATCCATATAGTTACATGTAATTTCTACGTCTATGAATTCATCCATATCAAAATGAACCATAGAAGCTTTCCGAACATTGTGCATATCTACCTTTACTTCATATACACCTATCTCCTTCCATTCTTTGTCATCTGTACGGACTCGAACAGAAAAATCTTTATTACGGACAGCTTCTTCTGGGACAGAAAAAGTATCTAATATGGCCATTCAATCACCTCTTAATCTAATCATTCTGAAAGCATAATATATAAAGTGAGACTTCCCTAAAGTGGGGATTTTACGGACGATTAGCACCGTGATAAATAGAACGGAAGAATAATTTCATCTTTTTACTACTTAAATTGAATATTCTTATCGTCATCTATTTCATATTGATCATAATATTTTAATATTAATTTTTCTTCTTCAAACTGGAGTGGTAAGAGTACATAACTTGAATTAATATAATTTTCGGCATCCCAGCGATCTGAATAATACAATATTTCCTCCTCATTTAACTTCAGTACAAAAGCAGGCTGTGTATCATAAGTCGTTTCGTCTCCGAAGTTTTCCAGAAGTGTCCAATTACCATCCATACTATCACTTGTAGCATATTTCCCTTGATTAGGCGCCCAGCCTGTGCAGTATGAAGAGACCATATAGTATCTCTCCTTTCTTTTAAACACTGCTGGCGCCTCTCTATATTCACCTTGCCATAACTTGCGAACTAATTTGTCTACATTCATGTAGTCACTACTTAATCGGTAAATATGTAAATCTGCATTATCTCTTGCCGCTGAGATGAAATATGCTGTTCCATCATCATCTTGAAATAGTGTGCAATCTCTTGACATATAACCAAAAGGGTTCATATGACCATGGTAAACAAAATTCCCATCAGGAGTATCACAACTTGCGATTGCTGCAGCCGCTTCGCTATAGTCTTTACCATTTTCAAAATGTGCCCATAAAATAAACTTTTTTGTCAGTGGATTAAACAATACTTTTGGTCGTTCAATATTTACTTTTGTATGATCTCCATTCACAAGACTTAATTGTGTTCGAACTCTAGTATGCTTTGTTTTCGAATCTGTTGTTAATACATGATTTCTAAATTCCCAATTAGCTAGATCTTTAGATCGATAACAATTGACATAGTAATCATCTCGACGGTCTTCTCCATACCAATAATAAAAATTGTCATAATAAATGATAAACCCTCCATGAGCATGGATTGGGTTTCCATCAGAATCTTTCCAAAGTGAACCGTTTTTCAATAAATTCATGTCACGTTCCTCCTAAACATTGAGAATAGTAAATTACACTAAGAGAACTGAAAGAATAACCTTCTCTCAGCCCCCTGTTTTTTGATAAGTTACAATCCATTTTCCTCTACAAATGCATCTACTTGACTCTGTAGTTCATCAATTATTTCCTGGGCACCTGATCCATTCATTCTCTCAAGCATTTGTTCATATAATTCTTCATAGTTAGAGGCTGAACCAGTACTTAAAGTTTCCCAGTATTCTGTATAAATGGTTTCTATTTGTGCTACTTGTGTTCTTACCGGTTCCAAATCTGGTTTAAATCCAATCAATGGTGACTTCCAAGCATTATCATGAATTTCACCTAATGTATCCCAATGTCCTTCAGGATTTGCTTGTGTTTCCCAAGCGTTTAATGTATTACCAGTAAAGTAATGAGTTAAACCATATGGTGCCTCAGAACCAGGATTTGCAGGAAACGATCCCGGGTAATCGATTGTTTCAATACGATTATCATTTATTTTCTCATAATGCTCACCTTCATTTCCCCATAGCAAGAAATTGAATAAATCTTTTCCTTTTTCTGTATGCATTAATTCAATTAATTGCATAGCACGTTCGGGATTATCGGAAGATGATGGTATAACAGTATTAGATGAATGAGTTAACTGTGAAATATAATAGTTTTCTCCAAGAGGTACAAATTCTTTTTCCGGTTCAGCTAATTCATCTCCTGGGAAATATGCATGAAAGTGAATAGCTTCTTCACTTCCCCCATCCGGATTAGCAACAATATCTTCCCTAATAAAACCTTTCTCATACCAATTGTTCATATTATCGAAAAACAATTTCATTTCTGGTAATTCTACTTTATTAACTACTTCATAATTATCATCCTGAATTCTAATCGCAAAAGGATTACTGATCAACTGACCTTGTTGCATTTGTTCGATAGTATATGGATTTACCTCTACACTACCTCGTGCATCTTGTATTCTTTGAAAGTAGTCACTTAGTGCATCGTAAGCCTCTTGATTTAATGGACGCTCATCTCGTGAATAAAAAACTTGTTCTGATTCCTCTTTACTCCATAATTCTTCAAAATCCTCTTTTGCCGTTCTCATCGTTACACGCATATCTGTCATTGGTTGCCAGTTAGGTATAGCATACTGTTTCTCATCCACTTTACCAAAGTCTAGTAATGTAGCATCTAATTCATTCACTAAATCCGGAGCATATTCAGACATTAACTCTGTTAAATCCATATAAGCCCCTTTTTCTACCTCTTGTACCAATGGTGTACTCCAAAAACTCCAAGCAATGTCAATTGGTTCCTGAGCAGAAGCTACTAATTGCCATCTTTCTCCATATTCTGGAATCGTTACATTTTCAAATTCTACTGTTGTATTTGGTAAATATTCTTGTAATTTCTCATTAAATTCAGCCCAGACTTTATCTTGATCTGGTTGATCTATTGAAGGGACTAACCATTGTAAAGTAACTTCCTCATTTTCATCACTATTTTCTGCATTCTCATTATTATCAGAAGATTGCTCTTCTGTATCATTTGTGTTCGCATCATCATTTGAGCAAGCTACTATAAACAAACTAATAAAAAGCAAAAGTAAAATCGATAAAAACCAGTTTTTCTTTAACATCTTTTTCTCCCCTTTTATGCATAATCTTTTATTAAATGACAAGCTATTTTTTTATTTACTAGCCTTCACCTCCTTAAATTAATAGCATAATAGTTATTAAGCTTAGCCTTTAACTCCACCAATAGTGAGTCCTTCTGCAAAGTATTTTTGAAAGAAAGGAAAAACAAACAACATTGGCCCTGCAGCAACAATTGCCATTGCAAACCTAACAGTTTCAGTTGGTACATCCATTGTACCGAATCCTATTGGCAACTGATCCGCAATATTGTTAATAAATTCCACTTCCATTAAAATTCTTTGCAGCAAGAACTGTAATGTATATAATTCAGAATCTCTGATATAAATAAGGGCAGTCATCCATTCATTCCATCTTACTAATAGATTAAATAGCCCGATTGTTGCTATAACTGGTTTAGATAATGGTAAAATAATCTGGAAAAAGATTTTCAATTCACTAGCACCATCTAGTTTTGCTGATTCAATCAAACTAAAAGGTAAACCAGCAAAAAACGTTCTAAAAATAATGATATGAAACGCATTAGCAAGTGTTGGGAATATATATACCCAAATCGTATTACCAAGACCATAGTACTGAGTGATCAAAATATAAGTTGGAATTAAACCTCCACCAAAAATCATAGTAAAAAATATAATAAAAGTAAGTGGGTATCTCCATTTGAAATCTGGACGTGATAATGGATAAGCACACAAAGCCATTACTAAGATACTAAGAAAAGTTCCTACAAAAGTAGTGAATATCGTAACACCATACGCCCTTACAATCTCTTCTAAGTTTCTGAAAATAGTCTGATACGCAATAAAATCTAAATAAGGTGGAATAAGTTTATAACCATGTTCTTGAATAATACTTTCACTAGTTAAAGAAATAGAAATAGCGTATAAGAATGGAATAATAAATATAGCACTAAATACAATAAATATAACGTGAATAAAATATTTTGCTTTCATTAAGATTCCTCCCATCCACTCTAAAATAGTGCTTTCTCTGGACTGATTTTTCGAACAATACCATTTACAATTAGGATTAAGATCAAACCTACTACTGATTGAAATAACCCTACTGCTGCTGTAATACTAAGATCTCCAGTTCTTAATCCCCTAAAAATATAAGTATCTATAATATCAGTAGTTGGATATAGTAAACCAACATCTCTAGGAATTTGGTAAAAGAGACCAAAATCTCCCCGGAATGTATCACCGATCGCTAAGATAGTTAATATAGTGAACACCGGTAAAATAGCAGGAACAGATATATGTAATGCTTGTTTAATTTTATTGGCTCCATCAATCCTTGCCGCTTCATATAATTGGGGATCAACTCCAAGTAAAGCTGCATAATATATTAAAGTAGCTAAGCCAATCCCCTTCCATAAATTAGTTAAGGTTAAAATAGCTGGCCAATACTTAGGTTCTTGATACCAATTAATCGGGTCCAATCCTATAAAATCTAGTAATTGATTTAATGTTCCTACTGTTGGATTTAAAAAGATATACGTAATAAAACCTACTAAAACCCATGATAGGAAATTGGGTAATAACATAGAAGTTTGATGTATTTTCAAAACAAATTTATTTTTTACTTCATTTAGTAATAACGCCATTGTTAAGGCAACAACATTATTAACAACAATAAATAATAAACTATAACCAACTGTGTTTCTTAACACTCTCCAGGCATCATTTGAGGTGAAGAAAAACTCAAAGTTTTTCCAACCAACCCACGGACTTCCGAATATCCCCAAATTATATTGGAAATTTTTAAAGGCCATTACCACTCCAAACATGGGAGCGTAGTGAAATAATAAAAAATAAATTAGGGCTGGAACCGTTAGAACTATTAGGGGTAAATAAGTCTTCCACGTTTTAAAAAAATTATTTTTTTTACCCGATTGTATTTGATTTGATTTAAAAGTATCTATCTTACTAGTAGGTGTTGCCAAATAAACCTCCCCTTTCTCCATCTGTAAATAACCACGTTTTCATAGCTTTATTGTAAGTGGTTTCATTACTGTTTCATACTATAAAAAATTGACATACGTAATATAAAATTAACCATTACAGGAAAGAAGAGTGTCTAATTTTATTAAACATTCATTTTTTTTACTATTTCTATTTTTAACAATAAAAAGAACCCATACCTTATGTATAGGTTCTTCGGAAATGTCCTTATATTATTTTAGAACGGTATTTAGGGATTTTCACCTCAACCTTTGTCCCTCTGTCCCTTTCACTCCAAACTTTTACCCCGTATTCCTCACCAAATAATAACTTAATTCTATGGTTTACATTTCTTATACCAACATGTGTCCCTTCTAAATTAAATTTATCTTGTAAGTGTGTATTCAATTTGTCTAATTCTTCTTTATGCATGCCGATTCCATTGTCTTTTACAATCCAGCGGATACATTCTTCGTGTTCTTGAATTTCAACGACAATGGTTCCGAATTTTTTCATTGGTCTAATTCCATGATAGATTGCATTCTCGATAATCGGCTGCAAGGTAAGTAATATCGTCTCATATTCTAATAACTTCTCATTTAAATTCCATTCAACTTTAAATTGATCTTTAAAGCGCATTTCCATAATATGAACGTATTTTTTATCTAATTCAATTTCCGTCCCTATAGAAATAATATTCTGATCTGATCCTATTGTTAGCCTTAACAATTTCGATAGGGAAACCGCCATCTTTGATAAATCATTTTCTCCACCCGTAAGCATCATAGCATTCCATTTCATTGTTTCTAATGCATTAGAAAGAAAATGAGGATTTATTTGAGCCTGTAATGCTAACATTTGTGCCTTATTTAATAATTCCAGCCTATCGTCTAATTCTTTTTCCATATCCAAACGATTATTATAATTATTTTTGATTTTATTATAAATATACATAAGCTCATTTTTGTTGATTTTGTTCTTTGCCTGGAGTGTTCTTTCAGGTTTGTCTAGAACAGAAATTACTTCACCTAATGGTTTATATGTTCTTAAAGTAATGATCAAAGTAATAATAAATGCAATAAAAATACTAAAAATGATAAAAGTATACATGAAATTTCTGATGTGCTGCTTCTGTTCTTCAAAACGATTTAGCGAGAGCAATGTGATGACAGACCAGTCTAAAGACTCTAAATTCTCATTTGATACCAACATTTGATTTTCCTCTATTGTTACATTTTTTGCATAAAACAGATCGCTTGTCAGCATCCAGTTGGCGTCATACAAATCAGTGAAAGTTTTTTGAAATAATGATATTTCTTTATTATACAGGACTTTTTTTGTATTATTATCCACCACATAAATGGAATCAAAAAATTCACCACTACTACTTTCGATAACAGGTCTAAGGTCTCTAATATTTAGATTTATTATAATTGTTCCTAACTTGTTTCCATCGATAAAAACAGGTTTGATAACACTAAGGAAATATGGGAAAAAATTATCATATTTCAGTGGCAAAACATAGGTGTGATTTTTATCAATTTTTTCATACTCTTCCAACCACGTTTGATCTGCATATTCCTGAACTGGCCCAAAATATTGATTAGTAATAACACTTTCTTTTTGTTCGGAATAGATAATAATAGAGTGAATATGATCATATGTGTTTGTGTACATATTTAGTAAGCTTCTTGTTTTATCTACGCCTTCATTTGGGTAATAACTCGTATAAAGATAATACTGGACTTCATTTTGAAGCGCTAATTGGGCAGCTAAACGATTGGTATCATTGTATAGATTATTTAGCGTATCTACCACGGTTTGCAATGAATTATTATTTTGCGATTCAATTTCCGCTTCAAATGTTTTATTCATATTGTGATAAACGATCATATTCATCGCAATTAAAGGTATAACGATTAGGAATAAAATAATTAAAAAATTGCGGATAAACAAGCTTTTAAATTTATAACTGGATATTATTTGCCATATTTCATGATATTTCATTAACAAAACTACTCTCAGTTACATATTTTCTACAATACTCCCTTGGCGTATACCCTGTAATTTGTTTGAAAACTCTCGAAAAATATTTACTACTTTTATAGCCTACTTTTTCGCTTATTTCATATGTTTTATATTTATTCTCCTTTAGCAATTCAATCGATTTTTTAATTCTAATGTTAGTTAAATAATCAGAAAAATTCTGACCAGTTAATTGTTTGAATAATCGGCTAAAGTAAGCATGATTGAGGAAGACATGCTCAGATACTTCCTCTAGAGACAAATCTCGATAATAATTATTATTAATATATTTTTTTGCCTTTTCTATTAAATGATGCGTAGAACTAATATTTGATTTACTCTTTTCAAAATAGGAAATAAATTCATACAGAGAGGCATTACAATACTTTTGAATTCCCCTAATATCATCGATATGTAAAATCTGATGATACGTGGAATTTCCATTATTTAATGTAAAGATATTCACCCCCATTTCCACAAGGACATGTGTAATCATAGAAAGCAAATCAATACTTAATCGTTGTATTTCTTGTATAGGTAACGTACTTAATTTCTTCATTGTAACATTCAGTTTTTCCGTAACTTCTTCCTTTTCCCCTTTAATAATAAGTGGAACGAAATTTTTATACTCTTGTATAAATTCCCTATATTCCTGAATATTCAACCCAGTAGTTTGGTAGTTTCCATCATCAGCATTGCTTAGATTATCCTTAGAAATATATCTTGATAATTCCATTATATCTGAATAAATACTCCCGTATTCAAAAGATATTTGGATACCAAAGTTTCGTCGCATGGATGTGGTGATTTCTGAAATAACACTATTTATTTTTGATATCACTATGTCTTTCGGATGAGAAGATAAAACTAGTATTCTTAACAATTCCGCGTTTTGGGAGGATGTAATAAAATATACGCCTTTTTTTTCTTGATTAAAAAATACTTTTAAGCTTTCGGTTAATTGATGATGAGAGATCCCATTCACATTGTCTATCACGTTCGTATGAATAATTGCACAACTATAATCGACAATTTTTGTTGGTAAATTAATGGCCGCCATTCTTAGTTTTAATTCCTCTTTATTTTTAATATTTCCAGATCCTATATTTAAGAGGAGTTGTTCTTGCAGAAGAGGTAATGCATTTTCATATTTTTGTTTATAGTGACTTTCCATTTCTTTCAGTTTTCTTTCTTGATCTAATTCTTCTTTTAACTCTTGAAATAAAGATTTTATCTCATCTAACTCTGCTGGCTTAATAAGGTATTTGCTTACATTGTATTCAATAGCTTTTTTTGCGTATTCAAAATCTTTATAGCCACTTACTAGTATCGTCTTAGTATCGGGACATTTTTTGTAAATATAACTAGAAAGTTCAATACCACTAATTTGCAGCATTTCTATATCTGTCATAACTACATCGACTCTGTTTGTTTGCAGAAAATCTTTGGCTTCCTTACCATCTTCGAAATCTTTAATTAATTCGAAGCCCAATTCCTCCCAGTTTATAAATTGTCGAAAACCATCACGTACAACTTTCTCGTCATCTACAACAATCAGACTATACATAGTATCACCCCATTCAAGAACCTACATAAAGTAAGCGTTATCAAAAATGTTTTCCATTTAAAACTTAACTACTTCTCTTTTTCTTCATCTATAATTTTAACACTTTATTTTACATAGTACATGATCATTTTTTTAATAAATGAACTTTATTTTTACATGCAACAAGTGTGCAGGTGATATATATTGACAAAAGTTCAATCTTTTTACCTATTCTATAATTTCAGCCAATTACCCAATTTTAATGGATTAAAAATAGTACAATACTCTTAGAAGATAACTAAAAATTTAAAAGGGGTATGATGACCGTGAACGTAATGAATGGCTTCTATAAGTTTTCTGATTGCTTACTTAAATTATCTGTTACAAATATTTTATGGATTTTGTTTTCTTTAATGGGAATAGTTATTTTTGGTTTTTTTCCTGCAACTATCGCTATGTTCACAGTAGTTAGGAAAATTATGTTAAAAGAAGATGTCGCCGTATTACGAACATTTTGGAAGGTATACAAAACCGAATTCTGGAAGAGTAACTTATTAGGTCTTATCTTAGTAATTATAGGATATATCTTTTATATTGACTTAAATTATTTAAAACACAGTACGAATGTCATTCAATTTTTGTATGCACCTTTACTAATTATGAACTTTATATATGGTCTTTCTCTTTTATATATTTTCCCCGTATATGCGGAATACAAGTTACGTATTCCGATGCTAATTAAGAACGCATTTCTATTAATGGTTCTTTATCCTATCTTCACAATTTCGATGATACTTTTCTGCATTATTTTCTACCATATCATGATAATAGTTCCAAGCCTGATCATTTTCTTTAGCGGAAGTGTTACATCGTATATATTAATGAAGTTTGCCAATTTGGCTTTTCAAAAAAACTCACAAAAATTAAACCAAAACATAGCTAAGGAAATATCCGATATTAAATGATGATTCATCTTATATAAGGAAGCTCTATTAGGTTTTTATTTCGGAGAACTTAGTATTTATATTTAGTAAACATGAAAACCAGCAGTTTTCTTCGAGACTGCTGGTTTCTGTCTGTTACGATATAAAAATTCAATCTATCTTTTCTTCAAAAACACTTTTGGAATATCAGATTTAAAACGTAATAGCTCTCCTGTAACTGGATGTTTAATCGCTAATACGATTGCATGCAACCCAAGTCTACCGATTGGATTTACTTTCGATCCATATTTCTTATCACCAACTATTGGATGACCAATGTCAGACATATGAACTCGAATTTGATTTTTTCTACCTGTTTCTAAATAAACAGATAGTAACGACAAGTTGTTGTTGGCTTTAATTACCTTGTAGTGTGTAATCGCCTTTTTTCCATCATTCGGTTTCTCACTTGAGAACATTTTAAACGTTTTACTTTCCTTTAACCAAGAAGTGATCGTGTCTTCCCGTTTGTTTAAAATTCCCTCAACTAGCGCTACATAAGAACGCTCCTTTACCATATCCTTCCATCCATTTTGTAATGTTTGCTTTACCTGCTCACTTTTAGCAAACAACATTACTCCTGAAGTTTCTCGATCAAGTCGATGTACAACATAAATACGATTCTTTGGATTGATTTTACGAACGTAGGTCATCAATTGTTTGTAGGCTGTTAGAGATTTTTCTTTTTCGGTAGCAATGGATAGCAAGCCTGCATCCTTTTCAATAACGATGATCGCATCATCTTCATAAAGAATATTCATTTTTTCAAAAGTAGCTGCTTTTGCTGCTTTATTTTTTTGAATTGTGACCGTGTATCCAGGTTCGAGCATAAAATCATGTTTGGTCACTTCCTGATTATTTACAAAAACTTGCCCACGAGTAAGGATTGATTTAACGGAATTACGACTTTGTTGTGACATGATAGAGAGTAAGAAAGGAAGGAGTTCTGCTGGCTTGTCCACCTTATATTGTTCCATGTTGGGGTTCTGTCTAGGTTTACTCATTATTTTAATTACCTCCCTTCTATATTTCATTATACCCCTTTTGTCACTGATATGATATGTTATGGCTAAAAATCATGAAGTATACTTTTTCTTCTTTAAAGCAAGCTAATGGCAATAATGTTTCGGTAAAGGAGATACATATATGGAAGGTAGTTGGCTTGCGATTATCCCTTTTGTTGTTGTTATTGTTACAGCAATGACAACAAAGCAAGTATTTCCAGGATTGACGCTTGGATTAGTAGTTGGAGCTTATATTGTCGAACCATCCTTAATTGGAGGTATTGAACAAGCCACGCAATATATTGTTGAAAGCTTAACAGATATTAACAACTTAAAAATCATCATTTTTTTATATATGTTTTCAGGATTAGTCGGGATTATGAAAGCATCTGGAGGTATTAAAGGTTTTGTCGAACTTACTTCCAAAAAAATTAACTCAAAAAGGGAAGCATTATTGTTAACCTGGGCTTCTACTCTCGGTACGTTCAGTGCTCCTAGCTTTCGAATCGTAACAGTAGCACCCATTATGAAGGCATTATTACAAAAAATTAACATGACTCGTAAAGAGCTTGCCTTTATGATTGAAACAAGTACACAACCTGTCATTGTTTTAATTCCAATTGCTACTGCTTTTGTCGGTTATATGGTTTCCGTCATCGAAATGGGATTACAAAATCAAGGAATTGAAGCAGATCCTTATTCATTGTTTATCCGCAGCATTCCGTTTAATTTTTTTGCGATATCGATGATAGTTATCGGTACGTTGTTCGTGATATTTCGCCATCCAAAAGAAATTAATCAAGATGAACGAGATCCTGAGCGAATAAAAGATGAAGACAACACCGCTGTAGCGGATGAACTACCTGCAAAACCATGGAATTTAATCATTCCTGTCTCGTTAGTCATTTTGTTTACTTTGTTCCTCACTTGGTGGGATGGAAATCAACAAGGATATGGGGTTTTCCAGGCTTTTATTGAAGCGGATGTCTTACAGGCAATGGTAGTGGCGTTATTTATCACTTTATTAATCACGGTTTTCATGCAAATCATCCAAAAAAATTCATTAAAAACTACTATTCATGAATTCATTGAAGCTGGAAATAACTTAATGTCCGTTATTCTGTTATTAGCCGTTGTGTGGGCATTATCCTCTGTTACAGAAGACCTTGGTTTTTCAACGTTTGTTACGAATAATGTAGATTGGGTACCATCGATGTTTATTCCTCCCGTTATGTTTTTAATCGGTGCTTTTGTTTCCTATTTTATTGGATCATCCTGGGGAACTTGGGGTATCTTGATGCCACTTGGTATTTCTCTGGCACAAGCTGCAGATGCATCCTTACCTTTAGTAATTGGAGCCGTATTTGCCAGCGGATCATTTGGTTCCATCGCTTCACCGCTAAGTGATAATAATAATACGATTGCTGGATTGTTGAATATTAATGCCATGCAATACGCACGGTATAAATTAGTTCCCGCCTTAATCGCACTAACTATTTCTGCTGTTTTATATGGTGTAATGACCTATATCTTATAAAGTGAGTTGAGTCTTCCATCAGTGTGGCTTTATTTCCCCACTGATGATTAGCGAAATTTGTCAGGAAGTTAGCTTCCGTGATAACTTAACGTGGAGGTATATCATGTATTCAAGCAATTTTTTCAAATCACAAGACGGTATCAGCCTTTTTTATCAAACATGGATTCCTTCCGAACCAAAAGCGGTAATTATTATTGTTCATGGTGCTGGGGAACATTCTGGCCGTTATCAATCTATAAGTGAACAGTGTGTAAAACAAGGTATTGCTGTAGTTGCACCTGATTTACGAGGATTTGGTCAATCAGAAGGAGTGCGGGGACACGTCAATTCGTTCCGGGATTATGTAGACGATCTACATTATTTAATTGAGTTTGTCTCTGCCAGGTTTGAACATTTGCCGATCTTTTTATTCGGCCACAGCTTAGGCGGTTTAATCGTAATCCGCTACAGCCAAATTTACGCATATGAGACAACTGGAGTGATTTTATCTTCACCAGCACTAGCATTACGTTTTGAGCTGACTTCCTTTAGCAAGAAAATTCTTGCAGTTGCTTCAAGTGTATTGCCGAATCTATCCATACAACCTAACAGATGGGAAAGAATTTTCAGAGCGGTTGCATCATTAGAACCATATTTACCAAAGAAAAAAGAGTTAAAAAAAGATCCATTAATGACGTCACAATATACGCCACGTTGGCTTTCTGAATTAATCCAAAATGGAGTTGATGCTATAGCGGATGCAGCCTTATTTCAATTCCCTGTACTTTGTGTCTACGATCAAAAAGATCCGATCGTACATCCTCGTTTTATTCAAGATTTCTTCCATTCTGTATCGATACCTGATAAGCATTTTGTTACATTTAATGATGGGTTCCATCATCCGCTACGAGCTCATTACCGGGATTTAGCATTAGATAATGTCATGCAATGGATCAATAAACGATTATGAGCAAAAGGAAAACAAACACTTACAAATAGTTGTGTGTTTGTTTAAAGTTGAAAATATATCATAAATGCTAAGAAGGCACTGAGTTTATTCAGGACCTTCTGCATACCAATATCATCTGATGCCCGACAAATTGAAAGGATCAAATATTGGACAAGCAGTCGAGGAATATCTTAGGCTGGAGCTTTCGCGATTTTCCCACTTTTAATTAAATAACTATGTTGAGGGATTTCTGTGATCGCAAGTAAAACACCGGTAAAAAGCGCACCCATAAAAGTTACTTCAGCATTCACAAAGAACAAGGAAATAAAGTAAACAATCAGGGTAGCTGCAACAAAATCCATTACAGTACTTAACACGAAAGTATCCTCTTTTAACATCATAACCTCCATCATTTGCGCTAACACTGCAAGGACTAGACCAACAATGATCGGTTGCCATAAGTTAGCGTATTCTACGTTGGGAAAGATTAGTGATGCAATGATTACTGTAATTGGACAAACAATTAGTTTTATTATTAATCCCATCATCGTCATTCCTCCTTTTCACCGTTATTATTACCTAAAAAATAACAGTCATTCAAAAACGAGAGGAAAAATGAACAGAATGAGAGGAAGAGAGTGGAGGCTATGTGATTCTATCTTAACGGATGATTTCAGCTGTTAAAAAAGAAAAGAACGAACTTGGGACATAAGTGTTCCCTTTAATTGATATTCCATATCGTAGCATAATAATTTTCGTTTGTGGGGTACTTTGATTCTACTTGTATATTATAGATATGTGCAGTAAATGACTGATAAATAGAAATTACTCTGAAGGTAAGGACAACAAAAAAGTTCCGATAATCAAAGAATGATCATCAGAACTTTTGTAGCTATTTTTGGCTAGTTATATCCCGGCATCTTATTGTTTCCGCCAGTCAAACCCAATCTCGTTTAAGAAAGCTTTTGCTAACACCGTATGCCCAGTTTGATTCGGGTGAACACGATCCCATGCAATTGCAGCAGGATAAATATCCTCTAAAACAGTGTTAAATGCTTTTTGTGTATCGATACATAACGTATTATACTCGTTTGCAATTTCCTTTACGACTTGACCATATTCATCCATCTTATGACGCATGGAATCACTTGGATTTGGTTCTATATAAAATGGTGTCATCAGCACTAATTGCTTTACTTTTGATTGTGTTTGCTCTACTAACTCTCGGTAAGTTTTCTCATATTCATCGATATAAACATGTCGATCTGGAATAAAAGGCGAATCGAATTGACGCCAGACATCATTAATACCAATCATAATGACTAACCAATCAGGCTCTTGGGCAAGTACATCTTCTTGCCAACGCGCTTTTAAGTCTGTTACGTTATTTCCGGATGTCCCTTTATTCACCACACGTATTCCTAATTCAGGGTATGTCGATTGTAAGAATGCATCAACGATTGCGACATATCCGGTTCCTAATGCCTGAAATAATCCTTCTCCCTCTGGTTTCGCTCGATCACAATCTGTTACGGAATCCCCTATGAACAATAATTTTTGATTTTTTTCCAGCTTCATTTTTTGTCCTCCCGTTATTTTTTATGTTATAGTAAGTGTTATCTTTAAACCCTTACAGTTTTAAGTGACTTTATGGTGTGCGTTTGATATCAGGATTGGTAAAAATATCATACTCATCTCGACTGGTCGTAGAGAATTCGGAAACAATTGCGCCTTGCTCAGTCGCCTGGAACCAATGCAAGGTATTCGGAGGGATCGTGTATTGTTGTCCTGGATTTAACTCCACTTCGTGAAACACAGTATAATATGCTTCACTTTCTCGCGGAATCGTTGCTTGGATCGACTCTGTCGGTTCTCCTTCAACATATAAATATACCTTTCCTGCTCGGCAACGAAATGTTTCTTGCTTCCCTTCTGTTTTACCTATTGGTGGATGCTTATGCTCTGGACATGTTTGATTTGGAAATAAGACGAGTTCTTTGGCACAATAGTGGGAATTATTTTCATATGTAATCAGTTGTAATCCTTCTTGCTCTAATCGATCTAGGCCAAAATCGGCAATTTCGACTCGCTGCATTTCATCTTCTGTTAAGACTAATCCAGCCTTTGTTAAGGTTTCAATTGTTTGAAGTTGAGCTGCTTTTCGATCCATTTTTATCACAACCTAATTATATTTCGAAATTTTATTCACATCTATCATTTAATGTAATCTGAAATTATCGCATCACCTTTAATAACAAAACGCTTACATAATATGATATTAGCATAATTATCTCATTAGTCCAATATTGTTTTGATTATATAATTTGTCCAATTATCAATGTTTCTCTAAGTTAAATAACCCTTGGAGAAATAGTATTCTCCAAGGGAATTATACATTTTATTCAATTTTCATCGCTTTTACTTGTGCTACTTTAGCTGAATTTCCTACTGGTGCATAATTCATTCCATCTTTATTGTTATCCATAATAACCTCCTCAAATGATTATTTTATTCGTATTTACCACCAGTTGTAATTTCAGTATCAGAGAAGTTCTCTATCGATGCACCTTTTTCATAGAAGTGTTTCGCATTTTTTAAGATTCCTTCTCTCGTGTAATAAGGGCTCTCTTTCGTCAACGGTAATTCTACCATACGTTGGTAGTTGGCAGATTCGTAGATTGCTGTAATCAGCTCTAATGTTTGACGCCCTTGTACCCCATCAACTAACACTGATTTATTTTCGATAATCGCATCAAGTACATTTTCGATTTGACCTTGATGTCCTTCATGCTCGAGATCAGGCTGGCTTTCAAAAGCTTCTGTCAACAGCTGTTCTAGTTGCGGATCTTCGTTTGGAAAGCCGTTTTCCTTTGATACCGACGCTTTCACCTTCCATGGCACAGAGACACGGGCTTTCTTACCTTGGAAAATTAACTGTTGTTCTTCCCCGTGGTGAACGACTGAACTTGTGATTTGGGCTAAACTGCCGTCCTGATAACGACCAATTGCAACCGAGATATCTTCCACCTCGGCATTATCATGAGCCGTATTACTTGTTACAGCGGTAATCTCCGATGGCATACCCCGCATCCATTGGAAAATATCAATATGGTGAACCGCATGATTTAAAGTACATCCACCACCTTCTTTTTCCCAGGTGCCTCGCCACCATAAGTCATAATAGCTGTGCCCTCGCCACCAAAAGGAATCGACTTGCGTATGCAGAATAGGTCCCATGAGCTCTGTTTCCAGTACATTCTTTAACTTCATCATTGGTGTTGTGAAACGATTTTGGGCCACAACCGATAGAATTTTGTTATTCTGTTTTGCGGCATTCACCATTGCATCGCATTCTTCTAAAGAAGAAGCCATTGGTTTCTCTACTAATACGTGTTTTCCTGCATCCAAACTATGAATGGCTATATCTGCATGTGTATATGGTGGTGTACAAACGGATATCAGGTCGACCTCTTCCTTTTCTACTAAATCCTGATAATTGTCATACACATTTGCATTAAGATTGAAATCCTCTTTCATTTTCTTTGCTTTTTCCGGATAAATATCACATAATGCAACGATCTTACACTTACTTGGAAATTGCAAATAGCCTTTAACGTGGGAAGGACAAATTGCCCCCGTACCTATTATTGCTACTTTTAACATGAAACATCTCTCCCTTTTCTTATTTAAATTGGAACCATCTAAAGTTAAATTGAGAACCTGGTAAAAAGATGATTGAGACCTTTTGCACACCTTTGATCTTTTCTAGTTTAAAGCCTATTTCTCTATATCCTTCTGTATGATTAAATTCTAGAATTTCAGCTCTTTCCTCTTCACCATCAAAGAAACGAACGTGGATCGAATTTCTATCAATTGGCGAATGACCGTTAATGACTAACTGGGTAGCACCCTTGTCTCCAAAGTCAAAGTGATCGAACTCAAACGAAACATTATTTCCAATTTCTTCAACTCGATCAGATAACTTGTTAAACGTGTCACCATAAATCTTATCTGCGTCTATCGCGTAGTTTTTAGAAAAAGAACGATTATATTTTTCAAAAGAAAAACCTTTAATATGCATCTTTTTATTGGTAACGAAAGAAATCGATGTAACGCCTTTTAGTTTTTTGGTTAGCTTAAATGTTTCCGGTTGATAAACATTCCATTTTGATTCTTTCTGATAAATTGTATCCGCTAACAGTTCACTGTTCGGATCATTCGGCATTCCTTCCCAAATCTGAAGATCATATTCTTCACTTGAAAGTGCAAATATGGGAATGGTAATAACATCTGATCCTTCTTTACCGAAATCGATATTGTGGAAACCAACTTGTGTTTCGCCGTCCCGACTTGTCGCAACCCCTCGTTCATTACCATTTGTTACTTCACCTTTGCTAGCATCATACAAGCCTGCTGAAATAAAGGAATAAGGATCTTTGAAGGCAGGACCTAAGCCTTCCGCTTTAAATTCTAATTCGGAAATTAAATTAATGGTGTCTTTCCCATTTTTACTTGTACAGCGAACTCTGAATTCACCATCTCCAAAAGCAGTAACTTTTGCTTTCTTGCCATTCGGTTCAATCGTCGCAATATTCGATACAATCCCTATATCATTTACCACGCTCCATTCCACATTGGTATAATCCGTATCGGCTGGATATAATGTAGCAAACACATTTAGTTGTTGTTTCACTTCATTTAAAGTTTGGCCACTATCTGAACTAATTTCAATTTTTCGAACAGGGATTTCTTCGCTTTTACCTGTCACTACTTCTGTTGGATAATTACTAGCTAAAATCGATTGTTTAACAGTCTTAGACGTTTCCTCTGATAATAAATGCAAAGAAGCAGTGGGTAATCCAAGTGAAGAAACCTTAATGGTAATTGGGCCAGTTTCCAATGTAGATCCGATAATTGCCATTAACTTCCCATTAAATAAGCGCCTACTTACTCCTTTGTATTGGTCGTAATCGGTTTGATCGCCATTATCCAAACCCAGCAATCTCCCGGCACCATTTACTTCGACGTACACTCTGTTATTAGCGTTTTCGACCGGATTGCCATGTTTATCTTTCATCCCAATTTCAACAAAAGCTAAATCTGTGCCATTGGCTTTGATTACTTCTAGATCAGTATCTAACGTAATTTCAGCTGAATCCTCGAATGACTGTCTCTGGTCGTAAGCAATTACCTCATCATTTTCATCATAACCATACGATTCTAACTTTCCAACTTGATAAGGAACTTTCCACCAACCCGAAAGTATATCACCCTTTTGATGGTCTAATTCTTGCCTGCCAAGTGATTTACCGTTTAAAAACAACTCAACTTTCGGTGCATTCGTTGCCACTCGTACATCAATTGTTTGACCCTCATTAAAATCCCAATATGGGAAAATATGAATCATTGGTGCCTTTTTATAATTCGTCCATGCTGATTGATAAATAAAGTACGAATCTTTTTTGAATGTAGCAGTATCAATTTGGCCAAAATAGGCATTCTTGGTATGGTATGGTGTTGGTTCACCAATATAATCAAAACCAGTCCAAATAAATTGACCTAATGAAAATGATGTATCACGTTCTTTTATTAAAGCGGATTCGACTGACTTTGCTCCCCAGCTTGTTGCACTATTTCCCAGCGCTGAACAATGCTGATCATCATCCGCTAAAATCGGTTTATCGTATGGAAAATGATAAACCCCTCTACTCTGTACAACTGCCATTGTTTCACTTCCAAAGATTACCCAATCCGGATGCTCTTGGTGATGTTTCTCATAATATTTTTCACCATAGTTATAGCCAGCCACTTTGATAATATCAGCGCATTTTTGTGCATTTTTCCATGGCATATAATTGGATCCAATTGTCACTACTCCATTTTGTTTCGGATCAAAATAATTAACCGCTTCCATTAAATCAAGTGTTAATTGTTGGCCTCTCTCATTAGCGTGGGTATCATAGATTTCATTTCCGATACTCCACATTATAAGACTGACATGGTTTCGATCACGTTTTACCCATGACTCAACATCTTTCTTATACCATTCCTTAAAGAAGCGAGCATAATCATAAGGTGTTTTTGACCTTTCCCAAGTATCAAATGCTTCCGTTACGACAAGAAAACCGATTTCATCCGCAAGATTCATCATTTCTTTTGCTGGCATATTATGTGCCGTGCGAATTGCATTTACCCCCATGTCTTTTAAGATTTTCATCCTTCTTCTTAAGGCATTGACATTAAATGCTGCGCCTAATGCCCCTAAATCATGGTGTTCATTGACACCATAAAATTTCAGTTGTTCACCATTCAAGAAAAATCCTTTAGCTGAATCAAGCTGCACTTCTTTAAAACCGATTCGCTGTATTTGCGACTCAACTAATTCTGATGTGTCTTTTGACTGTAATGTAGTCGTCAAGCAATAAAGATGAGGTGAATCGATATGCCACAACTCAGGATTTTTTACTTGTAAAGATAACGTGCTAAATGTTTGATCT
Organism: Gracilibacillus salitolerans; assembly: GCF_009650095.1. Classification (GTDB taxonomy): domain Bacteria; phylum Bacillota; class Bacilli; order Bacillales; family Amphibacillaceae; genus Gracilibacillus; species Gracilibacillus salitolerans. The sequence goes on along the minus strand of NZ_CP045915.1, from coordinate 1,734,943 downwards.
TGTTCGATCACATCAGAAACCGCACATACTTCTTTCCCATCTTTTTCGATTATATGTGTCAATGTTAAATTTTCAGTTGCTTGTAGATCTGTATCAATCTCTACTGTCCAATGATCATTTTTCTTAAATGTCGATACGTAAATACCATCTGTATTAATGTAGTTTCGACTTCGTTCTTTCAGCCAGACATCTCGATAAATACCGGCGCCCGTATACCATCTACTATTTGAACTTTGGTATGTTACTTTAAGTACTATGTCATTTTTACCAGACTTAAGATAATTGGTAATATTATGTTCAAACTTAGAATAACCGTATTTCCACTCTCCGACAAACTGATCATTAACATATAACACAGAATCCATGTAGACACCTTCAAAGCATAATAACACATCTCTACGTGGATTCGGTTGATAATTTATCTCCTTTTTATACCAACCAATACTGTTTTCATATAAGTTATTTGTATTGTAAATTAACCAATCATGCGGAATTTCCACAGGTTGGAAATTTAGATCCTTAGCTGATGTTGTGCCTAAATCACTTTTGACAAATAACCAATGATCGTTAAAAAGCTTTGTTCGATTGATCATATTTGCTCACCTTCACTTTCATAGATCAAGACTATGTATCTTGTTGATTCTTGTTATCATTTCTTACAAAACTAATTTTCACATCCTGTATAATTGGTTTCGTATTTAAAACAAGACACCAAGCAACTAAACTACTAATCAAAATGATGATGAAATCAGATGTAAAAAACATTAATACAATAGTTAGAAAAAGAATCGCAATGTTACCCGTTGTTCGTTTAATCCACGTAAAAATGTAATACAGTGATAACCTATAAACATCTCTGAGTCGAAATTTATAATGCGTGGTAATTAGCAAAGCATACAAGGAAAATATCACAAGTAAACACAAGGCTACGAGAAAAATCCCATTTAGAATTTGATTCCAAACAGTTGGATTTTGATTAAAATACTGAATATCGATAACTAGAATAAAAAAGGCAGTCAGAATAGGTAACCAAACTTTTGTAACCTCCCAGTAATTCTTTTTATAAGCTTTAAAAAACTCCTTAAATGGTGTTACTTCATTATTTCTCACTAAAATACTTAAACTATGAAATAAAGCAGCAAAAGCAGGCCCAGCTGGGATAAATGCTATATAATATAGGATAGAATTTGATATACTTGGAATTAACATAATAAGCGCAGCAAAACAAAGTATATTAGTGAATACAAATAAAATATTTAAAATTAATAACCAGTAAACATAATTAGAAAAGCGATAAAATCCACCTTGATTTAAATCCATCAAAAAACCCTTTCTTTTTTATCTATTTACTTATAACATTCTACTTCTACTATGAATTCTTGTCGAATGGGAGATTTTTGGATTGAAATTTTATAGAATGTTTATACTATTTTTTGATGAGCTTTAACATTTATCACTTTATCCCCTTTTAGATGATCAATTTGAATTTCCAAGTTCCTAGCCGTATCTAAATATAATGAAAGATTAGATTTGCTTCCTTCCATTCTATTTTTGTTGCGTGCTAAATCATCATTGCTGAAAAGCACTCCCCTTCCGCGGCTTTCTCACTGCCCTGCACGGTCTTCAGCTCATCATCAAAAGAATGGAAGAACGCAAACCTAGGAGAAGTTGCTATGTAATTATTCAAAACGTGTTTGGTAAAGATGCATAACACGGAGAAGGGTTTCTCCGTGTTATATATTTGACTCCATATTATTTGTTATTTTGGTACACTTCATTTGCAAGATCTACATATCCTTGCATGTTTTTTCCTTCAAGTTCTTGTATATAAGCATCCCACTCTGACATATCTCTGTCACCCACAATGAATTTCAGCGTGTTTTGTTCAACAGTGTCTTTTAATGGCGTGCTTAATAATGAAGCTTGCTCTAACTGTGTCTCATCATAACGGATTGGTGGATCTGGTAATACTAGTTCTTTTGTTTCATGCATTGCGTTTTGGAACTCAATTTCTTCTTCCGAAAACATAGAATGAAGTAATTCAGTTGGACCACCGTAAGACCAATTACCTTGAGAGAAACCGTAATCAATTTGAAGGTGATTGTCAGCGCCTTCGTTCATTCCACGGAATGTAATATCTTCTGCTAACTGACGGTCAACATCTTCTTTAGTATATGTTTCTCCTTCGACTCCCCATTTAGCAAACTCTAAACCTTCATCACTGTACAGTAACCAATCAATGAATTGTAACATCGCTTCAAAATTAGGGTCTTCTGCTGCTTTCGCAGAGAACATGATACCGTTTTCCAATTTAGAACCATTCATTAACTGTCCAGCGGGACCGCCTGGAACAACAATTTTCTTAATAGAGTAGTCATCTTTACCCAATGTTTCATTCATTGTCGCACGATATTGTGTTAATGTTTGACCATTTGTATTAATTACAAAAGAGTCGCCAGAAGTGAACTTCTCAATTGCTGGATCATCTTCTTGTGTAACACTTTCAGGATCTAATAATCCTTGTTCGATTAAACCATTGAAATATTCAACCATCGAACGATATTCTTCTGTCGCAGGTGCGAAAATAAATTCATCCGAATCTTCTTGATATTCCAACATATTTCCCAAACCCCAACCAGCTCTTGTGCCGAATCCAGTTGCAGCAACGTTTAACGTACTATCAAACTTGAATCGATCAGAGAATGGATATTTATCAGGATATTCTTTTTTCATTGCTAAAAGCATCTCTTCTACTTCTTCCCATGTAGTTGGTTCTTCAAGTCCAAGTTCATCTAAAATATCTGTTCTTACTGCTAAACTATAATCTGGCCATACATTTTCATGAATACCTGGTAAAACATAGTATTTACCGTCACGTTGACGTAAACCTTCTAAGAATGGTTCAATTTCCCATTCTTCTACTTTTTGTTGATAGTGTGGCATCATATCGACGTAATCACTAATTGGTAAAATCGCTCCTGATGATACGAATTGTGTTTCTTCACCTGAATAAGTTTTCGGAATAATATAAGGAGCATCACCACTACTAATTAATAAGCTTCGTTTATCCGTATAATCACTCATTGGTACTGAAGTAATATCTAAGGTTACGTTCGTCATCTCTTCTAATTTTTCAAAAAACAACCAATCTTCTTTCAATGGATAGTTCGGGTGATCATTGAAAAGCGTAGAGAACGTTACCGGTTCTGTGGCTTTAAAAGTATCACCTACACTGTAATCTTCCATTGCTACTCCTGATCCACCTTCACTTGATGGATCATCATCTTCCTCAACGTCATCAGATGAACTAGAATCACTACAAGCTCCTAATACACCAACAACAAATACTAGCACGATCGCTAACATCATTTTTTTCCATTGTTTTGTCATGGAACTTCCCCCTCGTTTTATATTTGAACATGAATAAAATAATTGCACCTCATCAGTTTCGGCTATTTATTTTGTTAAGCCATCACCTCCTTAAAATGCATATCATTTTATTATCCTTTGACTGAGCCTAACATAACACCTGACACAAAATATTTTTGGATATAAGGATATACCGTTAAGATAGGTAATACCGTCAATACCATTGTTACAGATTTTATATTCGCTGAAATTTGAACCATGTTATCCGCTGCTGTTGCACCAGTTCCAACTGTCGCTTCCGCACCTTTAATCATGTTTCTTAAATAAATTGATACAGGAAATAACTCTTTATCCGTAAAGAAAATAAATGCTGGAAACCAAGAATTCCAGTGTGTAACTGCATAAAATAACATCATAGTTGCTAAAATCGGTTTTGACAACGGTAACACAATTTTGAATAAAATTCCGAAAGTACTCGAACCGTCCATAATTGCTGCTTCTTCTAATTCTTCTGGGATGTTTTGAAAGAAGGTTCTCATAATCAACATATTGAATACACTAATCGCGTTGGGTATTACGATCGCCCAGATACTATTTCCAAACCCTAGAGATGTTACAAGCACATAGTTAGGAATTAATCCACCATTAAAGAACATCGTAAACACGAAGAATAAAGTTAAAAATCTTCTACCTTTTAATCTAGACTTAGCTAGTGGGTAAGCGATCATTGTTGATAATATTAGTGATATTATTGTCCCGACAACGGTATAAACCACTGTGTTTTTATAATTAATCCAAAACATGGTATCAGACATGATCACTTTATACGTTTCAATGTTGAAACCTTTTGGCCATAGACTAACTTGACCAGAATTTATATATGCTTCAGAACTAAAGGATTGTGCAACAATGTTAAAAAAAGGAAAAAGCGTTACAAAAACAATAAATATTAAAACCCCTACATTAAAAACTTTAAAGACTTTATATTGCCATGATTCCTTCATGATTTGTCCCCCCTACCACAAGCTGTTATCCGTAATTCTTTTAGAAAGATAATTTGCACCTAACACTAATAGTAATCCAATGATAGATTCAAATAGGCCAATTGCTGTACCGTAACTGAAACTACCTGATTGAAGACCGACCCGGTATACGTAAGTAGCAATTACGTCGGCTGTTTCATATGTTAACGGGTTGTAAAGCAATAAAACTTTCTCAAAGCCAATTTGCAAGAAGTTACCAATGTTTAAAATCAATAATACTACGATAGTAGGTAAAATTCCCGGAATAGTAATATGGATTGTTTGTTTCCATCTATTAGCTCCATCAATTCTTGCTGCTTCATACAGTTCTTCATTAATACCTGTTAGAGCTGCAAGATAAAGGATAGCACCCCAACCTAACGTTTGCCATAAGTCAACACCTACAAATATCGTTCTAAACCACTCTGGTAGTTGCATGAAACTAATTTTTTCAAAGTTCAAACTTGCTAACAAACTGTTAACAGGACCGTTAAGAGCTAATACTTCAAATACCATACCTGCTACCACAACTACTGAGAAAAAATGTGGCAGATAAGATGCCGTCTGTACAAATCTCTTAAAAAATTGATTTTTCAGTTCATTTAATAGCAAGGCAAAAATTATAGGTGCCGGAAAAGTAATTACGAGTAGTAAAAAAGCTAAAATAAACGTATTAGCAAAAACTTTATAAAAGGTTGGATCATTCAGAAACATTTGGAAATACTGTAATCCTACCCATTCTTCCCCAACAATACTTCCACCAGGAATAAACCTTCTAAAAGCGATAATATTACCAAACATCGGACCATACTTAAAAATAATTAAATATAGAACGGGTAATAAAATCAGTGAATACAACTGCCAATCTTTTCTTATACTTGTCCATAGTTCATTCTTTGATATTTTAAGATCTTTTACCTTTTTAGTTGCTTCCATACTTTTTCCCCCTTCTGCATCTATCTCTAATCAGAAACCTTTATATGTAAAACATAAGAGAAAAGATGCTTCTCAATATCTCCTCAACAAAAGAAAAGGCTTACATTAGTGTTCTTTAAAAGTCAAGTTATCATTAGAACGACCTTAATATTTCTCTAGTATAACTAGTATGGTAGAGAAAACAAATCAAAACGTTAACGCTTACAATTAACTTTGTTTGTTCGTTGAACTTATTATATATCACCTAATTATATTTGTCAATATACTAGAATGGTAGTATTTTTATCATTATTTCAAGAATCATAATTTTTCAACATACATAAAAAAGCTAACGAATAACTAGAATAACTAGCTAAATCGTTAGCTTGATACGCCAAAAAAGTAAACCTAAAGTGAGGTTTCAAACAGTGTGGAATGTCCAACGAAACTTGTTCAATAAACTACTTCTTTGATTCTTCTGAAGTCAAATAAAGCGTGTTTTTATTTACAAATAAACTTTCTCACCTTTTCTTGCACTTTCAACAGCTGCAAAAACCATTTTCATACTATGAATGTTATCATGACAATCCGTTTCTGCTTCTCGATTTTCTTCCAAAGCTGCAAACATCTCGTCCAAGCAGCCAGTATGTTCTTCTCCTCCGGTCCAAAAGTTTGAAATGGTGCTTTTTTCCGTTTCTTTGAAGAAGGATGTATTGTCTGGATTCTTTACTGTTTCGGTCGTGAGATGATCAAAACCGTCCCATTTTGCCGTACCTTTTGTCCCGATAATACGCCAATCACCGTTCCAAGACGTTCGTAACCCTTCTGCTGCCCATGAACCCCGGAATGTAAAAACAGAGCCATCTTCCATTTCAAAAATACAAATAGCAGAGGCATTGCCGTTATACCATGAACCTGATGGATTGTATTCATGACAATAAACGGAGATTGCGTTACTATTCGAAATATATCTCGCCTGATCAAATGTATGTATGGCCATATCTACAATTAACGGATGTTCCATTTGCTCCCGAAAGCCGCCAAAATGAGGTCCTAAATAAAAGTCTACATTGAGTGTATGGACGTTTCCTAAGGTATTGTTTTCAATGAAATGGCGAAGCGATCGAATTTCTTTTAAATAACGGCGATTTTGCATAACACCATATGTTTTGCCTGTTCGTTCTGCAATCTTTGTCACCTCTAGTGCATCGTCTAAAGATTCCGCCATCGGCTTCTCACCGAATACATTGCAGCCAGCTTCAAGTGCTGTCGTCACAATTTGTTTATGTGCAGCCGGAATGGTGACATCAAAGACTAGATTAGCTCCTGTTTCTGTAATCGCTGTTGCTAAATCGGTGAATATAGGTACTTGTAAGCTACGTTGATCTGCCTTTTTCTGAGCTAATTCCTTATTAAGGTCAACTAACCCGATAATTTCAGCGTTATCACGTTGTTCTACATAATCCAACCAGACATTTGCCATACCTCCACAACCAACCACAATAATTTGATGTTTTGTTGTCATAGGCTCACTCCTTCCCTACTTAATGATAGCGGATTCATTTAGGGAATGCTAGAAATTTGACTATCAGTTACACTATTGGCGAAATAAATCATCTTGTTCACTAGATATTAGAGGATATCTCGCCAACAGCAGCTATTATCTTGCTAAGTTTGCAGAATTACTAAGTAAATCCTTATAATTCAATAGTTACATTATTATTGCCGGCATTTACGGATACTTTCTTGTTACCTACAATTTCTATATGGTAGGCTTTGTCCAAACCTGTTGTCTGCACGTTAATCTTATTAGCCATTCGTTCTGCTATGACTGAACCTATCTTCTTACCTTTTGCATCAACAAGAGTTCGTTCTGTTTTTTGGTTGTTTGATAGATGATAGATTTTAAAAGTGACACCATCCGTATAATCATAGACCGGGTTTTCTTCACTCGTTCCTATCGGCAAGATCGTATTTGGTCGTACGAAAAGCGGCAAACTAAAGTAATCGTAAGGTTCTTTTATCCATGTACCGCCTTCTATGACTTCTCCCGATAGAAGGTGTGTCCATCTGCCTTTTGGTAAATAGAAAGAACCGATCCCCTCTTCATTGAAAATTGGTGCTACAAGTATGGATTCTCCAAGCATATATTGGCGATCTAATGTTTCACATAGTGGATCTTCAGGAAATTCTAATAGCATCGATCGCATGACAGGGACTCCTGTTTGGCTGTTTTCTACTGCTTGTCCATACAGATAAGGCATTAAGCTATTTTTCAACTTGGTAAAGTGACGTGCGACATCGACTGCTTCTTGATCAAAGTTCCATGGTACACGATAGGATGAACTGCCATGAAAACGACTGTGGCTTGAAAGTAAACCAAATGCCGTCCAACGTTTGAAAACATCTGGTGTTGCCGTATTTTCAAAGCCACCGATATCATGACTCCAGTAGCCAAATCCTGACGAAGTTAATGACAATCCACCTCTTAAGCTTTCCGCCATCGCATCATATGTGGAATCACAATCACCACCCCAGTGTACTGGGAATTGTTGTCCGCCAGTTGTCGCCGAGCGAGCAAAGACGACCGCTTCCTCTTCTCCTTTTTCTTCTTTCAGTAGGTCAAACACCACTTGATTGTACAGATAAGCATAGTAATTGTGCATTTTCTGCGGGTCCGATCCATCGTGATAGATTACGTCTGTCGGGATACGCTCACCAAAATCTGTTTTAAACGAATCAACCCCCATATCAAGTAAGACTTTTAGTTTGTCTTGGAACCATCTGCACGCATCTGGATTGGTAAAATCTACAATTCCCATACCTGCTTGCCATAAATCCCATTGCCATACATCTCCATTTGGCTTTTTCAACAGATAACCTTTTTCCATTCCCTCATCAAAAAGAACAGATTTCTGTGCGATATATGGGTTAATCCAAACGCAGATTTTAAGTCCTTTGTCTTTCAGTCGTTTTAACATCCCTTCTGGATCCGGAAAGTTACGGCGATCCCAAATAAAATTACTCCATTCGAATTCTTTCATCCAGAAACAATCGAAATGGAAGACACTGAGTGGAATACCTCGCTCTGCCATGCCATCAACAAAATGATTAACGGTTTCTTCATTATAATCCGTAGTAAAAGAAGTCGATAACCAGAGTCCGAATGACCATGCTGGAGGTAAAGCAGGTTTTCCAGTTAACTCTGTATAACGGCTGACCACTTCTTTTGGAGTAGGTCCGTTAATAAAATAGTAATCTAGGTACTCCCCTTCAACACTGAACTGTGAACGTGATACAGTTTCAGATCCTAACTCAAAACTCACTTCCTCTGGATGGTTGACAAAAATACCATAGCCTTTACTGCTTAAGTAAAACGGAATGTTTTTATAGGATTGTTCCGAGCTTGTGCCGCCATCTTTATTCCAAATCTCAACTGATTGACCGTTTTTTACGAATGGTGTAAAGCGTTCGCCCAGTCCATATAGGTGTTCACCAACACCCAGACGCAATTGACCACGCATATACGTTTTATCGGCCGGGCCGTTAATCCATGCAAGTCCTTTTCCATCAGCATTCGTTAAACTGCCGTTGTCATTTTCAAATGATAATGCGAAATTTTGTTTCGAAATTTTCAGTTTTAACGTGCCACTTGTGAACGTCACATGTTCCTCTTCGTCTTCCAACTGGATCGCGTTTGCCTGATTAAAAACTTCAAAATTTGGATATTTTGCCTTTCCACCTTTAAAGTGCCATGTTTCAACACGAATCACTTCATCAACGGGTGATGAAATTTTAATCGTTAACAGTGGACCATCTAAGGTGTCCCCGCGATGATTGAGATATTTACATGGTGCATATAAGGTCACTGAACCATCTATCTCTTCCACCTCGTGAATTAATCTTGGAAAATGTATTTCATAACCCTCTCTTACTAGCCAATTACCGTCTGTAAACTTCATATTTTTCCCTCCTATATTAAATTATTTAACTGCACCTTCAGAAATACCATCAATAATATACCTTTGTAAGAACATATATAAAACAATAATGGGTATCATAGCAATAACTAAAGCTGCTAAGGCTAGATGCCATTGTGTGGAATACTCACCAAAAAAGTAAAAGGTTTTCAATGGAATGGTGTACATTCCCTCTTTGTTTATTACAAGGGATGGGAGTAAGTAATCATTCCAAAACCAGATAGCATTCAGAACAATAACGGTTACAGTCGTTGACTTTAGCATTGGCAACATAATGTACCAATACACTTGAAACCTATTACAACCATCAATAATCGCAGCTTCATCTAAAGCTTTAGGTATCCCTTTCATTGCACCAACGTATAAGAAAACCGCTAGACTAGATCCTAATCCTAGATACATAATTGCTAAACCAGTACGATTCAATAAATCTACTGCTCCAAATAGAGAAATCAAAGGAATCATGATAGACTGAAAAGGAATCAGCATACAAATAGCAAATAAAAAGTAAATTGCTGTACTCGTTTTACCAGGTTTACGAGACAATGCATATCCTGCCATCGATGTAAAAAGGACAATGATCAAGATACTTCCGCCAGTTACTAGAACGGAATTAAAAAACGTTAATAGAAAATCTAATTCTGCAAAAGCTGTTGGATAATTTTCGAAAGTTGGTGTTCCTGGTAGTCCTAAAGTACTTTCAAAAATATCCGCTTTTGTTTTAATCGAATTAACAAATACTAGATAAAAAGGATATATCCATAATAAAGAGACAATTGCACCTATAAACATCATCGTATACTTATGTGTACGTTCTTTGTTTTTCATAGTTCTGTCTCCTTTTTACGAGTGATATAAAGTTGGATAACAGATATTAAAGTGATGATAATTAAGAAAATAATCGCTTTTGATTGAGCATATCCCATATCTTGCACTTTAAAAGCCGTATCATAAATATTCATAGTAGCCATTTCTGTTGAACCAAAAGGTCCGCCATTTGTTAATGCCATATTTTGGTCATATACTTTAAAAGCATTCGATAAAGTTAGGAATAAACTTACAGTAAATGCAGGAATAATAAGTGGAAATTTAACCTTCCAAAAACTTTGCCATTTATTTGCTCCATCTATCGTTGCTGCTTCTAACAGTTCTTTTGGAACATTATTTAAAAAGGATATATAAATAACCATGATATAACCACTCATTTGCCATACAAAAAGGATTACCAAACCCCAAAAACCAGTTTCTGTGTCAGAAAGCCAACCTCTAAAAAACTCCATACCAGTTACATCTGCAATTCCCGTAAAAGCTTTTAAAAAGACGAATTGCCAGATAAAACCTAAAATAATACCACCAATCAAGTTTGGCATAAAATATATCGTACGAAATAATGTACTAACTTTCCCTAATTTTTGTGTAACTAATAAAGCAAAAGATAAACCCAGTACATTAATTCCGATTACAGAGGCAGCTGAAAAAGCTGCAGTAAATCCCAAGCTATAAATAAACTGCTCATCTGAAAAAAGTTTTATATAATTATCAAAACCAACAAATGAAGTTACTTGAAAGCCATCGTATTCCGTAAAAGAATAATAGACACCTTGAAAAAATGGTATAATTAAAACGAGTAATAAGGCTAGCAGAGTTGGTAATAAGAACAACCAGTATGTTCGGTTTTTAAAATTCAAGCTTCCCACTCCTTTAAACCATGTGTATGATGGAGCAAAAATACGTTTTTGCTCCACCTTTCTTGCGGTAAAGTCTAGCGCTCGATGAGCCACATCCACGACGTGCCCAGAAACTAGGTGACTTCTCGAATCGTCCTACGAGATAAGTCATCATCGGTTCGCATTTCTCAGTGATTCCTTTATCTCACTTGATTCTAAGGTCACTATGTTTCTAACCGGGTTGTTTAGGACTTAACGCATTTCTGTAAATGCATTGCTAGCTGCTTCTTCAAATTCTTCCCAGCTTTGTTGTTCACCTAAATATTTTTGAAACTCTGGATGTAACGCCTCAGAGAAAAAGCCATCAGGATACTGGTTATTCGCCCAAATTTTCCCGTTTCCATCTAATAAATATTCATATACTTCTGCAGAAACTGGATCTGAAATGGAATCTGTATCATAGCCTTCATGAGAAGGAATGTATTTAAAATCTTCTACAATTAATTCTTTTCCTTTGTCAGAAGTATACATCCAATCAATAAATTTCTTAGATTCTTCTACTACTGCTTCATCGTGCTCTTTGTTAATACCCCAATACCATGAAGGACCTGCAACAATTTCCCCTTCGGTATCTGAAGAAACAAATAGAGGTAGAATTCCTAGTTTTTCTTGTGCGAAACTTTCGTCCATACTATTTAATGTTGGAACAATCCAGTTACCTTGGTGAATAATTGCAACTCTATCATTTGCAAATAATTCTTCTACAGAAGTACTATAGTCTAATGATAAAATTGGTTGATAATTATATTGATTAAATAAATCAGTATATTCTTTCATACGGTCGCCATACTCAAAATTAAGTTCATTCGATTCGAAGGCCGTCTTTACATCATTGCCAAACTCTGGAGCAGTAAAATGACTGGAAAATTGACTTACTACCCAGTCCTCTTTAGCACTAAACGCAAAAACTGAATCAATACCTAATTCTTCTTTTTGTGAATCAATTGTTTCTACTGCTTCCACAAATTTTCCATAACTATCAATCGTTGAAGAATCCACGCCAGCTCTCTCAAAAATATCTTTGTTAATCATCCAACCGTATCCTTCGATATTTAAAGGGATTCCGTATGGTGTACCATCCATTGATCCACCTTCCAATGTTCCATCTATTGCTGTTTTAGCACTTTCCATATCTGATACATCTAATAAATATTCGCTATATTTTTCGACATCTGACAGACCGCCTAATAAAAAGATCGATGGTGCTTCACCAGAAGAGAACTTAGCTTGTAATGCAGAAGGTGCATCTTGTCCACCACCAACTGTTGTTACATTAATCTTTACATTTTCATTTTCACTTTCGTAAATATCGATCAAGTTATTTAGTTGATCCGTTGTTTCAACTTTTATATTAAATAAATCAACTACTACTTCATCTCCTTGACCTGATGACCCTTCGTTGTCACCGCTTTCATTTGAACTACACGCTACAATTAAACTCATAGAAGCTAACATAATTAACGAAATAAAAACTAATTTGAGTTTCATCATTGACCTCCTTAGGTTTTATATCAATAGTTGATTGAATTGGTACCTTCTACTACTTTCACCTTCCTAGGTTTCACGGTGATGTACGTACATCATTTCAGGGCTAAAAAGTAGATGAATTACACAAAGTAAAAGCAAATTCATCTTTAGGTAACTCAACTATTTATTTACATGATATATCAGAAAATGATGTACGTCAATCATTTTCCTGTTTATTAATTAAATTATTTTCGTTATTTATATAGTATTTTGTATTAGCCTTCGTTACGATTTCAGGTTTTACAATATATGAACTGATATGGCTAATATTATCATCTAAAAAGTAGTTCATTATCTTTTTTAACGAAAAGTTAGCTTGTGCTATAGGATCTTGACAGATTGAAGCAGTGATAAGATCCTTTTGAAATGCACGATAAATTGTTTCGTTAATATCATGGCCTATGATGACAGGCTTATTTTCCCATTCCTCTATATTGGGGATGATTTTATCTAATAAACCACCAGCTACGTAGATAGCATCAGCATTCATCAGCATTTCTTTATGATCTTTTAGCAATTTTTCTACTTTTTCCGCTTCGATATAAGCAGATGTATCATATTTAATCTTTTGTAATTGAATATTTAAGTCCTTTTTCTTGAAATAATCTGTAAATCCATTTTCTTTATTTTGCATTTGGAAGGTGTTTTCTTTTTCTCTTATAAATATAATATTTTGTGCACTACTACTAAATAGGCAGATTAGCTCTCCAGCTAGAAAACCCGCATCATAATAGTCACTACCCACATACGCTATACGTTGACTATTTGGTACGTCTGTATTTATGGTAAACACTGCTATATTTTCCTTAGTTGCTTGATCAATAATTTTTTCAAGTGGTTTCGTATCATGTGCCGCTATTACGATTCCTTCATATTTTTTCGAATCTACAATTTCCTGCAAATATTCTACTTGCTGATTTTCAGGCACCGTATGTACTCGATGGACATCCACCCTTAAACCAAAATCAGAATATAGTGTTGCTCCTTCTTTGATTTCATGATCTAAATCATCCCAAAAATAATTTGGAAATACTGGGAGTATAAAAGCTATATTAATTACCTTTTGCGTTGCCAAAAACTTTGCAGCTCTATTCGGTTGATAACCTAACTCCTGAGCTTTAGATTTTACTTTGTTTATTGTTTTTTCACTTACTCCTTTTCTATTATTTAATACTCGATCGACTGTAGCAATAGATAAACCTAACTCATCTGCTATCATTTTTGCTGTTACTCGCATTTGTTAGCCACCTCTATACAAGAATGTTTATACTTTATGTAATCGTCCTCATTATTTACACTTTTTATCCGATTGTCAAGTTTTTCACCAGAATAATCAAAAGCGCAAGCGCCCGTTTAGCAGCGTACAAACTGGACTGAATCGCGGGAGATAAAGGATTCACCATGAGTTGAAAGCGAATCGATGTTGACTTATCGTACAGAGGTGTGGGAAGGTTGCTGGAGCTGGACCCGGCTCATCGCGCTTAAATTTAGCCACGGAGTCCCCATTATATAATTTCTATAAAAAAACCGGGAAGCCTGAACTGACCTAGTAATATGAGACAAGAAAAAGCACCTAGGCTGCCTTTGCCCTGAATTGAACAGGAGAAAGGCAGTTTAATTTTGAAAATGGTCGTATATAGTTGTAATAATACATGTACAATTCCACTTTTTCTAGTACAATGGAATTTGTAAGACGCATCTTTTGATGTGTGTAGAATTCTTCCGACTTTATGGTGGAGTGGAAGGATTCAATGACGGCATTATCAAAGCAATTACCTTTCCGGGACATGCTTGTGATAATGCCTTTTTCTTCAGCTAATTCTTGAAAAGCGTAGGATGTGTATTGAGCCCCTTGATCACCATGAAGAATTAATCCCTTTGTTTCACGTCCATTACAAGCTGCTTTCAGTGTTTCTAGCACTAATTCTTCTTCTTGGTTATGACTCACTCGATAAGCGACAATTTCGTTATTATACAAATCCATAATGGTTGATAAATACATCATTGATTCCCCAAAAGGCAAGTAAGTAATATCAGTAACCCACTTTTGATTTGGTCTATCTGCCTTGAAATTTTGTTCCAATAAATTAGGAACGACGCATTTACTTTCACCGGCGATGTTCGATTTTCTCTTTGGTTTTACCCGACATTGGATTTTATATTTTTGCATGATCCTCTGTGCAGTAAGTCTGTTCACAGAAATGTTGTGTTCCTCTTTAAGTAACTTTTTAACCATTCGGTGTCCTACTCTGTAATGTAGGGATTTACAAATATCAATAATAAGTTGTTCTAGTTCTGTTGGCTCCCACGACTTTTGAGCCCAACGATAGGTAAGTGGACCTAGGAACTCTGATACAATCACAAATCATCGATACAGTATAAACTTCCTTTAACGACTCTACTAGTTCTATAACTATCTCTGGTACCAACTCCTTTCGATTTCCTGGTACTTTTTTAAGATTTCATTTTGGATTTCTAGATGTCTGATTTGCCTTTTTAACTGATCTACTTCGTTTAGTTCTTCAGGCCCTTTTCCAAAGGAATATTGTTTACCGATGGGTTGTGACAACCGATGTTCTTCTCCATCTCGAAACCTTTTCATCCATCTTTTAATTTGACTTACGCTACGGATTCCAAACTTTTTCATAATCTGTTTATTTGTATATTTTTTAGACAACTTCATTTCAATGACTCTACGTTTCACTTCTTCAGAATAAACATTTTTCTTTTCCCCCATGAGAAAAGCACCTCCTAAAAGTCGTTAATTTTTATATACGACTCTGGGGGTGCTTTTTCCTCTGTCTCATTTAATTAGGTCTCCTCAGCCCACCCGGTCCTTTTAATTGACCAAAATAAAGATGGTGCAAAAGAAAGATAATGTTCACTACTGATGGTTGATAACTATGGAATAAAGTAGTAATTTTGAAATGGATAATATGCGTAACAACCGCTTCGGCTTGCCCACTTCGCTTTCCGTGGGGCATGCTCTTTTAGTTAACTTTTGCAAAAAAGATCGTTTTGCAAAAGTGGATCTTCAGATCACGCTGATCCCCCAGGAGTCGAAGTGAACGCCTACGCTAAATAGAGACCTGCAATGGGTGCAAGTAGTAACATGACGACTTTTATTCCACAATGTAAATGTGACCACTTTAAGAAAGCTCAAAAAGATAACGGTCACAAACATTGTAGAACAACTTTATAGCGGTGGCCGGACGCTTCAACTCCTGTGGGAACTGTTTTACCTGAAGATCCACTTTTCCAAGCGGTTTTTGCTTGGAAAAGTTAGCTGAAGGGAAAACCCCACGGAAAGGGAAGCGGGCAGCCGGAGCGATGGCCTAGCAGGTTAACCATTTCAAAATAACCACCTTATTATAGTTCAAAATACTATGATACCGCGGATTATATACTTTCTTATCTTATAAAAAAAACTAACGATGAATGATATCACCGTTAGTCATAGTCTATTACAGACTCAAAATTAATGTATCTTTTGCTTTTATTTCTGTTTCACCTGTATATTCTTCACCAGTTAACAAATTTGTATAAGTCTCCTCACCTGTATGAAAGCTTGCTGGTTCATTATTATGATTCAATACAAATAAAATCTTTTCGTCAGCTTTGTTTCGGGCAATAACTTCAACACCACGTGCAGAATCTAATTCACCTTTTATATCTTTCTCCGTAGTAATGGTATCAACAAAATCTTGTACAAATACTTGATCAGGACTGGAAGCAATGTAGTACGCCTGACCTTCTCCATATTGATTTTTCGTTAATACAGGCATGCCTTTATAAAAATCTGAACCATATGTTGCCAGAACTTCTGCATCTTCAGCATGAATCAAATCAAATAAAATGTTGCATTTGTACTCGCCAGATAGTGATCCGACTTTGTCCTTCATCACAATCTCGTTATAGTTAGAGGGTTCTAATGCGTCTATTTCTTCTGCCCATATACCAACTAAATCTCTTAATTCACCTGGATAACCTCCTAATGTGACAAGATCGTTCTCATTAACGATGCCACTGAAAAAGGTAGTGACAAAGGTACCGCCTTTTGCAACAAACTGCTTCAAGCGGTCAGCATGTCCTTCTTTTACCATGTATAACACCGGTGCAATCACAATATCATAATCACTTAAATCCTCTTCCACACTTATCATATCTACCGGAATATTACGTTGATAGAAGGCATCATAATATTTATGCACCTCCTTTACATAATCAAGTGAAATAGAAGGTCCACTCGATAATTGAATCGCCCAACGATTTTCCCAATCAAATACAATCGCCACACGGGCTTTAACCCGGCTATCGATAATTTTATCCTCTAATTGAATTAATTCCTGACCCAATGTTGCAGACTCACGAAATACACGAGTATGTTCATGACCAACATGTTCAATAACAGCCCCATGATATTTTTCTGTGGCACCTCGTGATCGTCTTAGTTGGAAAAACATCACCGTATCGGCACCATGCGCTACCGCTTGATAACTCCATAAACGCATGACCCCCGGACGTTTTAATGCATTGTACGGCTGCCAATTTTGCTGACTTGGCGTCTGTTCCATTAACATAAAAGGCTGACCGCTACGAAGTCCTCTCATTAAATCATGTGTCATCGCTGTCATACTTACCGGTGTATCAATCGATGGATAGTTATCCCATGAAACGACATCCATCTCTTTTCCCCATTTGAAATAATCAAGCTCTGGGTATAGTCCCATTAGATTCGTTGTCACTGGAAGGTTTGGTGTATGTTCCTTTAATGCATCTCGTTCCAGCTTAAACGCTTCTAGCAAACTGTCAGACTGGAACCGGCGATAATCCAGTGAAATACCCTGAAAATTAGTGTTTTGTCCGCCTTGCCATTCTTCGCTTAAACCATTTGGTGCAACGATCTCGTCCCACTCATAAAAAGTGTGACCCCAAAAACGCGTATTCCATGATTTATTTACTTCTTCCAGCGTGCCATATTTTTCTTTCAACCACACCCGGAATGCTTTTTGACAGTTTTCACAATAACAATAACCACCATATTCATTGGAAACATGCCATACTAACACTGCGGGGTGATTTTTGTAGCGTTCTGCTAGTTTAGCAGCGATTCGTTCTGCATACTTGAGATATGTCGGGCTATTTGGGCAGGAGTTGTGTCTTCCACCAAACTGTCTTTTTCGACCTTCAAAGTCTACTCGACGTACATCTGGATAACGCTTCGCCATCCACGCAGGGTGTGCAGCTGTACTTGTTGCAAGACAAACATACACACCGTTTTGATATAAACGATCAATGGTTTCATCCAGCCAGTCAAAATCATATGTATTCTCATCCGGCTGATTGAGTGCCCACGAGAAAACATTCACGGTAGCCACATCAATACCAGCAAGCTTAAACATTCTCACATCTTCTGCAACGGTTTCCTCGTCCCATTGTTCTGGATTATAGTCTCCTCCATACCATATTTTTGGTAATCTTTCATGAATCATTTCATTTCCTCCTCTTTAATTGGATAAGAAGCCTGTTACTGTATTCGACAAATCGGTCATAAATTCCTCTACCTTATGTCGTCTAGTCGTAAACTTATCTTGGAAATGAAAATTGCTATCATTCAGTAACAAGCCGTCCCGTCACTATCAAAACAAAGATACAATTCTCTGATCATATCAACTACTTTCTGCAACAATTATGTAATAGTTGAAGCCTGAGACCACAAAAGTGGAATCAGGCCCATCAACTACCGTTCTATTTCGTACCCCAAAGTTCCATAACATCTAATGTTTTTTGTGTCATTAATTCATTTGCTTTTTCAATATCCATCGCTTCCAACTCTTCAATCATGGAATCCCATGCTGCATCAAAGTCTGCCGGATCACCTAAAACAGCTTGTGTAATACGCTGTTCTGTTAAGTCGTCCGCTTTTTGCTGGATGATTTCTAATTCACTTCCAGATTCAATGGTATAATTCGCCGCAGCACCATGGTTAGAAACACCTAACTCTTCTGCTGGTGGAAACCATTCCGTCCAGTTTTCTATACCATATTCAGCTACAACTTCTTTTTCTGCATCATTGAAATTATCAATAATGTCTTTTTCAGAATCAGGTGTTATTGGTTCTCCGTTTGAATCTAATGCACCATTACCCCATTGTGGGAATGGATATACATAATACCCTACACCTGTCTCTTTTCCATAGTCAGAATCAGTATTCTTACGTTCACGGTCGTCTTCTTGTAAAACTCGCTTACCATCGACAATGTCATAATTCTCGCCTTCGATTCCCCAGTTAACTAAGATTTGTGCTTCCTCAGATGCCATCCAATCTAGGAATTCAAAAGCTTCCTCTTGGTACTCTGTAGTAGATGAAATGGAAATACCCCATCCACCTGCAAAGCCATAATCTTTTAGACCTTGAGATTTGTACTCTTCACCTAGTGTTACTGGTAGAGGTGCATATGTTTTCCACTCTTTACCATCAGCTACAAGTGCTGCATCCGCATCACCAATATTCCAACTTTGATCAGCAATACTTAATACACGGCCAGAGGAAAGTTTGGAAATATAGGTATCATAGGTGTGTGTAAATGATTCTGGATCTAATAAACCTTTATCATTCATACCATTTAACCATTTAAAATATTCTCTTAATTCCGGTAATAAGAACTTGTAAGTTGTTTCACCAGTTTCATCATCTATTGCCCATTGCCCATCATCCGGTATACCTGCTGCGAATCCTGCTGGGTTACCTACAGTAATTAACCATCGCCAGTCACTACCTAATAAGGATAATGGAATCGTTTTTTGACCATCCATTTCAGGATGTTTTTCATGATACTCTGTTATTGCTGCTTCAAAATCTTCTAATGTATTAATTTCTGGATAGCCAAGTTCACGTAAGACATCTAATTGAATTTGAAATGTACCACTTGTTTCCCAACGAGCTTCTTCGACACCATAAGTACCAACATTATATATACTTGGGTCGTCTATCGAGTTGCGTAAACGATCGAGTTGATCGCCATACATTGCTTTTAAGTTGTCACCTTTTTCTTCAATTAAGTCATCTAATTTAATGACCCCACCAGCTTCAATTAGTTTTCCAATATCACCTTTTGCAAAAATTAAATCTGGATAGTCACCACTAGCAATCATTAATGGTATCGCTTCATCATTCCCACCGACTGGATAATCTAATTCTAACTTAATTCCAGTTTCCTCAGTGATTTTTTGTGCTACAGGGTCGTCAAATGATTTTTCCTCCCCGTCAGCACTGAAGAATGTCAGTGTTATTGGCTCTTCACTAGATGCATCACTTTCATTTTCTTCTGTTGCACCGTCATCCTCACCACTTGTATCAGTATCAGAATCATCACTACAAGCAGCTAAAAAGAGTGCTGCAAACATAAATAATAAGGATAAAGATAATATTGATAGCTTTCTTTTCATGTTTTTCCCCTCCGTTTTTAATAAATTTATTTGCCATAAGTTGATTCGACTCATTTTTTCTCTCTTTCTAATCTTTCACCCCATCGTTAAAAAGCCTGTTTATATTTATTTCGTACCCCAAAGTTCCATAACATCTAATGTTTTTTGTGTCATTTCTTCGTTTGCTTTTTCAATATCCATTGCTTCTAATTCTTCAATCATCGCATCCCATGATGCATCAAAATCTTCTGGTGCTCCTAGAATAGCTTGCGTAATCCGTTGTTCTGTTAAATCATCTGCTTTTTGTTGGATGATTTGCAAATCACTTCCAGCTTCGATAGTATAGTTAAAAGCTTCACCATGATTAGAAATACCCAATTCTTCAGTTGGTGGGTACCAGTCAATCCAGTTTTCCATACCATATTCAGCAAGAACTTCTTTTTCCGTTTCATGGAAGTTATCAATAATAGCTTGCTCAGTATTTGGTGTGATTGGTTGTCCGTTAGAATCTACAGCACCATTGCCCCATTGAGGGAATGGATATACATAGTAACCAACACCAGTTTCTTTACTGTAATCTGAATCAGTGTTCATACGCTCTTTATCATCTTCTTGCATCACACGCTCACCATCAACGATGTCATAGTTTTCACCTTCAATACCCCAGTTAACTAAGACTTGAGCTTCTTCTGATGCCATCCAATCTAAAAATTCAAAAGCTCTTTCTTGGTGTTCGCTAGTAGAAGAAATTGCAATACCCCACCCACCTGAAAAACCATAATCTTTTAAAGCTTGATGAGTATTTTCAGGTTTTACTGTAACTGGTAATGGGGCATAAGTTCTGTGTTCCATTCCATTACTTTGTAGTGCTTTATCAGCATCAACAAAATTCCAATCGTCATCTGCGATACTTAACACTCGTCCTGAAGAAAGCTTTGAAATATATGTGTCATACGTGTGTGTAAAAGATTCTTGATCAAGTAACCCTTTATCATTTATACCATTCAACCATCTAAAGTACTCTTTTACATCCGGTTCTAAAAATTTATATATCGCTTCCCCTGTTTCATCATTAATTGACCATTGACCATCGCCCGGTATTCCAGCAAGTTGTGATGCTTTATCACCTACTGTGATTAACCAGCGCCAGTCACTACCTAATAAGGAAATACCAATTGTTTCTTGTCCATTTATTTCAGGATACATTTCTTTATATTCCGTAATTGCTGCTTCAAATTCTTCAAGTGTAGTAATTTGGGGATATCCCAGTTCACGTAGAACATCTAATTGGATTTGTAATGAACAACATGGCTCCCACTTTGCTTTTTTCACGCCGTTAGTTCCTAATGTATAAATACTTGGATCATCAACAGAGTTACGTAAACGATCTAGTTGATCGCCATACATTGCTTTTAGGTTGTCACCTTTTTCCTCAATCAAATCATCTAATTTAATGACACCACCAGCTTCAATCAGTTTTCCAATATCACCTTTTGCAAAGATTAAATCTGGATAATCACCACTTGCTATCATTAATGGTATCGCTTCATCATTCCCACCAACAGGGTAATCCATTTCCAATTTGATTCCCGTTTGTTCTGTGATTTTTTGAGCGACTGGATCGTCAAATGACTTCTCTTCCCCATCAGCGTTGAAGAATGTCAATGTAAGTGGCTCATCGCTGTTATTTTCTTCTGTTGCACCATCATCGTTACTGCTTGTATCTGTATCAGAATTATCACTACAAGCCACTAAAGAAAGTGCAGCAACCATGAATAATAAGAACAATAATAAAATTGATAGCTTTCTCTTCATGTTTTTCACCCCCATTTTTAATAATTAATATATTAATTTTCATTAATACCTAGCTTTTCACTGCACCTAACGTTAATCCTGTTACGAAATATTTCTGCAGGAATGGGTAAACCATTAATATAGGCACAGTTGCAATAATAGTAATCGCCATTTTAATGGATTGCGGGTTAGTCTGACCTGCAATTACTTCGGCATTCTGCGAGGTAATATCCCCACTCGAGATATTGGCGTTATCTAGTATCTTCATTAGTTCAAACTGTAATGTCGTTAAAGCCTCACTACTTCTTGCATATAAATACGTATCAAACCAGCTGTTCCACTGCATGACAGCCAGGAATAAAGCAATCGTCGCAATAACCGGTAAACATAGCGGAATAATAATTTTAGTAAAGATGACAAAATCATTGGCGCCATCCATTTTGGCTGATTCTTCTAACGCGATAGGTAAATTATCCATAAAGGAGCGAATAATGATAACATTAAATGCTGAAATGAGCAGTGGCCAAATATAAACACCAAAGTCATTAATTAATCCTAGCTGGCGAATTAGCATATATTCCGGTATCAATCCACCACTAATAAACATCGTTAATACCAGTAAGAAGCCTACCAAACCATTAAAAACAAAATCTCTTCTGCTTAACACGTAAGCAAGCATCGTACTTGCGATAATACCTGTAATTGTTCCAACTATTGTTCTTAAAATTGACATAAAGAATGCCTGAAGCAACCTGTCATTACTGCCAAAAATCTCTTGATAATTAGCAAATGTAAAGTCACGGGGCCATATATGAATTCCACCCCTTGCTGTGTCTACTGCATTATTTAAAGATATCGCTAATATGTTAAGAAATGGATATAAAGTTATTACTATCATGAATAGCATAAAAGCGGTCAGTACTATATCAAATGTCGTCCATTTTCTTTTTTTCATCGGCTGAAACACTCCTTTCTGCTAGAATACACGTCCTTCACCAATTCGTTTAGCAAAGCCGTTACATATTAAAATGAGAATAACACTGATAACTGATTTAAATATCCCAATTGCGGTACCAAATGAATAACGGAACATACCGATACCGTAATCTAACGCATATAAGTCTATAACTAACGCCTTTTCGGCGACTATATTGTTACCTAATAGCATTTGTTTTTCAAAACCGATATTAATTAAGTTACCAATATTTAAAATAAGTAATACGATGATAACCGGGCGAATACTTGGTAATGTAATATGCCACATTTGACGCCATCTACTTGCTCCATCTACTTTTGCTGCTTCATACAGCTGAGGATCGACACCAGCCATTGCTGCAAGATAAATGATCGCGTTCCATCCTGTCTCTTTCCAAACATCTGCAGCTGTTACAATACCCCAAAACATATCCGGTTGGGCCATAAAATTAATCGGTCTGTCCAGAATACCTATATCCATTAACAGATTGTTGACGATTCCTTCTTGTGAAAGCATGGTAATAACAATATTTGCAACAATTACCCAAGAGACGAAGTGAGGTAAATAAGAAATCGTCTGCGTCCATTTTTTTAATGTTAAAAACCTAACTTCATTGAGGAGTAAGGCAAAGGCAATAGCCGATAATGTACCAAATACCAGTCCTAAAATCCCCATCCCCAATGTATTTTCTAATGCCCGATAAAACATTGGTTCATTGAAGAGGTCTTTAAAGTGTTTTAACCCTACCCATTCTTGTTCAAAAATACTAAATTGTGGCTTATAGTCTTGAAAAGCCATCACCCAGCCTGCAACTGGAATGTATTTAAAGATAATTAACCAGATAACAAAAGGAAAAGACATTAAGAATAACGCCTTTTGTTTACTCAACCTTTTAAAGAAGCCTTTATCGCCTGGCTGTGGCGCTCGTTTCTTTCCTTTTTTGGAAGGAAAACCTGGCTTCACTGATGTTTGTAAAGGTGAGTGCGACTCAGGTAGATTCGGTTGTGCTTCTGCCGTATTGTTGATTCGACTCATTTTTTCTCTCTCCTAACCTGTCAACCATTTATTGAAAGCGTTTTTTTAAGTTAATTCCATTATATAAGAAACCGTTTTCTCAAAAAACATGATAAACGAGACATAAAAACCGGTAAAAAGGAGAGGTGGGTCTAAATATCCAATTTCAAAACAAAGAACCCGCTTCTTTTCTCTCGAAACGAGTTCCTTGTTCAAAGTAATCAAAAACTCCGAATATAGCTTACTCGACAGAAACCCACTGTCAGTGGATCTTCAGCAGGGATAAACAACATATCTTTCTTGAATGAGCTTAGATTTGTTGTTTAAACCGAGATAATCAACAAATCTTTTTTGAATCAGCTTAGATTTGTCGTTTAAACTGAGATAATCAACAAATCTTTCTTGAATCAGCTTAGATTTGTTGTTTAAACCCAGATAATCAACAAATCTTTCTTGAACAGGCTTAGATTTGTCATATAAAACCAATAAACATTATGATTCAGCTTGTATCACCCTTTCTATTGCTTGGTGTAGTTTGTCTTTTTGGACAGTGAAGTCGATTTCACTACTGTTGTTTTTGATGATCGCATAGTGTGTATCTGATATTGCTCGGAATTCGATTGAGTTCTCCATCACTTCATCGTTCTCGTCCGTGATCAGATAGGTTATCATTACTTCTGGCTCATCTTCCACCGATTCTCCATTATAAGCTTGATCAAATGTCAGTCCTGCCAATTGTTTGTAATCATCCCGGAAGGCGTCAATTTCCAGCTCTATCTCATCACGAAATACAGTTGTTTCTATCTCTTCTTCAGCATTCTTTTCATGCTCCATTGTATAATGAACCTTATCTTCTGGTGTCTCAATTGATAATTCGTCGATTACTTCTAGGGAAACAATATGAACAAAATGATCAATCATATCATAGGCCTGGTGACTGTATGGGTCCAGTAATTCTGTAGGTATCTTATACACCACTTCTTCTCCCTCAACCTGTACATAATACTGATTATTTGCTGCCGGCTCACCCACAATAAGTTTTTCTTCCTTTTCTCCATTCGAAAATACAATCGAAAAGTCTGAATCCGCTAAGCCATAATCGTCTTCCCCATTGACTATTTCTACATGTTCAATTCCATCGACGCCAACTACCATTTCCTCTGTGTTCGAAAAAGCTACACTATAAACATTTTGATAGGGTTTATGCATATACCAGCCACTTAAATGTGCTAATGCTTCTTTTTCTGAAAAAGGGGACTCTTTACTCAACTGAATCACTTCTGTCCCGTTATCAATCGTAATATCTGTAACATCTTCAGAGGTTACCGTTAAGATCTTATTATTCAATAAAGCAACACGTTGTAATGGAATCATTTCAACCGCTGAACGATCCACTAAATATATGGATTGTTTTTCTTTGTGTTCGACATAATATTGATCACCTTGTCCACGCATTTGACCGACAGAAATTTTTTGTGAATCACCTTGCTGATCAGTAAAAGAAACAGTCACTTTAGGAAAATCTAGATTGACATTTTTTTTATCTACATCAACTGCCTTTCCTGTCATTTCTTCCATGGCTAACAGAAAGCTCTCCATTTTGTCCGTATCTATTTCGTTCTCTGCATCAACAAGTTGCCATCCTTGTTCAGCTTTCATTAAAGAGATATTCTCACTGGCAAACACGTTAATATCTGTTACCTGCTCAAAATTTTCAATGAGATTTTCTGCTTTCCCGTCCGCGTCATTTGTCTTTTGGTTCCCATTAACCAACACAAATAACAAGACGGACAATGCAACAATACTTATGATCACATATATTAATGTTCTAGTTTTTTTCATTTTTCATCCCTCTCATTTTTGTGCCAATTGTTCTTCCATCAACTGAAGTGGCTTTCTCATATTAAACATGATAAAAAACCCTGCTACACTCATACAAAACCAAACGGTAATGCCAGGTGCAAAATAATAGATAATCGTCAGTGATACCAAAGTAGAAATATGAAATAAGGTTGTCTTAAAGTAACGAAATATTGCATATACCGATACAATAAACAAGTTTTTTAGTTTTACTTCAAACCGTGTCAAAATAGGAAATGCATATAACATAACAAACAACATGAAAATTAATAAGATCAAAAAAACTGGAGATAACACGGATAGAAACTGATTAGTATAATACATATCTACAATTAAAATCGCCATAATTGTCCACTGTACTAGCCAATATCTCGTCGCTATACCAAAGTTATTCTTATAATATTTCCAGAAATCCTTTGTCGGACTTAGATCACGTTCACGAATCAATTTCCCCATTGATGAATATAAAGCAGCCAAGGATGGGCCTGCCGGCAGTAACGCAATGAAAAAAAGAATGATATTCTGCACTGACATTTCCACAAAAACAAACGCTAATAGAAATAACAGATTTGCCAGCATAAAATGAATATTAGTGACAAGAAAAAAATAAAAATATTGAACAGCTATATATAATGGCCTTTCTGTAACTGTTTGTATCATCGACATTCTCCTTTAAGCGTGTTGTTTCCGATGTCTTTTCTGAAACTCTTTTGGACTAACACCTACATATTTTTTAAACTTCTTATAGAAGTAATCATTATTGGAATAGCCAACTTTCTCCGAAACTTCATATACTTTCAGATCTTCTTCAACTAAGAAATACTTTGCTTTTTCCATTCTGACAATATCCAGATAACGATGGAAATAATTCCCTGTTTGCTTCTTGAATTTTTTACCTAAATAAGAGCGATTGTAATTGAACAAATCAGCAATTACCTTTAAATTT
The DNA here is from genome assembly GCF_009650095.1 of Gracilibacillus salitolerans. GTDB lineage: Bacteria > Bacillota > Bacilli > Bacillales > Amphibacillaceae > Gracilibacillus > Gracilibacillus salitolerans. The sequence goes on along the minus strand of NZ_CP045915.1, from coordinate 1,708,385 downwards.
AAATCTTTATAATAGAATTTTTCGACAAACTCAATGATTTTCTCAATCGTATTCTCTGCATTACAAGCAAACCCAATAATTTCAGAAGCGGTCTGGCTTAGCAGATTCTTTAAAGAAGACAGCAGTTCTTGTAATGTCTGAGAATCACAGATAATCTTTGCCATTTCTTCATTGGACGGAATATGAATGTCCGTGTTTGCTTTAGATAATTTCGTATAGATATCTTTTGTGATTTCAATTAATTCTGTCACAATACGTCGTGATTGATATTGATTGGCCTGATAGTACTTCTCTATTTCATCAAAATAACAATCTAGCTTATTATCATCTTCAAACTCAATCGAACGACATACTTCCTCGATCCAATCTTCTGCTAAATAATGATTCTCTGAAACAAGTTCTTTGTTAGATAAAATTGTTGTATTTCCATAACTGAAGTGTAAACGATGCAATTGTTTAAGCTGGTTGACGATTACTGGTAGCTTTTCAATGGTTGTACCTTCTTCCATAAATTGAAATTGATGATGTTTGGTAGCCATTAGCCGGCTTGACGATAGAAATAACCGCTTTATAGAAGCAACATCACAATCTTTAAATAGAAGATACATTACTTGATCGATCCAAACATATTTATATAGTTGATCCGTATCTATCTTTCCTTCCACCCAGCTTTTTTCCGGCTGGTCAATAAATGTGACACTGGCTATACGGAAGGTACCGTCTTGATATTGTTTCAACCAGCTGTTATTCTTTTTTCTCCCCTGTAAAAACTCCTTCCACTCTTCCATCTCTGTCATTGTCTCATACTCGTTTATTTGTGAATGGAGCAAATTTTCGCTCATACACTTTTTTTGAAGATGTTGAATAAGTGGAATTAATTCCTCTTCATCAACTGGTTTCAACAAATAGGATTCCATCCCAAGTCGAATAGACTGCTGTGCATAAGAAAAATTGGAATAGCCGGATAACACAACAAACTTACAAGAATAGCCTTCTTGCTTCGCTTGCTTCACCATATCAATCCCACTTAACCCAGGCATCCGAATATCTACAAAAACAACATCTGGTCTTAATGTTCTTATTTTTTCTAACCCGACTTTGCCATTTTCCGCTGTCCCTACAACTTGATAGCCATAATCATTCCACTCGATAACGGAAGTAAGGCCCTCTCTTATCAACGGTTCATCGTCTACAAATAATACTTTTAACACACTCATCCTACCCCCTTCTCATGTTGATTATTTTTTATTTTAGGAATTTTGAGAGACATCGTTGTACCTAATCCCTCAATACTTTCCATATCTATCCCATATTTGTCTCCATAATACAGCCTTAGCCGCTGATGTACATTGTGTAAACCAATACGGTTACCTTCCGAATGATAATCCTCATCATTTAGGAGATCTCTGATTTCTGCTACAGTTTCTTTCGAAATACCGACACCATTATCCTTCACTTCAACCTGAAGATACTTATCTTCCTCTTCCATGGTTATCTTAATAAAACCTCGGTCTTCTTTTGGTTCTAAACCGTGTATGATAGCATTTTCTACAATGGGCTGGATCAATAACGGAAATATATAATAGTCTTTCACTGAATCTTCCACTTCTAGTTGATAACTGAATTTGTCGCCAAAACGTAATGTTTGAATTTCAAGATAATGGTTCATTAGTTCTATCTCATCTGTAATCGGTACTGGACGATCTGTTCTTTCTAATGCAGATCGCATCATTTTACTTAGCATTTTTACGATTTTTGCGACTTCCGGATCTTTATTTAAAACTGCTTTCATCCGAATCATTTCTAATGTATTGTAAAGAAAATGCGGATTTATCTGGCTTGCAAGCATTTTAAAGTCCATTTCTTTTTGTTTGCGCTTCCATGTTTCTTCTTTAATTTTATGAATATAGACTTCATCAATAATTTTTTGGACACTTTGAGAGGTTGTTGCTAAGTCACGGTATACTTCACTGATTTCATCGTGTCCTTCTACTATCTTTTTAACTTGGAAGTTACCTTTTGCTACTTGATACATCGTTTGTCTTAATTGCTGAATCCGTTTATGGAAACCTCTTATGAAGATCCCTATTAAAAGAATCGATATGGATAATGCACCAATAATCACCAAAAAACCTCGTACATAGATAGCATTTGGTTCCTTCATAACTTCGTCGACCGGAATAACAGAAGATACTTGAAAACTATTATCTAATGATTTTTCAGGTTGAAAGTCGTGCACATTTACTTTGACATGTTCACCTTGAAACTCTCTATCCATAACGAAATTACCCATTTGCTCATCATCCTGATTGAAAAATGTTGCTTTTTCTCCAATATATGTACGCTCTGTATTATATACGATGGTTTCTCGATCTAATGTAATAATTGCTTGATATGGTTCTCCCTCTGCTACTGATTTCAGCATATCTGGGGAGACATAAATGGCTAATACCCCAAGCAAGTCATTACTTTGACCATAGACCGCTCTGGTTAATGCTAATAATTTCTGACCAGTCCAGTAATCTTCCATATAGACCCATGATAAACGCCCACTTTTAGAAACGGCTTCTTGGTACCAGTCTTCCTGCTTTACTATGGAGTCTGCATAAATAAAATGCGAATCCGTTATCATATCTTTGTTCATAAAGAATTGGATCGTTTCTATTTCATCATAATATTTCAGGAAATCATCAAAAACCGGATAGCGATTATATGCATTGTAGATCTCTAATGTCGACTCATATTCATTTTCTAATAACTCTTTCATATTTTGATTAATATAAACCATATCTGCAATACTAATCACACGATTAAAGATGGTTTGTAAGCGTAACTCGAGTTTATCAACATTTGATTCTGCTTCACTTAATGAGTTGTTTAATACAATATCTCTTGTGCTATAGTTCAAATATGCACCAACTAATAGAATAGGTATAGCTGTGACAATCAGATAAATGCCTAACAATTTATGCTTTACTTTTAAAAAGTTAAATAAAGACATGATTTTTTTCTTTAGAAACATTTGCTCTCCCTCCTGTCACAGCTTTTTATTACTCATTTATTATCAAGGTTTTCTCCATTTGTTTCAATTATTTTTTCATTTACTCCCTATCCCCGGTACCAAGTTGATACGCTACTTTAACAGATTCATTACGAATGAAACTTGTTTATTTTGCTGTAAGGTCACACGTTGATTATTTTCCTCAACCTCCGGATAAAGCGGGAAATATAGCTTTACCTCCTGATCGATTTTACTTACTATTTGTAGCTTGAGTTGTTGTGCCTCTGTATCCCAGGTCAATCTATGAACTATTATTTGATTTGGCAGACAGATCCCTTTGATCTCTCCTTTTGGTAAGGAGGGAGGAAGTGCACCCAGCAATGTTAACCTGCCATTACTGAAATCGGCTAACATTTCATGAACGACTTGTGGTAACGCTCCATTGCCATCAACATTGAAGATTTCCTGCTCATTATAATGTGACATCATCAACGAAGAATAGAAGCAATTATGATCGATCAGTAAACGGAAGATGTCATCAATTAACTCAGGCATATGGAATTGGGTAGCACATAATGCAGAGTGCATTCGGCCATGTGTAGAAGATGTATCGGCCTCTTCATTTAACAGCCATGCTTCCAAACGTTTATCAAATGCCGTTCTAGCCGCTTGCCACATGGCTGGGTCTGTTTCATTATTGAACTCCCTGCTTTGAAATACAGGATACAAGTGAGAAAAATGACGATGGTTATAATTTTCTCCTTTGTCCGGTGTTAACCATTCTTTCAATGCACCATCTTCATTCACTTGATAAGAAGGCATTTTCCCCAGCATATCTTGGCATCGTTTTACCTTCGCTTCCGGATAACCTAAGATTTGATAAGCCACACGCAAGTTGGTTAATACTTCCTTCGCAACTGCTACATCTTGTGTGGCATTATCAGCCGCCCCATTTTCCGCTGAATAGGAAGGGGTAAAACGATAGGTTCCATCCGGATCCTCCATCAGGAAATCATTGTAAAACAGAACAATGTCTTCTAAGAAAGGCACGACTTCATGTTGTAAAAACAGCTTATCACCAGTAAAACGGTAATATTGATAATACCAATGCGCTAGCCAGCCGGCACCACATGTCCATAAATGTAAAGGCCATACCTGATTCCAATGAACATGCTTTCCACTATTACTAGAATGGATCGCTGCCATCACACCTCGTGCGCCATAATATTTCTGGGCATTTTCGCGAAAGCCTGGCATTAACTCTTTTATTAAGCGGAAAAAACCTTCCAATCCTTCTAATAGATTACTAGAAAGTGCAGCGGCAATCGATAGCTCAACGTTAGTATCAAAAGTGAAATCACCGCTCCATGCCGGCTCAAACGTGCCTGTCCAGATCCCTTGTAAATTCGGCGTTAACTCCCCAGCACTGCAAATATACATATAGCGGCCGGCATCATACATTTTTTCCAATAAAACAGGTGTGATCTGCCTCTGTTGTTTTGCTTTCTCTACTAATGACCAGATTGGTTGTTGACGCTCTTGATCTGTCGCCAATGTCAGCTCTACTCGTTCGAACATTTCCTGATGAATTGCCACATGTTTGGCAAAAAGAGTAGAATAATCTTCTGAATAGCTTAACGGCTTTCTGATTACCTTACGGTCTGTTTTCTCTTTGTACGGAGTAATATCCATTCGTATCAGGACTGGATTTTCGCTATTTACCTCAAAACCTACTGTATGGGAAAGAAGTTTCGCTCCTTCAGTAATTACGTCAATAAACACATCATATCCAGCTTCGCTATAACAATAATCAAAATGTGTATGAATCGTTTGCTGGTCAACTATACTCGATTGTTTTATTTTTGGATGTTGATAGTCTTCTAATTTTATCGTGTAACAACCTGGACTTAGATAATAGATGATTTGATTACAATCTTGTGATACAAAAGTTTTTCTCAAGTATGGTTGTTCGTTTACTTGATAGGAAACGCTAAGCTCTCCTGTCTGGTAATTGATGCTCCGTTTGTAATCTGTGTAGTTCTGGTGATCGGTTTCAATATGCAAATGGAAGCCTGGATGTGATGGATCACTCATCGTTAAGCCCTGGTAGCCAAGTTCTTTCGCTCTTTCATAATAGAAGTGAATCGCTTGTTTGTATCCTTGTTCCCGGATAATCTTTCGCGTTTCTTCTAGGTGCGGTGCCATATTAGGTAAATCGTAGCTGTTGCCTTGTGGTAAATAAAGCCGGCAATGATTGCCGATGATCGTATCATGTACGGGATCCCCCAATACCATCACACCATGGCTGCCATTCCCGCTTACTAATGCATCCTCCCATTTAGAGGCAGGTTGATCCGTCCAGATACCTCGTTTAGGTAATTGGTTCAGCAAGGATCCTCACCCTTCCATTAATTGTATTGATTGTATCGATAGCTGACTCATTTCCAGAATGATATCTATTGGATCACTATCCTGTGAATGGAAATCTATCATTTGATCTGTCCATTGATCCACATCGATTTTTTGCGTAGTGACCGGTGACTTTTCACGGTCATTTACATAAACGCTTAACTGACCAGACGCACCTTTTACTCTTACTTTCAATTTGACATTTGATTGATGTTGTACATTGCGAAACAGAATCCACCCTTGTTGATCAGCTGTCACACAAGGTCTTTCCCTTTCCCCTTTAGTTAACGTAATATGCTTATAATCATCATAGTTCTCTGCTGGTGTTAGTTGCTCTAGGGAACGTCCAGTGATCACTTCTCCTTTAATCGTTACTGGAGCGGAAGTGTAGACAAATTGCTCACTTGACTGTCCAATATGTAAAAGAACCGTTCCTTGTTCCAGTACAAACTGATTCGATCTGACATCAAATACTTTTAATTGATCCGTATCAATCGATAATGTTACCTGTTTTTCCTCTTCTGGTAGTAAAAAGACTTTTTCAAAAGCGACCAATTGTTTATTGGCTCTCGAATAGTAGCCGCCCGTTACACTTGCATACACTTGAGCAACTTCTGATCTATTAAAATCGCTTTCATTTTTTATGGTAAATGTAACGGACAGTTGTTCATTCTCCGTTATCACATATTTATCAATAATAACATCCTGATAAGTAACAGTGCCATAACTTAGACCATGACCAAATGGGTACAAAGTATTGTCATCAGCATATTGATAGGTTCGCTTCCCTTTGCGAATATCATAATCTGTTATTTCAGGTAATCGGTTGGCATCCCGGTACCACGTCATGCTTAGTTTACCTGAAGGATTATTGTCACCGAAGATTGTTGCAGCCAAGCTGTGACCTAGCTCTTGTGATCCATGTGAGCTGTATATAATTGCAGGAATGTGATCTTGTTCCCAGTTTATTGCAAATGGATAACTTCCAATCACAACCAGAACCATGTTCGGATTTGCTTGATAAACTGCCTGAACTAGACGCTGTTGGTAGTCTGCCAGTTTAATATCTTCTCGATCTTCTGTTTCTTTTCCATTAATCATTGGATGATTCCCAACACAGACAACCGCCACATCACTTTCTTTTGCACAGGCTGCAGCTTCTTCTATGCCATTTTCAATGACCTTTTTCTCAAAAAGGGTAGCATCGTTTTCGCTCACTATCACTTTATCTTCTTCTATTGTTATCGGGTAACCGTTCCAGCTGCTTAATCTATACAAATCCTGATCATTAGCCGTAACGTTTATTTTTTCACGGTTAAACCAGTCAAAAATTTCCTCTTTTGTTGCGGAAAATGTTTGGCCTTTATCCATTTGTGTCAAATAGCGATTCGTTTTCACACTTTTAAAAACATGCCAGCCATTTCCCCAGTCTTCATCTACTAAAGCAGCATGACTCTCATCATCTTGCGTAATGATCCAATGATTTTCATCATTAACTCCTAAATGATCGGAGGATAACTTCGGTTGCCAAACAATGCGATCAAACCCATCATGATAGGAAATATCTAGATCTGGAATGTGTTCTTTGATACCTGCTAATGGAGTTACCTTATACGGTGGGTACCCTGTATACCAATCGCGAAAAACATCGTTAGCTGTCGGTCCGATAACCGCAAGCTTTTCCAGCTTATTTTCACATAAAGGTAAAAACTCCCGGTCATTTTTTAATAATACGATCGATTCATCGGTTGCTTTACGAGCAAGCTTACTATGATTATCACTGCACATTACATCTAGTGGTAAGTTATGATAAGGGTTTCGACTGGTATCCTCATCAAAGTGGCCTAAACGAAAACGCACTTTTAACATCCGATGGATAGCACGGTCGATATCTTCCGGTTCGATTAATTGTTTGTCCAGTGCGTCCTTTGCTGCTTCCTCGACGATTTCCTTACGATCTACAAAACAATCAATTCCTTTTTTTAAAGCATCTGCTAATGCTTCTTCAAAGGTGTCATAATATTGATACTCTTCCACATTTAATGTCAAGGCACCGCCATCACTGACAATGAATCCATCCATACCCCATTCATCTCGGACAATTTCTTCGATTTCATGTATTTGCATGCATGGGATCCCATTGACACCATTATAGGCCGTCATCATCGATAGAGCATTCGCTTCTTTAAATGCAGGTTCAAACGCTTTTAAATAATATTCTTTTCTATTGCGTAAATCAATACTGTTCGATGTATCTTCGCGCCCTTTTTCATGATTATTCCCATAAAAATGCTTCGGTGCGGCGACAAGTTTTACATAAAAGGGATCATCTCCTTGCATTCCTTTTATCAGTTCTTTAGACAGTTGACCAGTTAAATAGGGATCTTCTCCATATGCTTCTTCTGTCCGTCCCCAACGAGGATCACGTTCCATATCAATTGTAGGTGCCCACAACGTTAGACCCGTTTTTTCATTCTGGAGTTGATAGAAAACTCTTGCTTCATCTCCTATCGCGCTTCCTACCTGATGGATTAATGCTTTGTTCCATGTACTGGATAGTCCGATTGGCTGTGGAAATACGGTCGCTTTACCACCTGCTCGATCGACTACTCCGTGTGCTGCTTCTCCACCTACTGCATATTCTTTTATTCCTAACCTCGGTATTGCGCTTTGACTGGTACTTAACAGCGATATTTTCTCTTCTAACGTTAGCGCTTCCATTAATATCGATAAACGTTTTTCCAAAGATAAAGATGGTGATTGAATCTTTTCTACTGTACTCAAAAAACCACACCTTCCCATAGATTTTGATCCTCACTCTCAAGGAAATCGGTTTCCTTTTTTAGCTAATGAAGTTGTCAAAGATAATATTTGAATCATGTTTATTATAAATAAATTAAATTAAAAAAGCAATGACAAATGAGGAAGGGACATATCATTTTCATTCTGATAACAGGAATATCAATATGGGCTTCCTTAGATCATATCAGATTCTCCTCCTTGATATAACCGTTTTATCCAAGGAAGGGAAAGCTTTTTCCAAGGAGTAAGGGGAGCGCTTCCTGGGATTTCTGCTTCCCTTTCTTGGATATAATCGTTTATCCAAGGATGGGAGAGTTTTTTCCAAGGAGCAAGGGGAGCGCTTCCTGGGATTTCTGCTTCCCTTTCTTGGATATAATCGTTTATCCAAGGATGGGAGAGTTTTTTCCAAGGAGCAAGGGGAGCGCTTCCTGGGATTTCTGCTTCCTCTCCTTAGATAACCGTTTATCCAAGGAAGAGAAATACGCATCCAATGAACAAAAAAACGAACATTAAAATGAATGTTCTTTTTTTGTCACAAATCAAATATACTTCTGTCTCATTTCATTACTGTAGTTATTTACAAAAATGAAACGATTGAGAGTTACATCCTGTTATCATTAAATAATTGTGTTCATCCCATGTTCTCCTTGTTACAATAATTGAAACCGACTTGTCGTTGGTAAAAACGTAACTGGAACCGATTGAAATTTAGCTTGTAATCGGGTAGCCAACCATTTCATACCTGGATCTTCACTTTCTGCATGACCGAGCTGAATTATTCCTTTAGAAACACCTTGCTGCAGTATATCCCAGACCAATTCAGGTGTTTCCCATTCCGGACCTTCTCCGTAAATAACAAGGTCAACCTTATCTAATAAAGGAATAGTTGATGCCCCACCCCCACGGTATCCAACAAGTACAGCAATATTTTCACAGTTCATGTGTTTATTGCCGACAAAACGTAAATTTTCTATAGCTAGTTTCTCTTTTAAATGGGCGGCAATCCCCACTAGTGTTGCTTTAGGGATTTGGACAATACTGTATGCTAGTTGTTGCTCGACTACAAACTGCTTCCACTCCAGTTCTTCTATTAAGCCTTCCGTGATACCGTCTGGTTGGTAACGATGAACCGCGTCATGATTACGATAAATAGCTAGATTGGTTTGAGCAATAATTGATTTCTTTTGTTCTATGAAGCTGTTGTTTTTTTCTAATGTTTCGTTGGAATGGTGTTGATAAAAAAGGGCTTCATGTGTGATCAACAAATTAGCTTTGATATCAATAGCTTTTTGAATCACATCGATACTGGGCATAAAACTGACAGCTATCCCCTTTACTTCCTCTTCCCTATTCCCATATTTCAAACCGTCAACAGTTGAAGAATCAAGCGTAACCCCCTCTTTAATCTGATCGATAACATCTTGGACAGTAATCATAATTTCCGTCTCCTTTCTAAAAACTAATTTCTCTCTTACCATTCAAGGGAACTACTTGAATGGACTTCTTTGCTCCCTTGCACCGAGGAAGCCTGCTACGAAGCGTTACTAGAAGACACAGGTGCATCACGGGGTCTTCGGACACGTGCTGGTCCCGTAGGAGTCTGCACACTATTCTGAGCTGCGGAAAAATGCGACACTCCTGGGGGGAACAGCGCGAGCTGAAGATCCCGCAGGTAGCGTTTTTCTGCTGAGGAAGCTGAAGCCGTGCCCCCGGAAAGGGAGTATTTTTCCAAAGCGACGAACTTACACTCAACTCAAAAAAGAATAGAAGAAAGCAAATTCACATAACTGTTACTTCGCAGTTTATGTATTTTGTACTATAAATAAGTTCTCTACTTGATTCATCACAGAAAGGTATAAACCCGTTTCATTTTAAGATTGAAACGAGTTTATACCTGTTTGGAGGATGGTTATCACGGTGCTAACCATGCAAGACCCACACTTATGGAAGTCTCCCTATATCAATAATTTGAGAATATAGAACGTTTAATTTTGTATGATCTTCTGAAATACTTCTTTCGGCTGTTGGTATTCATCAAACAGGAACGGCCAGTTTTTGCGCCCTTTCACCGGGAAATCATCCAGCCATGTATAATCATCAGCCACTCCCCAGAACGTCACTGCACCGATATGATCCTTATATTCTTTAAAGACTTCGAAGAATTTTAGATACCGCTCGGTTTGCAATGCTTTCATTTCTTCTGTTGGTTTGGTTAGATCTGTCCGCTTATCATCAAATGCAAACATCGATACATCCATCTCGGTAATTTGTACTTCCACACCTAATGATGCATACTTTTCAATTGCCTGACGGATATTATCTAGGTCTGGATCATAAATATTCCAATGAGCTTGCATGCCGACTCCATGAACTGGAACATCTTTTTCCTTTAATTGTTTAACTAATTGATAGATTTTATCGCGTTTGGCAGGATTTGATTCGTTGTAATCATTGTATAGTAACGTTGCATCTGGATCTGCCAAATGTGCATATTCAAATGCTTTCTCAATAAATGATGCTCCAAGAACCTGATACCATTTGGAGTCACGATAGAACCTGTTCTCTTCGTCGGCAATCACTTCATTTACAACATCCCAACTGTAAATTTTACCTTTATACCTGCCAACAACAGTATCGATATGACCTTTCATTCTTCTTAACAAAGTCTCAGCATCTACAAGACTACCATTTTGTTCAAAAAGCCAATCACTCGTTTGATTATGCCATACTAATGTGTGACCTCTCATTGCTTTCTGATGTTTTTCAGCAAAGGCTAATATTTGGTCACTAATTTCAAACGTGTATTCGTCTTCATTTGGTTGAAGGCTCTCAAACTTCATTTCATTTTCTGCTGTTAAACTATTAAAATGGTTTTTGATTACCTCCTCTGATGACTGCATCGTACGTTGATTTATCGCAGCTCCAATTTTGAAATCTTTCTCAAATTGCTGATAAAGACTTGGTACTTGTTTTGTCATTAGAAAAACTCCTTTACATCTATTTTACTGCTCCAAGTGTCATCCCTTTAACAAAGTATCGTTGCAAGAATGGATAAACCATAATAATTGGTAGACTTGCTACGATTGTCATTGTAGCTTGAATGGATTTAGGTGTTACCATATTATTACCACCATCCGCTGAATTTGCAAATGCGGATGCCATATCTCCACTAGCCGTGGTACTCGAGTTTTGTAATATTTTCATTAATTCATATTGCAAAGTCGTTAGGTGTTCCTGACTTGAATTGTACAGGAATACATCGAACCACTGATTCCATTGAAATACTGCCACAAACAAAGCTACTGTAGCTAATACTGGTAATGATAAAGGTAAAACGATTTTGAAAAATATTCTAAAATCGCCTGCACCATCGATTCGAGCAGATTCAAAGATACTAGTTGGTAATCCCTCTATAAAGGACCTCATAATAATTAAGTTAAAAGCACTTATTAATGTTGGTAATATATATACCCAAAAGGATCCGATTAGTTGTAGGTCTCTCATTAATAGGAAAGTAGGAATTAAACCACCATTAAAATACATCGTCATAATGAAAATAATCGTTACAGAGCGTTTGAACATAAATTTTGGTTGTGCAATCGCATATGCTACCATTGCTGTACAAAAAAGACCCACACCAGCACCAATTATCGTCCGTAATACAGAAATAAAAATAGCCTGATAAATCGCCGCTTTATCAAATACATGCTCGTAGTTATTCCAGGTAAACTCCCTCGGCCATAAATAAATAGATCCCTTAACAGAATCTGTCGCTTCATTTAATGAAATTGCTAACTGATTTAAAAACGGATAAAGCATAAAAATACACAATACAACCAGAAAAGTTATATTACATGTATCAAAAATAATATCTTCCTTAGTTCGCATAAACCCTGCTCTTTTACGTTTGAACAATTTGCATACCTCCTAGTAAAGCCCGCCTTGGCCCATTTTCTTAGACAATGAATTTGCCGCAATTAAGAATATAAAGCTTATAACGGTTTTAAACATGCCTGCTGCTGTTGCTAATGAGAAATTAAACATGGAAATACCATATTTAATTACAAAGACGTCAATATTTTCCGAGTATTCAACGTTTTGTCCATTTCCGAGTAAATACTGTGGTTCAAAACCAGCCTCTAAGATATAGCCGATATTCATAATTAATAAAACTATTATTACTGACTTCATACCTGGTATAGTGATATGCAAAATACGTTGTATCCTTGAAGCGCCATCAATTTTAGCTGCTTCGTACTGTTCTTGATCAATCATTGAAATAGCTGCTAAGTATATGATGGCGTTCCATCCAACATTTTTCCAAGTTTCAGCAGCACCTAATATACCCCAAAAATATTCCCCAACTCCTAACCATAATATTTCTTTATCAATTAGACCTAAACTAGTTAATATGTCATTTACTATTCCTTCTATCGAAAGTACAGAAGATACTAATGCAGCCGCTACAACCCATGATAGAAAATGAGGTAAGTAACTGATTGTTTGTACTACTCTTTTAAATTTCATATTAGATAGTTCATTAATCAAAACTGCAAGTGTTATTGCTGTAATAAAACCCAACACTAAGTTTATTAAGCTTTGTGCTAAGGTGTTACGGAGTACGCCTAAAAATCTATCATCCGTAAATAGAAATAGAAAATGCTTAAATCCCACCCATTCTTGTTCTGTAAAACTTAGAGCAGGCTTGTAATTCTGAAAGGCCATTGTCCAGCCCCATACCGGTAAATATTTAAATATAAATACCCAGATAACAAATGGTACTGTCATCCACAATAGAGCTTGTTGCTGCTTACATCTTTTTAGAAAACCTTTAATTCCTTTTGGTTCAGACTCTGTTAATGATTTTGATTTTAATATATTAGTTTGACCTGCCAAAGATATTCCCCCTCTTCTATATTTATCTTTATGTTTTCGGACCATTAGGCAAACAGAATGCTTGCCTAATGCTCGACATTCGTAGCATTCAAATAGAGAATGGTCCGAAAACAACAAAGCTATCATTTTTTTTAAAAACGGAAGGCTGTGTAGTCAGCCTTCCTCTTTTTTTATTCAGCTGCCTCAGCGGCTTTTTCAGCAATTTCCACTTTACGTTCTACTGATTCTTGAATAACTTGTTCGTATTCTTCATATGGAAGACCTTCGAATTCATCTAAGTAAGCTTCCCATTGAGTACTGAACTCACCAGGATCAGCAAAAATAATCTCTGGGTACTTACGTTTCATTAAATCGTCTAATTGTTGTTCATACAACTGAGCAGGAGTACCTGTTTCAATAGGTGTGTCCCATGCAGGGAACCATGGTCTTTCATCTGGTTCAGAGAATAATTCTGTAAACGTTTCTATTCCGTATGCTTCAAGGAATTCTTTATCTCCCTCGTCATACATCAGTGTTGCGACTTCTGGCTGTTTTGGTGGTTCCACAGCGTTACCGTCTGGATATAGACCATTCATTCTTGGCCAGCCCCACTCAAAGTAACTAAATCCAAATTCATCTCTGAACTCAGTATTTCTAGTTTCAGCAATTTGTTCTTCGGTACGATAATAGCGACCATCATCTTCTATCTCGTAAGTCTCACCTTCAACACCCCAAGTAACAAGTTTTTGCGTTTCTTCTTTAGCAATATGGTCTAAATATTTAATAATTCGTACTTGGTCTTCCTCTGAAGTGCCTGTAGTTATACCCATACCAGGAGAAGCCGCAAAACCAACTGGATCTAAATATTGATCTTTTATGCCTTCCTCAAAAACTACCGGAAATGCCATGTAGTCATTATAAAAATCTTCATCTTGATAAAGTGTGTCAAGTGCTTGACCTACCTGCCAACGATAATCAAAGAAACCTACGACACGCCCCGAAGTAATTTTCGCTAAATATTCATCATAATTTTGTGTAAATGCTTCTTGGTCGAATAATCCAGCTGCATTTACCTCGTTTAATTTCTCTAACCAACGTTCTGTCTCAGGTTTGTTACCATATACACTTACATCTAAAGTTTCCGTATCTACCATGATACCACCGTCATTCGGATAACCTGCTAAGTGGTTTGGTTGATTAGATAATGCAAAGAATCTCCAATCGTGCGTTAACGCTGTAAAACCGATTGTGTTCGCACCATCAATTTGAGGATTAGCTTCTGTATATTCTGCAATGATATCGAAATAGTCATCCAAAGTTTCTGGTTGTGGATAGTCTAGTTCACGTAAAACATCTCGTTTAATCCACCAGCCACCTTGCTCAAGGTTTGCAGGCTTAACAAAACCATGTGATGCACCAGAAGGGATAATGTAAATATTTCCGTCATCACGTTTCATAAATTCTAAATAAGGTCCATACATCTCCATAATGTTTGGTGCATGTTCTTCTAAAAGATCATTTAACGGTATAAATCCACCAGCATCAATAACTGCATCTGTTGATTGTTCTGCATTCAATAATTCTGGATACTCTCCACTAGCAATCATCGTTCCGATTTTTTGGTTTACATCACCAACAATGTGTTCGATGTCGAAATTAACACCTGTTTCTTCTTCAAACATCTTTCCTAGAGTTGTCTCTGATGTATTTATATCTTCTCCAGGGCCAGATCCATCAAAGAAATCGTAGGTATGAATTTCTCCATTACTTTCATTTTCTTCGTTATCTGACTCTTCAGTAGTATCATTTCCACTATCTGTTGAACCTGTTTCCTTGCTATCGTCGCTACAAGCTGCTAATACTAATAATAGGGCAGATAGTAAACTTAATAGCCATGCATTCTTTTTCCAATCCATAAACTAATTCCCCTTTCTTTTCTCAAAAATTTTTATTTCTATGATGATTAATTTGTAAGCACTTTCATTGTACCTTGTAGTAATTTCAAATGTTACCCCTCAAAGTTTAGAGGAAACTTTGAAAAATAAAGCGAGATGTCCGAGATAGGGATATCCATCTTAATAGGAAGCTAATCAGATTGACTTTATCCTCCACTTAGCTCTAGAGAGCACCTCTGAGCCATGTAACGACTGTGCCCGTGAAATACAACATAAATCACTCTTGTTTATATTTAGAACAAAAAAGGAAATGTAGTCCATCCATAAGACTACATTTCTGCTTTCATATTTAATGGTATTTTTAAATAGACCGTGGTTCCATTATGTTGGCTATCAATTTTCAACTCAAACTGATCATGATAATACATTTTTAACCGTTGATACACATTGCCTATCCCAATACTTTCACCGATAATCTCTTCTTCATTAAATGATTCTAAAATTTCTACATATTTTGTTTCTTCGATTCCAATACCATTGTCTTTAATCATACAACATAGGTACTTGTCATCTTGATTAATTTCTATAATGATTTTCCCTTTTGCTTTCAAAGGTTCAATACCATGAATACTTGCGTTTTCGACAAAAGGTATAATCGTCATATTTGGTATTAATATATGTTCCACTGATTCAGCTACTTGAATACTATACTGCATTTTATCGTCAAATCGATATTTCTGAATTTCTAAAAATGCTTGGATTAATTGGACTTCTTCTTTAACAGTTATAAAGTCTTTATCCCAAGTAATTGAATTACGTAATAACTGCGCCATATTGCGAATAATATCCGCAGTTTCATTCTCTTGTTTCAGTAAACTACGCATCCTTATTGTTTCTAGTACATTAAACAAAAAATGAGGATTAATTTGGCTTTGTAATGCTTTTAACTGCGTTTCTTTCTTTTGTATTTCTAAATCTTTTTTTTGAATACGAGCTATATAGACATCATTTATCAGATCCTTAATCTTTTTAGACGTTCGATTAAATTCTGCTGTTAAAACGCCAATCTCATCTTTATATGTTTTTCCTGGAATGAGCTCAAAATTTTGATCTTTTACCTTTCTCATTTTTTTCACAATTGTATTTAACCTGAAATGTATATTACCAGCAATGTAAATAATGAATAAGGTCGGAATGACAAAATTCCATAATGCTAAATACAATATGGAAGGTAACGACTTTCTCACTTCCGCTAATAATTTATCTTCTGGAATGACACCGATAACTTTCCAATTCGACATATACTGGATGAGATAGGATTCATCCAAAACCGTTGAGCTTTCGGCAATTGGAATAGTATCAAATGAAATATATTCTGATTCCCATTGAATGGAGCTATTTGTTGAATACTCAATAAAGTTATTCTCATTTAATAAGTAAATGTCACCTTCAAATGTTTCATTCGAAAAAAGTTGATGAATAAATCGCTCATTTAGATTAATCATAATAACTTTCTCATTAGATGAACTGTCATTCGAATCAAGTGCTCTTACAACAACAAACTGACTCAATTCATCATTATCTGCTAGATTTCTTGTTACTACAGGGTATTTGTTTCTAGTATCGAGAGTTGATTGATACCAATACGATCGCTTTACTTCTTCATCAATAGCAAATATTCCGCCCGCCGTAATTACTGTCGGATTGTCAGTAAATAAATGAATGGACCGAATCGAAGAATAGACAGGGGTATACTTATTAATGTCGCGAAAATGATTGTTATAAGCTAAGATAAAATCAACAGGTGACTCATAAGTAGTTTCCAATAATTGATAAACAAAGGCATCAGAATAAAGAACGGATGCTATACCGACAGCATCCTCAACGCCTTGCTTTAAACTATTTGCTACTTGCCGTAATGCAAGTTCATTATCATGTATTTTTTGTGTACGGACATTTTCCGATGTCACATTATAAAAGATAACATTCGTTAATACGATTGGTAAAAATACAGATACCATATAAATTAATAATAATTTATTTCTAATTCGAATATCATTTAAGTGAATTTTTTTCATAGAAATCCTTCTAACTGATTCGATTCATTAATTTTTTTCGATATTGTGATGGAGTGGTTCCCACAATCTTTTCAAATTGAGTAACAAAATAATCCGGATTATTAAACCCTACATTCTCCGCCACTTCATACACTTTTAAATCGGTTGTTCGAAGTAGTTTCTTAGCTTCATCCATTCTTACAGTTAAAATATAATCTTTAAAATAAACGCCATATGTCTTCTTAAATAATTGCCCCATATACACTGGATTCATATAAAATTTATTCGCAATGGACTTTAATGTTAATGATTGATCAAAATGAGAGTGGATATATTTTTTTATTTGGTATATCGTTCCTTTTACATTATTTTGATTTAATTTCGCCAGGTTGTTGGCCGCGTCTTGGATAAAATCTCCCCATAACACCTGTAACTGATGGAGGCTTAAAGAATATTCATCCCACTCTAACATATCTTTTAAATTAGTGATTTCCTGTTCATTCCCTTCTGATTCTTTAATAGATTTTAAGATTTTATGATTGAGGCGATTTACCATTGTTCGCAATGCATCTTTGGCAAAGTTCATTTCTTTGCATGTCTGTATCATTTTATTAAGTTGTGTGACGACCTTTTCATGATTATTTTCTTCGATAAATTCCATCATCTCATCATAATAGGTTTGATCCAGATCAATAAAAAACACATCTTTTTCAGCAATCATGGCGGCAGTAATAATAGGCTCTTCAAATAAGTACTTGAATTGCACACACTTCTTTGCCGTTTTATAAGAATTCGTTATGTCCTCGATTCTTCGAACAGTTTTGCCACAATAAACATGCATATCTAATCCGACTTGACGATACCACGCATCCAGAAATTGATCTATATGTTGATTATTTGCAGTCAAAAATTTGTCATTGATTACTAAACCGAAGCAATTGATATTATCCTCAAAACACATAAAATGGTTATGTGCATCCAAGTTCAACAAAGCATTTTCTAACTTGTCAAAGCATTGTTGATAATCAATATTCAAACCATTGATCTCAACCTTTATAAATGTATAGTCGGATCCATCAAAAAAAGGATGGTCCCATTCATCTGATAGGTTACATTCCTTGTCACATAAAAAGAGTTTCTTCAATTCTGATATCGCTTCTATTTTGTCTTCCATCTGTTTCGTTTCATATTCAGCTTCAATCGCACCAGATATCTTGTGTAAGGTTTGATGAATTTCCTCTTGATCAACAGGCTTCAGAATAAAATCCTTTACTCCATATCGAAGTGCCCGTTGCGCATATTTAAAATCGTTATAACCGCTAATTACGATAAAATAAGGAGAACGGGATATGGTTTCCTTCGAATGTTTAATTAAATCCAAACCATCTAATACAGGCATTCGTATATCAGTCAGCACAAGGTCCGGCTGAAGTTGCTTAATCTCTGACAATGCATCTTCTCCGTTATCAGCTTCACCACAGACTTTAAAGCCATATTCTTCCCAATCTATCAAGGTTTTGATTCCTTTACGAACGAAGACATCATCATCGACCAAATAGACTTTATGCATGTTTCTTCTCCCCTTTCACATATTCTTTCTCTAATATGGTTTGCTGTCTGTTTTCAAAGCTTTCAAAAGCAAATATCGCTAACCGAGTTATAATATAAAAGGTGAAACTGATACCAACTACAGGGAGTAGCCCTGGAATAAACCTCCATACATATTGCAGTACAAATAAAGCAACGAACATCCCGATCGTAACGAATGGACTGAATAATCCTAACACAATTGCATGTTTAAATGTTTGCCGTATCGATAAATCAAAATGTGCGAAAGTTGGAAATATGTATAATAACGTGATGGTGAAAATAATCCCAATAACGATAAATAAGACCAAAAATATTGATTGAAAGGTTGTGGTATGTTGCATGATCCACTGATAATCAACAACTAATATATAGCCAACAGCTGTCAATAGATAACCGATCACGTTTGCTTGGATAAAAGTGTTCTTGTATGCCTTAAAAAATGTTTTGTTAAAAGCAATATCATCCTTTTGCACACACCACTCCCTCATGGTAATCACTAAAGCCATTGTTGCCGGAAATATACCAAGAACAACTAATCCAACCAACGACATCAGTACCCACAACAGATTTAAATACATGATCCACATCATCCATTCCAAAAAACGATAAAAACCATTGGAATTCACTGTTTTTGTCATCAGATACCCTCCTTTATTGAAAACGCTTTAATAATCAAAGAAAAAAATATACTTTGTTCATTCAATAGACATACTTATTATAGTACAATAAATCTCAAAAGAAAAGTAGGTTTTACATTTATGGTTATTATTTTACCCGCTAAACTAAATCTTTACTATTCCATTATATTATGGAAGTACTTGATTGAGAACATTTGAAGGAGGAGTTTTATGAGTTATGCAGCGGCATTCACAAGCAGAAACTATCGAAACGTACTAAAAGAATATGGTTATGAGGAGGAATTAATCGATCGTAAAGTAACAGATACTTGGAAGCAATTATTCGATCCCTCTCACCCGGAAACACAAATATATTTTCCTGTAGGTAATGACTTAGGTTATATGCTCGATACAGGAAATGACGATGTGCGAACTGAAGGTATGTCTTATGGCATGATGATGGCCGTACAAATGGATGATAAAGATATTTTCGACAGAGTATGGAAGTGGTCTATGACCTATATGTATATGGAAGAAGGGGAAAATGCTGGTTATTTTGCCTGGTCATGTGCACCAGATGGATCAAAGAATGCTTACGGCCCTGCACCGGATGGAGAAGAATATTTTGCACTGGCTTTGTTTTTTGCTTCGCATCGCTGGGGAGATGGTTCCGGAATCAATGAATATAGTAAACATGCAAAGGATTTGCTACATCGCTGCATCCATAAAGGCGAAAGCAATGATGGATATCCGATGTGGAATCCAGATAATAAACTAATTAAATTTGTTCCTAGCGTAGAATTTTCTGACCCTTCCTACCACTTGCCACATTTTTACGAATTGTTTGCATTATGGAGTTATAAAGAAGATCGCGCTTTTTGGAAGGAAGCTGCCATTGCCAGCAGACAATACATCGCAGCTTCAGCACATCCATTAACAGGTTTAGCACCCGAATATGCTTTCTATGATGGGAAACCTAATCACATTCGCGGATTTGGGCATTTCTTCAGTGATTCATATCGAGTTGCTTGTAATATTGCGTTAGATTATGAATGGTTTAGAGATAATGCTTGTCCAGTCGTTGTCAATGAAAAGATTCAAGATTTCTTTGCTGATAAAGATCCTGAGGATTACAGAAGGTATAAAATTGACGGAGAGCCTTTCGATGAAAAATCACTTCACCCTGTTGGTTTAATAGCTACCAATGCAATGGCATCATTAGCGACAAGCGGTGAAAATGCCCAAAAATGTATCAAACTATTTTGGAATACACCTGTCAGAACCGGCAAGAGAAGATATTATGATAACTGCTTATACTTCTTCAGCTTAATAGCACTTAGCGGAAACTTTAAAATATGGTTTCCGGAATAGATCAGAATAATTATTTATTGAAGTTGACAGTAAATCGGCCAAAGTTGCCAGAGAAGAGTAAGCAATACAGAAACTGCTTCTCTTAAAATGTCAAAAGCCAAGGATTTAAATCCTTGGCTTTTGACTCGTATAGTTTATTTTCTAAAGTCCATCAAATCCTTGTTCAGGTGTTTTGTTTGTTGATACACATCTCTATACAGTTTAAATAACTGCTTATATTTTTCCACATTTTCTGGATTTGGCTGATAGGTCTCGGCATCTTCTAAGATAGCATCTGCACATTCTTTTAATGAAGAATACCAACCAGATCCATAGGCAGCAAGCATCGCCGCACCCATTCCAGGACCTTGTTCACTCTTTAATTTAACGATTTTAGCATCAAAGATATCCGCTTGCATCTGAAGCCAATCCGGATTTTTCGCACCGCCACCAATCGAATAGATCGTATCGATTTGCTTGCCATTTTCTCTAAAGATTGCTATCGATTCATTAAGAGAGAACGTAATCCCTTCTAATACAGAACGAGCAAAATCCTTTAGAGTATGGGAGCTATCCATACCAATAAAGCTTCCACGAATTTGTGAATCAGCATGTGGCGTACGTTCACCTACAAGGTAAGGTGTAAATAGTAAACCATTAGCGCCAGCTGGTACATCGCCAACACCGTCTAACAGCTCATCAAAGCTTTGTTCCGCTGCAAATGTTTGCTTAAACCAATTTAAACTATGACCAGCCGCTAATGTAACGCCCATCGCATAGTATGCATCCTGCTCACCATGGTTGAAATAGTGTACTTTTCCTTGATAATCTTTATCACCCGTAGGTTCGTAGGAAAGTACAACACCTGATGTACCAATACTTGCAAAAGTTTTGCCCTCAGACAAAATACCTGAACCGATCGCACCACAAGCATTATCCGCTCCACCGGCAAATACATCTGTATCCGCTGATAACCCTGTCTCATCTGCGATAGCTGAAGTGATTTTTCCGACATTGTCATGTGAATCAACTAATGGCGGGCAAATCGAAACGTCTAGGTCAAGTAAATTACAAATTTCTTTGCTCCATTCTTTTTTCGCAACATCTAATAAACTTGTACCAGCTGCGTCTGAATAATCCATATGCACTTGCTCAGTTAAACGGTAGCGCACATAATCCTTAGGTAAAACGAATGTTTTCGCTTTTGCAAAGATTTCCGGCTCATTATCCTTCACCCATAAAATTTTTGGTAATGTGAAGCCTTCCAATGCTAAGTTTTTCGTTACATCAATAAACTTCTCTTTACCAACTTTTTGATAAATTTCCTCGCATTGTGCCGTTGTACGCGTATCATTCCAGAGAATCGCGTTACGTAAAACTTGATTATTTTCATCAAGTAATATTAATCCATGCATTTGACCGGAAAAGCTTAAGCCTTCAATTTCAGAAACATCTCCATCAAATTGTTCAACAAGCTCTTTTAGACCTCCAACTGTTTGTTCTACCCAGTCTTCAGGCTTTTGCTCGGAATAACCAGTTTTCTCTTGAATCAGTGGATAGTCCTTTGAAACTTCCTGAACTACTTCACCAGCTTTATTAACTAATAGCAGCTTAACTGCACTTGTGCCGAGATCGACACCGATTACATAACTCACAGCGACACCTCTCCTCTAACTTTTGGTTATAATTCGTAACCAATACAACTCCTATAATCGAAGTGAAGACTTAGCTATGCACAAGCTCAGCTAAGTCTTCTTCTTACTGCTTATCTTATTGACCAGCGTATGCGTTTAATAGGTATTGGTTGATGGTTGCTTTGATTAATTCTAAGCGACCTGATTTGTTTTTGATTTCTTTTAGGTTTAGTGCATGTTCTTCTAATGATTTGAAGTCTGCTTTACCTTCAACGATATCTTTACCGATACCTTCTTTAAAGCTTGCATAACGGTCATCAATGATTTTTTCAAATACTTGGTCTTCTACTAATTTGTTAGCTACTTTGTAACCAACCGCAAAGTGATCCATACCTGCAATGTGTGCAAGGAACAGGTCGTCTTGTTCAAATGAACCACGACGTACTTTTGCATCAAAGTTTAACCCACCAGATCCAAGTCCACCGTTTTTGATGATTTCATACATAGCTAATGTTGTAGAATAGATATCTGCAGGGAACTCATCTGTATCCCATCCTAATAATGGGTCACCTTGGTTCGCATCCACAGAACCTAATAATCCGTTAACACGTGCATATCGAAGCTCGTGTTCGAAAGTATGACCAGCAAGTGTTGCATGGTTTGCTTCGATATTTAGTTTAAAATGATCCTCTAGTCCATATTTTAGTAAAAATGCATGTGCAGATTGAGAATCAAAGTCATATTGATGAGTTGTTGGTTCTTTTGGTTTTGGCTCGATTAGGAATTGCGCATCAAAGCCGATTTCTTTCGCATATTCTACTGCCATATGGAAGAAACGTCCAAGGTTGTCTTGCTCTAATCCAAGATCAGTGTTAAGTAATGTTTCGTAACCTTCACGGCCACCCCAGAATACATAGTTTTCTCCACCTAGTTCTTTACCAATTTCTAATTGTTTCTTCACTTTCGCTGCTGCATAGGCGAATACATCTGCATTGCTAGAAGAAGCTGCACCATGAACAAAGCGTGGATTTGTAAAGTTATTAGCTGTGTTCCAAAGAAGTTTTACATCGCTATCTTTCTTGTAGTCCTTAATCATTTCAACAATTGTATCAAGGTTTTGATTTGATTCTCGTAGTGTAGCACCTTCTGGAGCAATATCTACATCGTGGAAACAAAAATATTTCACACCAAGTTTTTCGAAGAACTCAAACGCTGCTTCTACTCTCGCTTTAGCGCGATCCATTCCATCATATTTGTCCCAGTTACGAATAGCTGTACCTGTACCAAATGGATCAGATAAATCTTCTGTGAATGTGTGCCAGTAAGCTACACCAAAACGAAGAAATTCTTCCATTGTTTTGCCATTGATCTTCTCTTCCGGATTATAAAATTTAAATGCTAACGGGTTAGTTGACTTCGGGCCTTCATATTTAATTTTGTCAACGTTTTCAAACCATGTCATATATTCATACCTCCAAGTTATATCCATTCAGGATTTTGATTTCGTGATTATTATAGCAACTCATCTTAAGTTTGTCTAGCGAATAAACAAAGATTATAGAATTATTTTTTGGATTGTGTTAAAATGGTGTTACTTTAATAAGCTAAGGGAAAGAGTGAGGAGATTGAGTCAAACGTGGAATCAGCATGTCGTAAAGAAAGAGAACAAAGCACTAGTTCTTAAAACCATTAAAGAAAGAGCACCTATCTCACGAGCAACAATCGCGAATGTAACCGGTTTAAATAAAGGAACTGTTTCCTCATTAGTCAGTGAACTAATAGATGAAAAATTAATCCATGAATCTGGTACAGGTAAATCCAGCGGTGGCAGACGACCAGTGATGTTACTTTTGAATGAAACTGCTGGGTTTACCATTTCTATTGATCTCGGTGTTAAAAGTATTTTAGGTGTGTTAACAGATCTACGAGGTAATATCTTATCGGAGAAAAAGATCCGTTTCAAAAAGGAAAATTTGGATGAAGTCTTAACATTGTTATATCAATTAATTGATGGATTAAAAAATGTTGCTCCTAAATCTGAATACGGGATAGTCGGTATTGGTGTCGGTGTACCAGGTGTTGTTACAACTGAAGGTGAAATCTTGCTGGCACCAAACTTAGGCTGGAAAAAGGTACCGCTCCAACAAATTCTTTTTGACCATTACAAAGTCCCTGTTACTGTAGAAAATGAAGCAAATGCTGGGGCATACGGTGAAAAAGTGTACGGAGTCGGACAAATGTCCAATGAGTTAGTCTATACAAGTATCAGTATCGGTATCGGTGTTGGCTTGATTTTGGAAGGTAAATTGTATAAAGGATTAAGAGGGTTCTCTGGTGAGCTCGGTCATATGACAATTGAAAAGGATGGAGCAGATTGCCGTTGTGGAAACCAAGGCTGCTGGGAGCTCTATGCTTCAGAACAGGCCTTGTTGGACCAAGCTGAAACAGCTGGGTTTAATGATGCTACGGTTGAACAATTGATCGAAGCTGCTGATCAAGGTGACACGAAAGCAATACAGTTATTAGAAAATGTTGGCGATTATTTAGGTGTTGGTATTACTAATATTATTCATATTTTTAATCCTGAGCAAGTTGTTGTGGGCAACACATTACGCCAAGCCAAAAAGTATATTATGCCTGCTATTGAAAGAAGAATCGAGAAAAATGCGATTGGTTTTAACAAGAATGATGTCCAGTTAAATGTAGCTAAACTGAAGAAACATTCTACTGTCATGGGGATGGCAGCTTTTAATATCGAAAAGTTTTTCAAAGAGGCTGGAAATGAAGATGTATTGAATTAATTTTTTTTTCTTCCACTTTCACTTGTACATGCAGTTAGAATGATCCCTCTCGTTGTTCGGTGTTCCATAGGGATCTCATCTAGCTGCTTCATTTCATAAATCTAATATGCTAACCTCCCTTTTGGTTACTGTTTTCCAATTGATATACTTATATAATCACCTCATATAGGCTTTTCACATATGCTACATGGGGTGATAATAACATGAATAAAGAATACAAGGAATATCTGGAAAGCTTATTAAATTGGGGTGAAAAACTAAAACAAACTGTCCAAGATAGTGAACTTTTAGACGATGAAAAAATGCATACTTTAAAACAAGTGGAAAAATGGCAGGGAAATATTTATGAATTATTAGACCAAGAAGAAGCTGATGCCAATCCTGAAAGAATGTTAGATTTAAGAGCAGAAGGTGAAAATTTGATCCAAGAAATACAAGGTTCGTCCAATAGAGAGAGTGTGCCTTACGGTAAACATAAACTACCTCCTTTGCCTTATGCTTATAATGCATTGGAACCGTATATTAGTGAACAAATTATGCGTTTACATCACACAAAACACCATCAGTCCTATGTCGATGGGTTAAATAAAGCTGAAGAAGCGTTATACACCGGCAAAAAAGGCAAAGATCCGATCAAGCATTGGTTAAGAGAGCAAGCATTTAACGGTTCAGGTCATTATTTGCATACCATCTTCTGGCATAACATGACACCAAACAGTAAGAAGAAACCATCTGGTGAGATACTCAAGCAAATCAAAAAAGATTTTGGCTCATGGAATAGCTTTAAAAAGTTGTTTACTGATGCCGCAGAATCAGTAGAGGGTAATGGATGGGCAGCATTGTTGTGGTCACCGAGAAGTGGTAAACTAGCAATCCAATCGTTTGAGAAACATCAATTATTTCAATTACCGGACACCATTCCATTATTAGTGTTAGATGTTTGGGAACATGCATACTACCTTCAGCATCAAAATGATAAAGCGTCCTATATAAAGGATTGGTGGAATGTCGTGAATTGGGATAATGTGAACGAGAGATTTAACAAAGCCAAAAAGCTAAAATGGCAGTTATTCTAATGAAAAGTCGACGTGATAGTCTAATTCACGTCGACTTTTCGTTCAAAATAAAACTATATAATTGTACACATAATACATAAACCGCGAAGTAACTGTCATGTGGAAATGCTTTCTCCGTTCACCTGAATCGTGGTCATTCCCCGTTCCTCCCCATTTCCACCGCTTGAACAAATTCTTTTGCTTTATTGGTTAAATCCGTTAAATAGTTCTCTGTAATCTGATCCGTCTGTTTTACTAAAGTGCTTCCTGCTCCTACAGCAACTGCTCCAGCCTCGATATAATCACTTGTGTTATCTACATCCACACCACCTGTTGGCATTAACGGAATATGAGGAAGTGGACCTTTGATATCCTTAAAAAATTTCGGTCCTACTACACTGGCGGGAAAGACTTTAATCATATCTGCTCCTTTTTCATATGCTGTTAAAATTTCGGTCGGTGTAAAAGCTCCTGCAACAGAAACGGCACCATATCGTTTCGTCATTTCAATTGTTTCTTCTCTTACGGTTGGCGAGAAAATAAACGATGCACCGGCCATTAAGGCTGCACGTGCTGTCTCTGCATCAAGAACAGTGCCTGCTCCAACCATTACTTCATCACCTAGTTCGTCTTTCACCTTCTCAATGAGAGTTAACACTTTTGGTGTTTCCACCGTAATTTCAAGCGATGTTACTCCACCATCGCGTAATGCTTTCGCAATGGGAATAATCGTTTCTGGTGTTGTTTTGCGCATTACTGCTACTACACCAGTATCTAGCATTCTTTGTAGTACCGTCATTGTATTCAACCTACCTTTTGACATCGATATTATCTTGCTGGAACATAAATTGATGTAACTCTTCTTGATTTGGTAATCCTTCGTAATCACCTTTTACTTGTGTTTGCATCGCTCCTACAGCATTCGCACGCTTGACCGCATCGCTTAGGGGAATTTGGTCGAGCATACCGGATAAAAATCCGGCCACGAAGCCATCACCTGCTCCGATAGGGTCGATCACCTGTTTAACAGGAAATCCTTCGATATATTCGCTTTCATTTTTCGTCTTGAGATATGCTCCCTTTCCCCCTAACTTAATGATAACTGTTTCACAACCACGAGCTAAAAAATGATCAGCTGCTTGTTCGGGTTCTGTTTCATCAAATAAAAAGTGAGCTTCTTCTAATCCTGGTAAAACAATATCTGATAACGTCACCATTTCAGTTAAAACGGCTTTTGCTTGTTCCTCTGACCAAAGTTTCCGACGTAAATTCGGATCAAAAACGACTGTCACCTTGTGTTGACGAGCAAGCTGCATCATTTGAATTACTGTGCGATAGGCAGAATCACTCAAGGCCGGGGTTATCCCAGTAACATGGAGATATTTAGTATTCTTTATGTAAGTTTCATCGATATCATCCGTCTGTATAGTACTGGCTGCCGATCCTTTACGATAATAACTGACACGAATATCCTCAGGATTTCGAATTTCTTTGAAATAAAGACCTGTCGGAAAGTCTGGGTCTCGCTTTACTTTGCTGACATCAATTCCTTCTCCACGTACTGTATTTAAAATATACGTTCCAAATTCATCCGTACCGAGCTTACTGATCCACCCTACGTTATGTCCAAGGCGAGCAAGACCAATTGCTACATTAGTCTCGGCTCCACCTAGATTTTTCGAAAAAGTTTCTGCAAAGCGCATCATTGGGCTGGATACCGGTGTGAAAACGACCATTGATTCACCAACGGTTACTACATCTTGCATGACTTACACCCCACTATACGCCATAAATCCGCCATCAACTGGAATACATGTACCGGTTACAAAACCACTTGCTTCTTCATCAACAAGCCATAACATTGTTCCTAATAAATCCTCTGGGGAGCCTAGGCGCCGCATTGGTGTATGATCAATTATTTTTTGCATACGTGGTGTCGGTGAGCCATCTTCATTGGTTAATAGTGGTCTGTTTTGATCTGTTAAAAAGAAGCCAGGAGCAATTGCATTCACACGAACATTTGCTTCTGCCATATGAACAGCCAACCATTGCGTAAAGTTGTTAATTGCTGCTTTGGCAGCACTATATGCCGGTACTTTTGTCATTGGACTTGGTGCGCTCATCGATGAAATGTTAATAACGCTTGTTTTACGTTCTACCATCCGTGCAGAAAAGATCTGTGTCGGAATTAACGATCCGATAAAATTCAAATTAAAAACCGAAGAAAAACCTTCTGTCGTCATATCAAATAAAGTTCGGATCGATGGATCTGACATTTCTTCTTTTTTAAATGTTTCACTTGCAGTAGTACCATCAGGATGGTTCCCTCCAGCACCATTTATCAGTACGTCACAAGCTCCGTACTCCTTGAATACTTTTTCTTCCGCTCTGATCACCGCATCTCGATCCAGTACATCACAACCGATTGCCAATGCTTCTCCATCCTGTTCTTTAATATCATTTACTACTTTTTCAGCCTTTTCATAGGTACGATTTAATACGGCTACTTTCATTCCTTGGCGTGCTAATTCCTTTGCCATTGCTCCACATAACACACCACCTCCGCCGGTAACGACTGCTACTTTATCTTTCAAGTTCGAATGGATTGGTAACATTTGATACACCCTTTCTTTTCACTAATTGATAGGCATCCCATAATCCCCATAAATACATGATGCCAAGTGCCCTGTCATAAAGCCCATAACCTGGTCTGCACTGTTCATCCCAGATATGCCGTCCATGATCCGGTCTCGTGTAGCCAGTAAAATCAATATCATGATAGGCTCTGACAATTTCATCAATTCCTAATGAACCATCATTTGTTCGATGAGATGTTTCAATAAAATCACCATTGCCAAATAATTTCACATTACGAATATGAGCAAAATGAATGCGCTCCTGAAATTCATGAATCATCGAGACGATATCGTTATCTCTTCGTAAGCCTAATGCCCCTGAGCATAAGGTAATACCATTATAATTACTAGGTACCAAGTTCAAAATGTCACGAAGACGCTCCTGTGTAGTCACAATCCGTGGAAGCCCAAAGATTTCCCATGGCGGATCATCCGGATGAATCGCTAATTTGATATCATATTCCTCACAAACTGGTATTACTCTCTCTAAAAAGTATTGTAAATGAGCGATTAAATCATTCTCTGTTACATCTAGATATGCTGCGAATAAATCCTTCAATATCTCTAAACGTTCCGGTTCCCATCCAGGCATTGTATAATCAGGATTTGCAGCTATTTTTTTGACTAATTCTAACGGATCCATATCCGTTACTTTTGCCTTTTCATAGAAAAGTGCTGTCGATTTATCAGGTAAGGAACCATATAAATCGGTCCTTATCCAATCAAAAACTGGCATGAAGTTATAACAAATTACTTTTACATCTACTGCTGCTAGATTTTTGATCGTTTCTATATAATTCGTAATATATCGATCACGGTCCGCTCTTCCTAATTTAATAGATTCGTGAATATTGACACTCTCCACAACATCCAAGTGCAATCCATATCGCTCCACTTGTTTCTTGACTTTCAGGATACGAGCTTTAGGCCAAATTTCGCCTGGTGGAATATCATGCAATGCCCAAACAACGCCTTCCACACCAGGAATCTGTTTAATTTGAGGTAAGGTTACACTATCATTTCCCTCACCAAACCATCGAAATACCATTCGCATGTTGTCACATCCCTTCTTAGTAGATGGTTCGTCCGTGTTGATCACCAATACCAGACTTACGGTAAAAATAGGTATTGATCTGATCACGCCATTCTTTGGCATTATCCAGTTGTCGTTCTAAACGATCTTGTACATTCGCAAATCGTTCATTATCAACATAATTGCGTAAATTCTCCCATTGCTCGATTAATCCTTCTACCTGTTCATAGCCCTTAAAATGAGCATCGTAAATATGTTGAATAACCGTCTTCCCACTTTTCAACGTATACTTGTATGGTACATGATGAAAAAATAAAAGCAGTTCATCTGGAACTTGATCTAAATCGTTATAAATTGTTCGATGTGGTTCTTGGTATTGTTCGGTATAACCGGTTCCTGTCTCTTTTGTACGATCAACGCCAATACCATCTCGGTCAGCAAAGTGATAGGTCCCCCATTTGGAATACTCATAACCGTCAATATTAGGTCCGTAATGCACTCCTGGGGTAACCATCCATCCTACACCAAGCGGTGCTGTATAATTTTCATAGATTCCCCAAGCGTTTAATAGCATATCTTCTATTGTGTTTAGCACTTCTTCTTTCGAACCAAATGTCTGTTTAATCCATTCCTCTGCTATTTGTTCTGATAATAACGACGGATTCCAAATCAACCTGCCATATCCATATAGATTTGCTTGTGCTAATGTATTTCCTGTCCAGTTTTCGTCATCACCGATGTTAGAAACAGCTGCGACTCCGCTGTATTTATAGGGATGAATATTCCCGGCCACAATTTCTTCGATGGTCGTTCCTGTTCCCTTAATATGTGTATCAAAGGCAAGGATTTCCTTCCACTGAGGTATTAAATAACATAAATCTATTTGTTGTCCGGTATATTCTTGTGCTACTTGAAATTCAATCATTTGATTGGTATTTGGCATGGCTCCAATTAATGGTGAGGCAGGCTCTCGTACTTGGAAATCCATCGGTCCGTTTTTTACTTGTAAAATCACATTTTCGTGGAATCGTCCATCCAGTGGTTTAAAGTGATCATATGCCGCTCTTGCTCGATCTGTTGTACGATCACGCCAGTCTTGTAAATGGTTATATACGAAACAGCGCCAGATCACTTTACCTTGAAATGGTTCTAGTGCTTTCGCTAACATATTCGAACCGTCAGCATGATCACGCTCATATGTAAATGGACCTGGTCTATTCTCAGAATCTGCTTTAACAACAAATCCTCCAAAATCTGGAATATAATCATAGATTTCTTTTGCTTTTTCTTTCCACCAATTTTGCACGCTTTGATCAAGTGGATCTGCTGTATCTAGATCTCCAATCGTCACCGGACTGCCAAAGTTGATACTCAAATAAAGTGTGATACCATATACACGGAAAATACCGGCTATCTCTTGTATTTCAGGAAGATACTTTTTCGTAATAAAATAAGTTTCTTCTTCCCATACGTTGACATTGTTGATCGAAATGGCATTGATACCGACAGAAGACAAAAATCTCGCATAATCTTTGATTCTCGTTTTATCCTCGACAAATTGATTATGTTGATAGAAAATCGATTGACCTGAATAACCTCTCTCAATACTTCCATCGAAGTTATCCCATTGATTCAACATTCGAAATTGATTTTTTGGCTGCTCAACTACGCTTAACTGTGCAATATCTTCGTTGAGCTGCACCAATCTTAATAAATGGTGTACACCATACAATACTGCTACATCAGAATTACCTGCAATGATTAATTGTTCTTGATTGGACGCAATAAGAAAAGCTTCGTCATTCATATCTGCTAATTTTGCTTGCTGTTCGCTATCTAAAAATCGTGCTAAGTCATTTCTGTTACCGATTACAATAGTGCTGTTAAGAGCATCGTTCGAAACAGTAAACTTAGCGTCGAGCATTTGTGGTACAGCTGCATGTAATTCATCCAATGCAGCTTGTACTTGTAGCCCTTCACTTAACACACCGATTTTGGTAAAAAAATATTGATATTGCTCTATCATTTTAGTGTCTGTTATCGGTTGATACTGCAGCCACATATTATATTTTTTGCTGTTCATAGATACACTCCTTCTCTTTATACAAAAAATTCTGGGTTTTGTTCTTTGAGTTCATCTTTTTCAATTTCAACTAGCTGTAAATGCTCCATTGCTGCTTTTTCGGCTGTCTCAAGATCTCTGTCAGCTATTGCTTCAAAAATCTTACGATGCTGGGCAACGATGATCT
Organism: Gracilibacillus salitolerans; assembly: GCF_009650095.1. Taxonomy (GTDB): domain Bacteria; phylum Bacillota; class Bacilli; order Bacillales; family Amphibacillaceae; genus Gracilibacillus; species Gracilibacillus salitolerans. Next base: position 1,676,381 of record NZ_CP045915.1, on the reverse strand, counting down.
TCCAATCATGATTGACAGAAAGACGTAGTAGACGTAAACGATCAAATTGAACATTCATTCGTTTTACCATATTCCACGTTCTGTGTTTACCACAGCCTGTATACATTAACTGATGAAATTCATCATCCAATTCAAACAAGCGTTGATAGGATCCTTTTTCTAATGAAAATTCTTGAAGTGTTAAGTTGGATTCCATTTGAAGTAAATCTTCTTTTTCGATTGTTTCCGCTGCTTCTCTTACAATTGCTTTTTCAATATTTTCTCTGACAAATTTCCCTTCCTCAACTAATGCTAAATTAATTTTGGTCACGATAGTACCAATTTGAGGATAAACGCCTAGCAATTCTTCTTGATTTAATTGTAGAAAAGCTTCTCTCACTGGAGTCCTGCTTACATTTAGCTTATCTGAAATTTCCTTTTCAGACAGTTTTGTTCCCGGGGCAATTTCCCCATTCATAATTTGCATTTTGATCGTGTTATACACATAATCTCGTGACGATCCTCTTGTTCTTTGACTTTGAGGGACCATTCCTACACCTTCTTTATACTAGTATGGTAGTTTATATTATACGCTTATTATTACAAAATTTCAACATTCAACATAGATCATTCTTCATATTCCCATAAAATTCTCCATTCTCGATCCTCTTCTGTTAAAATAATAGGTTGATCAATTTCTAAATAACCATATTTACTCTGATAAATATAGGTAACCACAATTCGGTAAACCGTTTGAGTGTTCGCTAAGTTTGTGTTTAATTTGTAGTTTTCTATTTTTACCGGATCACTTAACGTAAAGTCAAACGTCTTAACACCAAAGTGTTCGAGAAACACATGGGCACGATCTTGAATATAGTCACTTTTGTCAAACCTGTTTTTCATTGACGAATGGAACATCTCCCAGGAATTTGAGAAATCTCCATTCTGTTCGTATTCATAAAACTGTACTGCTACTTTTTCCACTTCTCGTTCTGTAGAAAAGAAATGCATAATCGAAAAAACAACTAACGCAACTAAAGCTAATGAAAAGATCAATCCTAATAGAATTATTATTTGGCGGTTTTTGCGAATATTATAACGGCGAATTTTCATTTGAATCACCCAATTTTTCTTAAAATTATAACCCTTTAAAAATGCCTTCATTTAAGCATATTCGCGATAATCAATTTTATTATTTACATTATTTACAAATAAAATAGTTCTACAAACCTATTGTAATCGCTTACTAATTTTTATATAATGAAATCGGTTACAATAATAGTTGTTGTGTACATATACTGTTCACATCTTTCTGAGGTGTGGATACATGTACAGTATTTTGATTCAAAATAGATTGTCCCCCTTTGCACCCTATGAAAATAGGGTGCCTTTTTTTGTTTACAAGGACTTAACTGTTTTATCAAAATCGCCAATTCTACTCGTTTTTTTGATTTGTAGTAGATAACAACTGCGAACTAGTGAAAGTTCTGTTTATTGTGGCTTTATTCCATTCTTCTGAAGGTGAGTGTTCATTCGTCGCTGCGGAAAAATACTCCCTTTCCAGGGCACGGTCTCAGCTTCCTCGCGAGCAAAGAACGCTCGTCTCTTTGGATCTTCAGCTCGCGCTTGTCCCCGAGGGTTGTCGCATTTTTCAGCAGCTTGGTGTAATTCTTTACTTAAGTAAGAGGAAATCCATTGAATATATTTCCAAAGAATTGCTTCTTGCCGCAATCAGAACGTCACTATTAGCGGAGGCAGAATACGGAGACTCATGTGGGACAGCGAGAGCTGAAGATCCACTTTGTGAAGTGTTTTCCTTCACAAAGTTAGCTGAAGCCAAGCCCACGGAAAGCGCAGTATTCTGCCGGAGCGAATGACTGCACTCATCTCTAATTAGAACGGAAGAAAGCAAATCTATAAAGAATAACTTCGCAGTTTATAGATTTTTTGCTATTCTTTAATATTTTTAGAGCAAAAAAACACACTCCACATTAAGGAGCGTGTTTTTACTTAGTGTGCTTCTGCTTGTTTTACAAATCGTTCTTCATTTTTGTGTGTTACTTTTTCTTTGAGGAATGGAATCACATATCTGTCTAATCCAAATCTGCCTGCGTTATAACCTGCTACAAGTAAGAATAATGTGAGTAAAATCATTTGACCATTTGTGCTGATTGTTCCACTGAATAAGAATGCGAAGTTCATGATGATTCCCATTAATGCTGCAAAGTTAGTAAATACACCCAGGATAAGCGCGATACCAACTAGCAATTCTCCCCACATTACGAGGAATGTAAAGACATCGGCTCCAGGAATTGCAACTGCTTCTAAAAATGCCGCCCACCAGCCTTGAACAGTTGGATTCTCACCACTTGCATTTGCAACAGCTCCTTGTAAAAATCCACCAGCATCAAATTCCCCACCAGTGATCTTACCCCAACCAGCTGTCATCCATTGATACCCTAAATAGACTCTGATAAAAGCTAATATTCCTGCTACTACTTTATTATTTCTTAATAAGTATACAAACATTTCCATCCGCTCCTTTTATTTTTGTTCAGTATTTCACATAATTTACTATAAGTTAATGTATTTCTGCTGTCACTTGTTTCATTTGACCTCTTCTTTTCTCTATCACCCGACGAATAAACGGAATCACAAAACGATCTAAACCAAATCTGCCTGCATTAAAACCTGCTGCTAACAAAAATGCTGTTAATAAAATCATTTGCGGGTTACTGCTTACTGTTCCACTGAATACAAAAGCAAAGTTCATTACAATTCCCATCAATGCTGCAAAGTTTGTGAAGATTCCTAGAATAAGTGCTATCCCTACTAAGAACTCTCCCCACATTACTAGAAAACTAAAGACATTTGCTCCCGGTATTGCCACATTTTCGAGAAATGCTGCCCACCAACCTTGTACCGCTGGATGGTCACCACCCGCTTTAGCAACTGCTCCTTGTAGATAACCAGAAGCATCAAAACCTCCTGTTATTTTACCCCAACCAGATGTGATCCAATGGTACCCTAAATAAATTCGAATAATTGCTAGAAAACCTGCGACATAACGATTAGTCCTTAATAATTCTAAAAACATTTTTATTCACTCCTTTTAATGTTCATCGTTTCACATTAGATAATGTGTTTGTTATCTTTATTACACTTATATCATATCATGTATAAAAACTAATTCAATACTATTGTTCACTATTTCACAATTCAGTCAATTGTTTGTGTCTAATTTGTGACATTGCCTCCTTTTTCGGTTATGCTAATGATACAGACTTCCTATACGAAGGAATAAACTTAAAATTTATAACAAAAAAGAGATGAGGTGCTGAGAATGAAATATCGCAGACTCGGAAAAACAGATTTAGATGTTTCGGTTGTAGGGATAGGCACATGGCAATTCGGTGGTGAATGGGGAAAAGACTTTACTCAAGCAGAAGTCGATCAGATTCTCGATCAGGCAAAACATGAAGGAATCAACCTGATCGATACTGCTGAATGTTATGGTGATCATCTCTCTGAGCAATTTATCGGAGATTATTTAAGTAGGAATAATCGTGATGATTGGCTTGTAGCAACCAAATTCGGCCACCATTTCCATCGTAATTTTGAACGGACCCGTCATTGGTCCGCTGATGAAGTGTTAAAACAATTGGATGACTCCTTAAGATCATTAAAAACGGAGTACATTGATGTTTATCAGGCCCATTCCTGTACTGATGAAGAATTTAACAATGATGATTTATGGACTATGCTGGATAAACAGAAACAGGCCGGTAAGATCAGACACTTAGCGATTTCATTAGCAGGAAATCAGGATAGCTATCAAACTGACAAAGCTAAAGAGGTTGGGGCTGAAGCGATTCAAGTAGTATATAACCGTCTTGATCGTGCTCCAGAGGAAAAAATATATCCTTCTGCCATCAAGCAAGATCTCGGTGTTCTTGCTAGAGTTCCTTTAGCAAGTGGCTACTTAAGTGGTAAATATAAACCAGGCTCTACATTTGAGGAAAATGATGTACGCTCTAGACACGATCGTGATAATACAGACCGCTTATTAAGAATCGTTGAAGAAATTGCCCGCCATGAAGTACCTGAAGAGATAGATATGGCAAGTTGGGCACTTGCATGGTGCTTAAAGCATGATGCAGTGACTACGGTTATACCAGGCTGTAAAAACCGAGAACAAGTCATTTCAAATGCGAGAGCAGCTGATATAGATATTGTTTCCGAGAACCATCCACAGGCAACATGAACCTCTCATCACTAAAGTAATGAGTTTTCTAGCGAACTTTGATAAATAATCTTTTTGAGTATCGAATAGTTCATGCTTATTTGTCGCATACGAAAAAACAACAGCTTCAGTTTTGAAAGCTGTTGTTTTTTTATGTAGTTATCCACCATATACATCGTCACGAACTGTACCATTACTACTGTTATTGTTGCTGGAACCTTCATTATTATTTTGATAATAGTAACTATTATTATTGCTGGAATCTACTTGTTCGGTTCCTTCATATAGGTCCTCTTCATTTTCTAGTTCAACTGTTACATCCATTTCTTCCTCATCTTCTAATTCTTCATCTTCTTCGTCTTCATCCTGGTCATCATCATCTTGAGCTAATATTTCTAACCTCTTAGGTAAATATATATTCATCGAGCTTAAGGCTTTCGGCTGATGAAGATCATAAGCATATTGCTGAATAGAATTGTTGTTAAAGACTGTTTTACCATCAAAATAACTTTTAATAAACCAACCTACACCAATTAATAAAGTAATCCCTAGTGCAATTGTAATGTATACGGCCATCGAATCTTGATTGTTTCTCAGGTCTCTCCCCTCCAAACATTACGTCATTCATATTACTAAATTACCATTGAATGATAAAAATGTAAATAAATCTAATCATATCCATGAGAATTAATCATTACAATTTGATTTTAGGACAAATGTAATATTAGGTTTTTATCCCGGTGACAGGTAAGTATGCCATTTTCGATCTCTAATTCAGCTACCTGGATCGAGGAACGTTTCGATAAATAAGAATCCTTTCCGTAACCTTTCGCACGGTCAGGATGCGTAAAATAAAAAATATATGCTTTATCATTAACGACTAATACATCCGCGTGGAGACCAACTCCTTGATCATCTTTTCGAATCCCATCTTTATCTAAAATTTTACTGTTCCTCTGCCAATTCACGCAATCTTTTGATTGATATACGCCTTGTCCACTCCATTCATCAATAATTAACCAATATTGTTCCTGCCAAAAAAACACATTAGCTCCTTCGTGCGGGAATCCGATAATCACCGGACCTACTGATTCCCAATGATATAAATCATCACTATCAGCGGCATATGTGTGGCTATGATTCTGCTCATCTTTATACCACATTCGCCATTTTCCATTCGGCAACTTGTGTACAGCTGCATCAATCACATACCCAGAACTTAATGACAATGTGCTTTGGTAGATCCAATTCCACAAATTATCACTTGTATAGTGTAATATATGTCGTTTATGACCAGACCAACTATCTGGTACACCTTTAATATAGCTAACATACATATGATAAATGCCCTCATGATAAATAATTTCAGGTGCCCAAAATGTATTGCGCCCTTTTTCGATGTCTAAATCTTCGATAATTCCGCAATATAGCCATTGATTGCCCTCCTTTGAAGTTGCGATGCCTAAATCTGTCCCATGAACCCAGGATACATCCATTCGCCGGCTTGTTGCTCTTCGGTTCATATAGACCATCCACCATTCTTTTTCCACATGATTCCAAATCACAGTCGGGTCGGCAGCACCATCATAAATCGGGTCTCTAAATAATGGTGCTGTAACTTTTTTCGAATTCATCTACTGCACCCTCCGTTTCATTTTACAATGAAGGAGTGTACCTCTAAAAGATACACTCCTTCGCCCCATCCTTATCCGCTTTTATACATGTTTTGCAAAGCTTTGTTTGACCTCTTGCAATACGTCATTCCCGTCACGATCCCATAATGATTGATTAATGATTTCTACCTCTATTGGACCGTGATAACCTGCTTTTTCTACTGCTTTTCTCATTCTGTTGATTTCGATTACACCGTCTCCCATCATAAAACGGCCTTTAAACATATCATCCATAGGCACTTTCCAATCAGACACATGAAATCCTAAAATTCTGTCTTTTGCCCTCTCGATCTCCACATAAAGATTTGGATCCCACCAAACATGATAGACATCAACAATGACACCTACTTCACTTGGATGATATTTTTCAGCGATAGTAGTTGCTTGGTTCATCGTGTTAATAACGGATCTATCTGCGGCAAACATTGGATGCAATGGTTCAATAGCAAGTTTCACGCCATAATCTTTGGCAAAAGGGACTAATGTGTCAATCCCCTCTGCAACTTGTTCTCTTGCCGTATCAATATCTTTATCGGCACTTGGTCCACAAACTAATACTAATGTATCCGTACCTAATTCTGCTGCTTCTTCTACTGCTCGTTTATTGTCATCAATTCTTTCTGCTCTTTCTTTTGCAGTAGCAGCCGGAAACATACCACCACGACAGACACTGGACACTTGTAAACCAGCATCTTTGATCAGTTGCTTCGATTTTTTCAAACCGATTTCCTCGATTTTATGACGCCAAACCGAGATCCAAGGTACATCATGACGTACACAACCTTCTACCGCTTCCTGAAGATTCCATTGTTCCGTTGTGATTTGATTCAAACTGAGACGGCCCATTAATTTCTCACCTGTCATGATGTACCCTCCTGCTTAACGCCAGCTAATTCTAATGCTAGACGCATTCTTTCTGTAGCTATTTCTGGATTTCGTAACAAGCCTGCCTCATCTGCCATCACGAATAAATCAGACAAATGAACAATCGAACGCGCACTTTCTTTGCCACCGATCATGCGAAAATGGTCCTGGTGTCCATTAAGGTATGCCATAAAGACAACACCTGTTTTATAAGAAAAAGTTGGTGTCTGGAAAATATGACGAGACAATGGTACTGTTTTTTCTAATAATTGATCATATGTTGCCAAATCTCCTGCATCTAAAGCATGCATAGCAGCTGCTGCCGCTGGAGCAATCGCATCAAAGATTCCTAACAAGGCATGACTGTATCCTTGCTCATCTCCCTTGATTAACGCTGGATAGTTAAAATCATCGCCAGTATACATTCTTACACTGTCTGGTAAGAGACGGCGCATCCCGATTTCTTTTTGGTCATCTAAAAGGGAGATTTTAATTCCATCTACTTTTGATTCATTGTCACGAATGATTTGCAGGCAAACGTCCATCGCTTCATCTAAATCTTCGTGTCCCCAATATCCTTTTAGTGCCGGATCGAACATATCGCCTAACCAGTGCAATATAACCGGCTGGGAAACATTTTGTAAAATTTTATTATAGACACGTTGGTAATCTTCAGGTCCTTTTGCACAAGCAGCAAGCGCTCGACTTGCCATTAATATAATTTTCCCACCCTCTGCTTCGACAAAAGAAACTTGCTCTTCATATGCTCTCTCCACTTCTTCCAATGTAACAGAAGGAGATGGATCCAGATGATCTGTTCCAACCCCGCTTGCAATATTTCCTCCAACAGATTTGGCTTCCTTAGTGGAGCGCGAAATTAATTCCTTCGCACCTTCCCAACTTAACCCCATTCCACGTTGTGCAGTATCCATTGCTTCCGCTACTGATAATCCAAGTGACCATAAATAATGGCGATATTCCATTGTTTTATCCCAATCTATTTGAGAATTAAGCGTTGGATCAGCGTCCGCTAATGGATCGGCTACCACATGGGCAGCCGAGAATGCAGTCCTTTGTTCAAAAGGTTTATCCTTTGGAATGTCAAAAGGTGTATAATTACTAGCTTGATAAGTATATAGTTTTCGATCCTTATTCGGTAAAATTAGCTTAGTCATTTTTGTACCTCCTTACAATTTGATGTCTGGTACCTCTACCCAGCGTCTCTCTTCCCATGATTGTAAACCAAGGTCAGAAAGCTGCGTTCCTTTCGCTCCTTCAAGTAAATCCCAAGGAAACTCTTCATCCGCAAACACATGCTTTAAGAATAACTCCCATTGCACTTTGAAACCATTGTCAAACACATCATTTGTCGGTACTTCCTGCCATTGTGCTTGGAAATCAAATGGGTTTTCTATATCCGGATTCCACGTTGGCTTTGGTGTATTCACACGATGCTGTACTTTACAATCACGAAGACCGGCAACTGCACTACCTTCAGTACCATCGACTTGAATCGTTAATAAATCATCACGGTTCACACGCACTGCCCAGGAAGAATTCGCCTGCACAATGACTCCATTATCTAGCTCAAACGTTCCATATGCTGCATCATCTGCAGTTGCTTTGTATGTTTCACCATTTTCATCGACACGCTCTGGAATATGAGTAGCACCAAGGCATGACACTGATTTCACATTGCCAAAAAGGTTGTCAATTACATAACGCCAGTGAGCAAACATATCAACTATAATCCCCCCACCGTCTTCTTTACGATAGTTCCAGGATGGACGCTGCCCTTCTTGCCAGTCCCCTTCAAATACCCAATATCCAAATTCCATTCTTACTGATAGCATTTGTCCGAAGAAACCGGAATCGATAAGTCGCTTCAACTTTAGTAGACCTGGCAAGAATAATTTGTCCTGCACTACGCCATTTTTTACCCCTGCTTCTCTTGCCAGTTTTGCTAGTTCAACAGATCCTTCCAGATTAGTAGCAGTTGGCTTTTCGCAATAGATATGTTTACCAGCAGCTATCGCTTGTTTAATGCTGTCAGCACGCCTTACTGTTGTTTGTGAGTCAAAATAGATTTCATTATAATCGTCAGCAAGCGCCTCCTCTAAGTCTGTTGAATAACGCTCAATGCCATGCGCATCTGCTAACGCTTTCAGTTTCTTTTCGTTACGACCTATTAAAATAGGATCTGGCATTAATTTATCATCATTCTTTAACAAAACGCCACCTTGTTCTCTGATTGCTTTAATAGAACGAATTAAGTGTTGGTTCGTTCCCATTCTTCCTGTTACCCCATTCATAATAATACCTATTTTATGTTCTGCCATTATCTTTTCCCCTTTCATTTGCTTAATTCCCTTTAGTTTAGCGTAATAAAAAAAATTCGTCTTATTAATCTAAGAACGAATTTCTTAAAATCGGAAATGAATTTGGAATGACCTGGTTCGGGGTATCTGTTTTCTATCAACTTTTGGTGGTTTACTATCAACTTCGGTGACTTTTCTATCAACTTTTGCGATTTACAATCAACTTCGGCAAGTCCTCTATCAATGTCACTCTTTTTCCGGCAATTGATCAATATGCTGTTGTTTAGTCCGATATTTATTAGGAGAAATCTCCGTACTATTTTTAAAGGCTCGGTAAAAAGTGGAGATTGACTCAAATCCAACTTCAAAACAGATCGAAGCAATATCTTTATCGGTTTCTGCTAATATTTTCTTCGCCAGACCTACTCGCACTTCTGTTAAATATTGAATCGGTGTCATAGAGTAGGTTTCTTTGAAGATAGTATTCATATGTCTCGTGCTAATTCCCAATCTTGTGGCCAAGTCTTCTGCATGGATCCAGTCAAAATAGTGAGAATCAATATACTCTTTTAACCGTTCTGCTCTCAACGTATTCGCATCGACTTTGTCATTGTTTTTCTCGCCACGTGCAATTAAAAGGAGGAGCTGTGATAAATAGGTTCGTAATGCCGTTTCCTGATGAAGGCTGGAATGAGCTTGTTCATAAAGCATTGTACGCAACAATTGACGGATTTCACTGCTATTAAAAGGGTTTAAGCTGATAAATTTAGATTCATATAATGTTTTCTCAAATAAATCTGTGTTCGTTCCATCTTTAATTCGTCTGTCAAAGGCAAGCACTAAGACAGTTAGCTTATGATCTGAGATAATCGCATGTGGTGTCAAAGGTGTAATAAATGTTAGATGATCCTGTTCAAGAAGATATTCTTTACCATCTAAGATGATTTTACCTGTCCCTTCAAGTGCATAAAGTAGTTGATAGACTTGATGATGATGCTCTTCGATACGGTCACCTGCGTGATGCTTACTTTCATATAGTTGTATACCGAATGGTTCGATTCGAATATCTTTTAGCATGGAACTTCCTCCATTTTTCAGATTTTTTTGTTTAATTTTCCAGCAATCCATATTCTTCTACTGCGAAAATCAGGAAGTTATGATATATTGCTATTATATAGTATCCATTTAAAAAATAGCAAAAAAGCGAGGAGATTTTTCTATGGTTAACCAGATTTCCGTTTTATTAGTTGGTATTGGTGGTTATGGTAACGTATATACAAAAAACCTTTTCCACGGAAACCATGAAAGCGTATTCGTTAAAGGTGTGGTCGATATTGCACCTGAAAGGTCTAAGTTTTATCAGGAATTCAAAGATAAAAATATACCAATCTATGATTCAATGGACCAATTCTACCAAGAGAATCAAGCTGATCTTGCCATAATTTCCACACCTATTCATTTACATAAAGAACAAGCATGTCTTGCAATGGAAAAAGGCAGTCATGTACTGTGTGAAAAACCGGCAACAGCTAATCGAGAGCATCTGCAGCAAATGATTGAAACAAGAGATCGTACGAAGAAAAAATTAGCAATTGGCTTTAACTGGTCATTCACTGATTCTATTCAGTCATTAAAACAAGATATTTTAGCTGGAGAATTCGGTCGTCCCTTCAGAATGAAAAGTCTTGTTCTGTGGCCGAGAAACGCTGATTACTTCAACCGGACTGGATGGGCTGGAAAAAAATATAGTCCAGATGGAGAAATGATTTTTGATAGTGTAGCCAATAACGCAACTGCTCACTTCCTGCATCATCTTCTCTATTTATCCGGTGATTCGATTGAAACAAGTGCAGAAATTGATCAAATTTCAGCTGAATTATACCGTGCAAATCCAATAGAGACATTTGATACGTGTGCCATTCATCTCCACACAAAGAATGATGTTGAAATCGTTTATCTCGCTTCACATGCGATTGCAGATGAACATCGACCTAAATATACATTAGAGTTCGAAGATGCGACGATTACTTATCATCCTGAAGGCGAGCGCGGTGATATCGTAGCGAAATGGCATGATGGTCGCGAAAAAGTCTACGAAGATCCCGAAAATATTCATAGTGTAAAATTGGATGTAATGATCGAAGCAGTACGTAATGAAAAGCAAAGCATTTTATGCGGGCCTGAAGCTGCAAGTGCACACGTGAATGCAATTTTCGGAATCCACCAGTCTGTGAAGGACATTCCAAAATTCCCGAAACATTGGATTGCTTATGATGAAGAAAGAAAACTAACTACTGTTCAAGGATTAGATGAAACATTAAAACAATGCTATCAACAGTTTTGCCTGCCAAATGATTTAGGTGTCGAATGGAGCAAACCGGGAAAGATAGTAAAGTTTTAAAGTGAGACTTCCAACAGCAAATATTATGCCTTTCTTTTGCAGAATTAAAAGCCATGGTAATTCACCATGGCTTTTATCTTATCTGGAATGGAGAAGCGAAGGATGAAAGCTTAATACCGCTTCTACGTTTTCACAATCCATCATTTCTTTGTAGTTACAGTAAAATGGAATATCTGGATAATGGTAATTGACTATTCTTTTCATTGAGATATCTTTATCAAAGATTGCAACTACATCTATGTTTTCAATAAGACCATCGTTAATTAAAGAGATATAGTCATTAACTTCCTGATTCCAGCCAACAATACCCAACCTCAACAGTTCCATTTCGCCAAAACTCCTTTCCACAAGATTTACAAAAAAGATCTATTGGATCCTCGGTGAACAAAGTCTTTCATTCACATTTATAGGTTAAGAGATTTATATTCACTCGCATTATGATAAATTGCAAGACGTTTTTTTCGATATTCTCTAGGGGGGATGCCGATCTTTTCTTTAAAATATCGACTAAAGTGTGAAATGTTTTCAAAACCACTCTCATACGCGATTTCCTGCACTGGTTTCTTTTCTTCTGCTTCCAGCAAATATTTAACTTGTTTCAACCGACATGCCATTACATATTCCATGATTGTATATCCTGTCATTTCTTTAAAAACGTGCGATACATATGATTTATTTAAGCAAAGGTTGTACGCTATTTCTGAAATAGTTATTTTATGTTGGAAATGTTGCTGAATATAAGAAGCGATTTTTTCAGCATGTTCCGTTTTACTGCTAGATTCCTTATTTACTTGCGAACAGGTATCTCTAAATAGGTAATTTATCTGCACCAGCAATTGACCTAGCAGAAATTTCAATTCCCATTCTTTCTCGGAATCCAACATATTAATAGATTGATTAACCTGATCCATCTTTTTAAAAATCTCTTCTATCTGTTGAATACTTTGCATGTTATTTGTTCGAATCAGGTAATGATGAGAATGATGAAAGACATTTAGTAATTCTATTGCCTTCATAGAATGTAAGACTGGTTCCATAACTTCTGGAATAAAATGGATATGACTTCTAATGTATTCATCCTCTTCGGGGATATTGGGTTTATGAAGGGGAAGTCCATCCATTAACAAAATATCACCAGGTAGTAAATCATAGATTTGATTGTTAATAAGGTAACGACAAACACCTTTGTGGAACATAAAAATTTCAAAATCTTCATGGGAATGTAGTTTTTGATGATCCGGATTTCCACTTAATCGGTACTTTACGGAGAACAATTTATCCACTATTATTCTCACTCCTAATCTTTGTTAGTTTTATTTTATTGTATTATAAACCGGAGGAAAATAACTAGTAGTGGCAAATTTCATTTCAAAATTTGCTGTGCGTGTTTTCTTTTCACTAAGGCTTGATTTTTAATTATTTTGATGATAATAATATATACGTACATTACCATACTAGAATAACTAGGATATCATTATGGGAGTTAACCTGAAAGGAGGTATTTTAAGCACATATTTTGAAAGCGCTATCTAAAAATAATAATAAGGATGTGTCTATTATGAGTAGAAAAAGGCTTTATCTGTTTATCATTTTAGTATTAACAATTAGCTTAATCTCAACTAATCTTTGGGTACCGAAAATAAAAGCTAATTCACCAACTAGTGTTATTGAATGGGATGAAAATCGACAGCATATAGACGGATTTGGCGGATCAGGAGCTTTTCAGAAACCATCATATATTATGGAACTTCCAGAACCCCAAAGAACGAAAATTTTAGACATGATTTTTTCTCAAGAGAAAGGCATTGGGTTATCCATGGTACGTAACTTAGTTGGAGATGGTGAAGCTGCTTCAACAATCCAACCTGAGCCTGGGAAATTTGTATGGGATGAGCCGGATTGGGAATCAGCCAAAGATGATTTTGACAAAGATCAAATTTGGTTTATGAGAGAGGCAGAAAAACGAGGAGTTACTACATTTTTTAGTTCTGTTTGGAGTCCTCCTGCCTGGATGAAGACAAACGATAGTGTAAACGGTACGGGAGAAGGCAAATTAAAACGAGAAAATTATCAAGATTTCGCCGATTATCTAGCTGAGTATGTACTAGGCTATAAAGAACATTTTGACCTTGATATATCTTATATTTCGATTGCAAACGAACCACATTATGGTCCAAGTTATTCTGGAGCCGTTTGGACGCCAGAGGAAATGAATATATTTATTCGAGATTATCTTGGCCCAACCTTCGAAGAAAGGAATGTTCCAGCTAAAATTGTAATGCCTGAACATATGCATTTTACTGAAGAGTATGCACTTCCAGCATTAAATGATCCTGTTACGGCGGATTATATTGATGTCGTTGCTTCACACGCGTATGGTATTGGAACAGATGTACCAGAATTTCCGGTATCCACAGAAAAAGGTAAAACGATTTGGCAGACTGAATATATGAACCAAGGGGAAGCCAAACAATCTTATGAATTCAATACGATAAGAGATGGACTTCGTCATGCTAATTTGATTGGAGATATGTTTGATGTAACTGGGATTAGTGCATACTTCTGGTGGTGGCCTGCTGCTGTTAACGGTGCAGATGGTTCTGATTTAATACGTTTGACCACAGATGAAGACGAGGAAGTAAATGGAATGTTTAGAGTTTTTAAGAGGTATTATGCACTTGGTAACTACAGCCGCTTTATTCGTCCTGGGTATATGATGATCGGATCAGACAAATCTCCTGTTGAAGGTGTACAGATTACCGCGTATAAAGATCCGGAAACAAATAATTTTAGTATCGTTGCTACTAATAATAAGGATACAAAACAAGAAATCACTTTAAAACTGGATCAATTCCCCGAAAAAATAAAAGAACTTGTTCCATATCGAACATCTGGTAACGAAAATTTAAAAAAATTAGACGATGTGAAGGTTACGAATAACGGAAAAGCTGTTACGATAAATTTAAAAAGTAATAGTGTAACAACATTTATTCCAAAGGAACATGAATTACCAGCATTTGAGGATATGAAGGATGTATTTTCAAGTTATGAGGCAGAAGAAAATGACGGGCAATCGAAAGGTATTCCTAAAAGCAAGGAAAAAACATACATTAAACATGTGAGGAACGGCGACTATATCAAGTATGAAAATGTTAATTTTGCAGATGGTACAGCTAATGGACAACCTGGAATGGAACACATTTTATCAATGGATGCTACTGTGAAGTCAATAGACGGGGGATCGATTGAAATTCGACTTGATGATCCAGTAGCCGGGCCGGTCGTAGGAGAAATATCTGTTTCAAATGATAACTCTAATGAATGGGAAACCTTTTCGACCATGATTGATACAAATCCGTCTGATGGTGCGTTTGGTTTCCATGACATGTACCTTGTATTTAAAGGAGATAGCAGGAAAAAGCTTTTTGCTGTAGATAAGTTTACTTTCAATGATGGAATTGACGAGCCTATCGAACTGGAAAAGCATTTGTTTGATTATGAAGATGGCACAACGAATGGCTGGAAAGGTAGAGGAGGATCAGAAATATTAGAAGCTACACAAAAAGAGAAGCAATCTGGTGAATTTAGTTTAAAAACAACTAATCGGACTTCCTCCTGGCACGGACCTTCTATTGATATTACAGATATGGTTGTGAAAGGAGAAGAATACGAATTCTCTGCCTATTTCCGTTTCGTTGATGCACTTAAAACTCCGAGTACGGTGAAATTCATGCTTGAAATAACCGATTTAGGAGGCACAACTTATTTACCACTTGAAGAGGTAGAAACCAATAACAGTGAATGGTTCCCATTAACAGGAAACTATATGATCAGTCAGGATATTTCTTCCATAAAATTGTATGTAGAAACTTCCAAGCCTGAAGATTCATTTTATATCGATAATGTTATAATCGAGCCAATAAACTAATCTCTTTATCTAATATGAAATCAAATCCCCTGTCAACTCCATTCATGACAGGGGATTCTTATGGGGGATGTTCAAAAAGTCACCAAATAATAAGCGGCGAATTTCTTCGTTGGCTTGTTTCTCCGTTCCTTGGAAGAGAAGAGCACTTTTCCGGCGTGCGATGTAGATTCTATGGAGCTTTCCTTTGTGCTCACGTATTTAAATACATACGCTCCGCTACTCAAACCTTCGCCGCCTCGACCTTCTTGCTTCTAATTCGGCCACTTTTTGAACACGCACTTATATTACATATTTATCTTAATTTTCTCTAAGCTAGACATAATTTCCTCTAAAGACTTACCTAAATTAGATTCCACAGCAGCAATGTAAGATCCCTCTACGACCGGAATTTCCTCAGCGATACGAATACTTGAAGACTCCAGTAACTCTATCGCCATTTCTGCATTCATTTTTGCACTGCCTAAATCATAAAAGATAATAGCGCCACTATCACTTGCTACTTGCTCGATGGCTCCTTGAATTTTTTCAATACTCGTTCCAATATCATTGTCCTCCGTGCCACAAGCTAGCGAAATTGGCACATCTTCGATAACTTGATCAATCAACACTTTGACTCCTTCGCCTATTTGAAAACTGTGAGAAACGATAATGATTCCTACCTTTTGTGTCATTTTTTAGGCCTCCAAATCAAGTACTTCGTCTAATGCTTCAAAAATATAAAATGACGACATGGAACCTGGATCAACATGTCCCCTAGAACGTTCTTTGAGATAGGAAGCGCGGCCTTTCGTGGCGGTCATTTCTCGTGTGTCTTCAATAGTTGCCTGACACACCTCAAGTATGCCATGCCAATCTTCAACGTCTTCTTCTTCTAAAAAATTCGACACTTGTTTCCATACATCATACATTGTTTTCTCACCAAAATCTGCTTTACCACGATCCTGAAGACCTTCCGCTGCATCATTTATAGACTGTTTAAAAACATCTTGATCTACTTCTTTACCTTGCATAGCTAATGACATTTTCAGAAAAGCAGTTCCATACAATGGCCCTGATGCCCCACCTACTTTTGCCATTAATGTCATTGCCGCACTTTTGAGGACATCTGCAACTGAATCATAGGTTGCATGATTGATTTTGGCAACAACTTCATGGAATCCACGCGCCATATTAATGCCATGATCACCATCTCCGATCGCTTGATCCAGCGCAGTTAATTGATCTTTATTATCAGCCATTCTTTGTTGGATTTCTTTCATCCAATCCTTTGTTTTATCAACCGTTAATATTATCATCCAATTCTCCTTTTACACTTGAAATGCGATTGTTTTAACATCTTTAACTAAAAGACTTTTTAATTCACTATCCAATTTTAATAATGTTACGGAGAATCCCTCCATATCAAGAGATGTCATATATTCTCCTACCCAGTTTTTGTACACCGCAATATCTTTTTCCTTTAAAAGCTGAGAAAGCTTTCTATTTACGATATGTAATTCCATTTCGGGTGTTGCCCCTAAGCCGTTTACCATTACTGCGACTTCTTCTTGTTCATAATCTATATCTTGCAAAATCTTATTGACTAAAATAGTAGTAAGTCTATCCGCTTCCTCCAATGGTACACGTTCAATTCCTGGCTCACCATGGATACCAATACCTATTTCCATTTCGTCATCGGCTAATGTAAAGCTTGGCTTTCCAGCAGCAGGTAGAGTACAAGATGATAATGCCACACCCATGGATCGAACATTGACGATTGTTTTCTCTGCGGCAGCTTTCACTTCTAGAAGCGATGCCCCTGTGTCTGCCATAGCTCCAGCTATTTTATGTACAAAAATAGTGCCAGCTATGCCTCTTCTACCTACAGTAAAGGTACTATCTTCTACTGCTACATCATCATTAACAATCACTCTGTCTACGTTTATTCCTTCCATTTCTGCCATCTCTTGTGCCATTTCAAAATTCATGACATCACCGGTATAATTTTTGATGATTAAAAGAACACCGTTTCCACTGTCCACCGCTTTAATCGCTTCTATAATCTGGTCAGGAGTTGGCGAAGTAAATACTTCCCCTGCTACAGCTGCATCTAACATACCTCTGCCAACGTATCCTGCATGAGCTGGCTCATGACCACTCCCACCACCACTTACAATACCTACTTTTCCCTGTACTGGAGCATCACTTCTGGTAATGACAGTTGTTCCTGGAAGCCTTTTCAAAGAATCTGGATATGCAGCAACTAATCCGTCTAACATTTCATGAACCACATGATTGGCATTGTTTATCACTTTTTTCATCTACCTATCACCTCTGCTTCATTTACTTTCATACTATCGAAATCTATTTAATTTTTCCACTTTTTAGATACATTTAAACCTAAAAGGTGAATTCAATTTTTTAGATGCCCTCTTGATGATGGTGGGCTCAGCCTGTTAGACTGAGCCCACTGTTTGATTACAACCCTATTTTTTAGTTGGATGTACTGCTTCATAAAGTAATTGATCTAGCTCCTGTGTATACGTATCTTTTGTTTGATCTGACCAATTAAATATTTGTTGCATTTCGTGGATGACCGCTTCCTTTTCTTTTCTAACCCAATGAATATCAAAGAATAGTGCACCAGTTCTTCGAATGAAGAAGTCAACAGGCTTACATGTTGCTTCATGTTCAATTCCATAATGAAGCATAGCATATGTTACGGGGGAAAGGGAATTTTCATTATCTAATGCTTTTTGGTAGTAATCATAGACAACCGGTATATTAGAGCCATAACGCTGGACAAGGATTTCCGCCTCTTCTTCCGATAACCCTAATTCTATCCCTTTCGTAATTTGCTCATTCTTATATTCTTTAAACCCTTTCGATCCACCAACATCACCACCTGAAATCGGTAAATGTTTCGTATCACTCGGATAAAAGACTTTTTTCTCTGCCTGAACCATTTTATCACGAATAACATTGACCACATGTTCCGCCATTTTACGATATCCTGTTAATTTACCACCAGCAATCGAAATTAGACCAGAATCCGATTCGAAAATTTCGTCCTTACGTGAAATTTCAGAAGGGTCCTTTCCTTCTTCATGAATTAATGGTCGTAAACCGGCCCAACTGGACTCAACATCGTCCACTGTAATCTTCTGACCCGGAAACATAAAATCAATCGCATCTAACACATAATCCCTATCTGATTCCGTCATGGTTGGGTGTGCGACATCTCCTTGATAGACAGTATCTGTTGTTCCTACATATGTCTTACCCTCTCGAGGAATCGCAAATACCATTCTGCCATCCGGTGTATCAAAATAGATCGCTTGTTTTAAAGGAAAACGAGTTTGATCGAAGACAAGATGAATTCCTTTTGTAAGTTGTAATGTTTTTCCTTTTTTTGATTTATCTTTCTCACGGATTGTATCTACCCATGGGCCAGCAGCGTTAACAATATATTTTGCCTTGATTTCATGGACTTCATTTGTTAACTGGTCGACTACTTCTACACCATTGACATGACCGTTATCATAAAGCAAATCCGAAACTTTTGCATAGTTTAAAGCAAGTGCTCCTTCTTCAACTGCTTTTTTCATCACTTCCATCGTCAGCCGCGCATCATCCGTACGGTATTCTACATAATATCCTGCGCCTTTTAAACCTTCATCTTTCAGTAATGGTTCACGTCTTAAAGCCTCTTTGCGATCAAGCATTTTGCGACGCTCCGATTTTTTAACCCCAGCAAGGAAATCATACACGCGTAATCCGATATTAGTTGAAAAAGGACCGAAAGTGCCCTCTTGATAAAATGGAAGCATCATCCATTCAGGTGTTGTCACATGAGGACCATTTTCATAAACAATTTCTCTTTCCTTCCCTACCTCGGCGACCATTTTTACTTCAAATTGTTTTAAGTAACGCAAACCACCATGAACAAGCTTAGTAGATCTACTTGACGTACCTGCTGCAAAATCCTGCATTTCAATAACGGCAACTTTTAGTCCTCTTAAGACAGCGTCAAGAGCAATGCCTGCACCTGTAATACCGCCACCGATAATAATCATATCTACTGGATCTGTTTTCATTTGTTGATATGTCTCTGTACGTTTTTTGCTTGAGAATGTCATCGATTAGTCCCCCATAACTTTTTTTACTTAAATACTCTTGTTGCTTCTACTGCTTTTTGCCAGCCATCATATAATTCTTTTCTTTCTTTATCATCCATTTCACTTTCAAAACGTTTATTAACTTTCCATTGGTTTGTTATCTCTTCTCTATCATTCCAGTAGCCAACAGCTAATCCCGCTAAATAAGCTGCACCGGATGCCGTTGTTTCGATTACTTCCGGTCTTTCTACAGGAACATCTACTAAGTCACTTTGGAATTGCATTAAAAGGTTATTCGCTACAGCTCCGCCATCCACCCTGAGCGATTTTACTTCAATCCCGGAATCTTCAATCATGGCGCCGAGTACATCTTTGGTTTGATAAGCGATGGATTCCAAAGTAGCACGGATGAAGTGCTCTTTTGTCGTACCACGTGTTAGACCAAATACAGCTCCACGTGCATCACTATCCCAGTATGGAGTACCTAAACCAACAAATGCCGGTACTAAATATACACCGTCCGCAGATTCCACTTTAGACGCATAGTTTTCGGATTCTTTGGCATTTTGAAACATTCGTAAACCATCTCTTAGCCACTGTACCGCAGAACCTGCAACAAAAATACTGCCTTCAAGTGCATATTCCACTTTTCCATCAATACCACAAGCAAGTGTGGTAAGCAGACCATGATCAGATTTAACTGGTTTTTCACCAGTGTGCATTAGCATGAAACATCCTGTTCCATACGTATTTTTAACCATACCTTTCTCAAAACACGCTTGACCGAACAATGCTGCTTGTTGATCTCCTGCCGCTCCAGCAATAGGTACTTTTTGACCAAAGAAGTGATAATCAACCGTTTCACCATACACTTCTGATGATGATTTTACTTCTGGTAACATACTCTTCGGTACACCTAGAATATCTAATAATTCTTGATCCCATTCTAAGTCATAAATGTTATACATTAAGGTTCTGGACGCATTAGAATAGTCAGTTACATGGACTTTACTACCTGTCAGTTTGTAAATTAACCACGTATCAATCGTACCGAATAATAATTTGCCTTGGTCCGCTTTTTCTCTGGCTCCCTCCACATTATCCAAAATCCATTTCACTTTTGTGCCTGAGAAATACGCATCTATTAATAAACCTGTTTTATTTCGAAACTTATCTTGAAATCCTGCTTCTCTTAATTCTCGACAAATATCTTCTGTCTGTCTTGATTGCCAGACAATTGCTTTATATATTGGTTTCCCTGTTTCTTTGTCCCAAACTACTGCCGTTTCACGTTGATTGGTAATACCAATTCCAGCAATTTGAGAAGCTTCAATATCTGCTTTTCTGAGAACTTCTGCAATACATGATAATACGGAAGTCCAGATTTCATTAGCATCATGTTCTACCCATCCTGATTTCGGAAAGAATTGTTCAAATTCTCTTTGTGCCACCTCTACAATTTCACCATTCTGATTAAATATGATCGCTCTTGAACTAGTTGTCCCCTGATCAATAGATAAAATAAACTTTTCCATTATACTTCCTCCCCAAAATGTATTTCCCTTATTAAACTGCTTCTTTTTCAGAGGAGTTATTAGCAGATTTTATTGATCCATTATGTTTTTTTAATTCTGTAGTTAACGCTATTGCCAATATTATTGCTATCACCACAGACATCATCCAAAACAATCCACTAACTTCACCAATGAACATAGCATTATAGAAAACTGCCCCATAAACGCCACCGATAATTGGACCTATTACTGGTATCCAAGCATATCTCCAATTAGAATCACCTTTTCCAATAATCGGTAACAAAGCATGAGCAATTCGAGGTCCTAAGTCTCTGGCAGGATTAATAGCATAACCCGTCGTTCCTCCTAGTGACATCCCGATTGCTACAATTAACAAACCTACAATAGCAGGGTTTAAACCTTCTGTGAATTGATTGGCACCGATAAATAGAAGTCCCATAACTAATACAAACGTTCCAATCACTTCGCTGACTAAATTTGAAGGTATACTTTTCACTGCAGGATCTGTAGAAAAGACAGATAACTTTGCCGCTGTATCTTCCGTTTCCTTCCAGTGAGGCAAGTATTGAAAAAAAACAATAACTGCACCAATAAACGCCCCAACCATTTGAGCAGTAATATACATTGGAACTTTTGCCCATGGAAATTCGCCAATAGCAGCAAAACCTATAGTTACAGCAGGATTAATATGTGCTTCAGACACATTCCCTACAGCATAAACCCCCATTGCAACAGCTAACCCCCAGCCTATTGAGACGACGATCCACCCTGCACCTTCTGCTTTTGATTTCTTCAAAACGACACCACCGACAACACCGCCTCCAAAGATAACCAGTATCATCGTTCCTATTAACTCAGCTAAAAACTCAGACATTTCGATCCACCTCTTATCCAAAAGTAAGTTTCCTCAACAAGAGATGCACGTGCAGTGTTAGAAAAAAAAATCCACACAGCCATCACACACCATTACCTAGGAAGGTGTGCAACTCGCTGTGTGGACTCCTGATCTCCGACACATTTTTTAACTTGTTATCTATAACGATACACCCAATATAAAACAGCGTCAATGATTTTCTTTTCCAAATCTTCTCACATGTGTTAAATTTTCAATCATATCGGAATGTGAATCACAGTCATGTCCATATCGAAGGATTTCAAATGCTATTAAACATTCAATACAAAAGAACGATTGTTTGTGATGATTTGACCATTTACCTTCACTTTTCTTTCTTCTACTTTTGGCAAGTAAAAGGTTACTTTATCATATGGTAGTTGATATTTTCCATCTACTTCCGTGTTAATATCAATCATTTCATCATTACATTCCATCCGGATTTGGATATACGTATACTCTCCATCTTTATAATGGACTGTTTGCCCATCATCTTCATAGATATATTCTTCTGTTAACCCATTATCTTTATAGGGGAAAAGGAGCACGCCTCTCTCTTCTTTATTGTTATCAAAGCTTATTTCCCCATCTCTAATGGGAAGAATGGACCCCGCTTGAGCATACATAGGAATGGTATCCAATGGTGCATCAGTCGTTAAGTTTGTTCCACCTTGGTAGAAGTTGTCTGAATTAAGATCGTACCAGCCATGTTTGTTATCTGGTAAATAGACTGCCCGATGACGTGCCCCCTCCTCTACCACATTACAAATCAACAATTGATCTCCTACGATAAAATCATCATTTTCTTCGAATGTTTTTTTATCATGATCAAACTGATAGAATGTTGGAGTTAAAATTGGCTTGTAGACTTTATGTGCCTTATGCAACGCCTGGTAAAGGAATGGAATCCATTTGACACGCTCTTTCATTAACCCTCTGATTTGATCTAAGTACTCCGGATACATCCAAGGAACATTTACAGTTTTATCTTCATTCCAAGAATGAATAGTAAAGCGCGGATGGAAAATGCCATTTTGTATCCAACGAATTAATAATTCAGGATCAGGAGCTTTACCTGAAAAACCTCCCACATCATGCCCAAAGTTATATACACCACTCATGCTGAGACTTAGACCCATTTTAATATTGAAGCGGATAGTCTTCCATTCTGTAAAATTGTCCCCAGACCAAGTTTGCACATATTTCTGCATACCAGCTGCTCCGGATCGGGAAATTAAATAGGGACGAACATCAGGATAAAATTCACGTTGTGCTTCATAAGAAGCTTTCATCATTAACATGGTTTGGATCGGTTTAATATAACTTACCGGAATATGGTCTCCAAACCCATTAGCCTTGGCATTCTCATCCCATATTTCATATTCATTGTTGTCATTCCATGTAGAATCGATTCCATAGGATAGCAGCTGTTCTTTTATTTTATCTTTCCACCAATTAAAGGTTTCGTAATTAGTGAAATCCAAGTAAGATCCAACATCATCCCAGAATTGAGAAATTTCTGGTTGATCACTATCTTGAGACATAATAAAATAATGATTCTCTGCTAATTCGTTATATAGTGGGTGATCTTTTAACAATGCCGGTTTAATATTTGCGCATAGCTTAATACCATTTTCCTGGAAGTTTTTTACCATTTCTTCAGGTGAAGGAATTTTGGAATAATCCCAATTAAAAACATAACGCTTATCTCCGATGCTTGTATAACCAGATGACAACTGAAATGAATCACAAGGAATATCATATTCTTTGCAGGACTCAACAAACTTTTTTAACTGTTCTTGTGCGTCCGGTGCATCGGTATAAGTCATTGTGGAACCTGAGTAGCCTAAACTCCATTTTGGTGGCATGATCGTTTTTCCGGTTAATCTTGAGAAGGTCTCCACGACATCTTTTATTCGAGGACCTAACATAAAGTAATAATCTAAATTACCTTTACTCGCATGATAATATCGATATAACCCATGATAATTATCCAGTTCATTACCTAAATCAAATATAGCATCACTGTAATTATCGTAATATAAACCGTAAGCAATTTCTGTATCGTCATTGTAGGTTATATAGTAAGGGATATGTTTGTACAATGGGTCTGTATGCTCAGCATCATATCCCATCGCATCTATCGTCTTCATTCGATAACGTTTTCCAACTTTATTCAAGGAACCGCCCTTCTCACCAAGGCCGTAGTAATAATCATTAGGGCTTCTCTCCAGATAATGATAAACACCTGTCCCTAAGCTTTTATTAAAATTATAATTTTGTGTCTGTCTGTCGTTGGCAATATTGATCCATTGATCATTTGCTTTTGCAAACCAATGAGATTTCAAGCCGGTTAATTCAATCACAACTCTTAATTTGTTTGTGAAAATTTCTATTTCACTTTGAGATTCATGAAGCTGAAAATCAGGTAAACTAAACGGCGATAAGTCTGATTTATCTCTACCTTCTTTAGCTACATCCTCCGCTTCTGGTGCAATTGTCCATGTTCTATTTAGTAGGGGATGTTGTTCCTCTGGGATAAATACTCTAAAAACATCTTCTTCTAAAATATACACATGGGCAACCGTATCTTCTCCACGCAAAATAACGGTATTATTTTCAACTGCATCCAATTTGAAATTAATATTTTTTATCATAACTAAACCTCGCTTTTTATATTTACATCAAGCCAAACAACCTAGGTATAAATAAACTTATCCATTCAAAATAAGTGACTAATAATAAGGCTATGACTAGTGGTATATACAGTTTAAACAATGGTCTTACAACCGATTCAATGGATACGTTGGCAACACTACTTCCAACAAATAATGCACTTCCCACCGGTGGAGTTGTAATACCGATACAAAGGTTAAAAATTAATATTACTCCAAAGTGAACCGGATCTATACCTATGTTCGTAACAATAGGAAGAAATATTGGAGTAAAGATTAAAATTGCTGGTGTAATATCCATAAAAATTCCTACTGCTAGCAGGATAATATTCATTAACAAAAGGATGATAATTGGATTTTCAGATATGGATAATAAGATATTGGTAATTTGTTGTGGAATGCCTGCATAAGCCATTACCCACGACATAATGGAAGAAGCTCCAACTAAAAACAAAACAATCCCTGTCATCACAATAGCCTCTTTTAAAATTGCCGGAATCTCCGGGATCTTTATTTCTCGATAGATAGCTGCCAGAATAGCAGAATATAATACCGCAACGGCAGCACCTTCTGTAGCAGTAAAAATCCCCGCTACAATCCCACCAATTACAACTACTATTAAAGAAAGACTTGGAATAGCATCTAGTACGACACGTACTCCCTGCTTAAAGGTAACCTTTTCAGATACAGGATATTTCTCCTTTTTCGCAATAAAATATGCCACAACCATAATGGACAAACCCATTAAAATCCCTGGTAGGTAACCAGCCATAAACAGGGCCGATATCGATGTACCTCCACTCACTAAGGAATAAACAATAAATGCTGTGGTTGGAGGTATTAATAAACCTGTAGGAGCCGAGGCTATGTTTACTGCTGCAGAGAAAGAAGGATCATATTTTTCCTTTTTTTGCAATGGACTCATTACACTACCTATAGCTGCTGCGGATGCAACGGCTGATCCAGAAATAGAACCAAATAACATGTTACCTACAACATTAGTATGTGCTAAAGCCCCAGGCATTCGCCCGACAAATAGCTTTGCTAAATTAATCAAACGGATAGCAATTCCACCATTATTCATGATACTGCCAGATAACATAAAAAAGATGATGGCTAATAATGTGAAACTATCAATACCTTGAAAAAGTTTTTGAGCTGCCGTAAAAGAAATCATATCCAAAGGAACTAAGGTTAATGCAGCTAATACAGATGATATTCCAATTCCTATTGATATCGGTACGCCTATGACTAATAACACAAAAAAGGAACCAAATAAAACGATTGTTGCCAATAAACTTGCATCCACCTTATCCACCTTCTTCCTGACTGATTTTTTTATACTCTTTAATTCCTAGTAATTTATATAAGATAATAAGCACACCACTAATTGGCAAAATGGAATATACAATCCCTTTTTGCACACCTAAGATCGGTGTAGTCTGTGACATTGTCATATTAACAGCTTCCATACCACCTTTTAATAAGATAACGACTGCGAAAAAAATGACAAAAATGTCGTTAATAACCGTAATGATCATTCCTCTCGTTCCCGTTAATTTATTTGTGACAAATGTTAATGCTAAATGCTTATTCGCACCAAAAGCATAGCTTGCCCCTAATAAGGAAGTCCACACTAATAAAAATCCTAATAATTCATTGGTGAATGTACTTGGATTGTTTAATACATAGCGTGTAAAAACCTGCCACAGGGCTCCTAGTACTAATATGATCAGTAATGAGGAAGCTACAAATAAAATGCCGCGATCCAACATCTTTTTTATTTTATCTACGATCATGGAGTAACTTCTCCTTCTTTATCATGATTTATAAATAAGAAAAGCACAGAGCGCCCGTTCAGCAACGTACAAACTGGACTGAACCGTAGGAGATAAAGGAAACACGATGAGCTGTAAGCGAATCAATGTTGACTTATCATACGGAGGTGAGGGAAGTTTGCTAGTTACTGGGC
Source organism: Gracilibacillus salitolerans (assembly GCF_009650095.1). Classification (GTDB taxonomy): domain Bacteria; phylum Bacillota; class Bacilli; order Bacillales; family Amphibacillaceae; genus Gracilibacillus; species Gracilibacillus salitolerans. Next base: position 1,649,804 of record NZ_CP045915.1, on the reverse strand, counting down.
GCTCGGAGCTAGACATCTCCGTTTATACTTTTTTTTGAGAAAGGCTTGTCTCATAAGAAGAATTTATACGTCTTCACTGAACTTTCGAGAAATGGAAGTTAATCCTCGTTGCGTGAGTAGTCTATATTCTTATGAGACAGCCTGTTATAAAAACTTATTCATCAAGTTCGTTGATTGCATTAATAATCTCAGCTAATCTTTCATCCTCTTTATATTCTTCATGTAATGGTTGTACTAAATCGATAAATGGCTCTTTATCCACTTCATTGAATTCTACACCCATTTCTTCTGCTTCTGCTACAGCTTCTTCAATAGCTTGATTCCATAGCTCTGTGTGCTCTTCTCTTGTTTCATTTGCAGCCTCTTTAAAAATTTCTTGTTCTTCATCTGAGAGACTATTCCATAAATCAGTACTAACAACTAAAATATCAGGAATATTCGTATGTTCTGAATAAGAGAAGTTTTTAGCTACTTCACCATGCTGACCTGTTGTTAAAGCTGTCGGATTACTCTCTGCACCATCAATAACTCCTTGTTGTAAGGAAGTATAAATTTCATTGTATCCTAATGGTGTCGGCGTACCACCTAAAAGATCAACCATATCAATTGCTGTTTGGCTATCCATTACTCGAATATTTAATCCTTTCAGATCTTCTGGAGTTTCAATCGGTGTATCTACCGTATAGAAACTACGGGCACCTGAATCAAAATAAGAAACACCCACAAAACCTTTATCTTCAGTCGATTGATAAATCTCTTCTACAATATCAGACTCCATTACATTTCTATAGTGTGTATCACTTGTGAAAATATAAGGTAATGAAAACACAGCGTATTCATTTGAGAAAGACTCTAATGCTCCTGCACTTACTTTCGTCATATCAACACTACCGTTCTGTACTTGCTCTAATACATCTGATTCACTTCCCAAAACACCATTTGGGAATATTTCAAAAGTAATATTACCGTCTGTTTTTTCTTCAACGCTGGCAACAAAAGTTGTTAGTGCCTGGTGGATTGGATGATCCTCACTTAAGTTGTGTGCTAATCTTAATTCTTTTGGTTCTGTGTTTGATGCAGAATCGTTATCACCTGATTCATTTTCATCGCTACCACATGCTACTAGTATCCCTAATATTAAAAACAAAATCCCAATTTTAAACTTTTTCATCATGAAACCTCCTAGATTTTTCTTGTTGTTTAAAAACAAAACTTAATTAAATGACTTAATAAACTAATTATGGTAAAGGACCTACGTTCACCTCCAAAACAATAAAAAAAGATCCATCACTAAAATTAGGTAGACGTTTTCAAAAATCATTAACGCATACCGAATATAGTTTGGATCTCCATTTCTCCACAATAATATTATTAACTTATGGCTACATATTATACTATTACAAAAACGCTGTCAACGATATTTCACCTGTCAATCTTTAGAAACTTCCAAATAAATATTGGGCTAACCGGATTTCTATCAATAAAACTCATTTTTGGCCAAAGCAGACTTTATCTTATTTAAATTTAAAAAAGTTCTTTATTTGATGTTGTGATCGCAACCGCACCATTTTGTAAAGCATTCTGGATATCCTCATCTTTTTTTATGAGGCCACCTGCTATCACAGGGATGCCGGTCCTTTGTACAATATCACTTATTACAGATGGAATAATTCCCGGTAGTACTTCTATATAATCGGGTTTTGTTTTTTCTATGAGTTCAATATTCTTTTCTATTGCTGAGCTATCAATCGCAAACAGCCGTTGAATGGCAACGATATCGCTTTTCTTTGCCAGCGAAATCACATTTGCTCTAGTAGATATAATACCATCCACTTTTACATGACGCACTAAAAATTCCATTCCATATTGATCGACCTTTAAGCCATTTATTAAATCTGCATGGACTAGAATCTTTTTGTTAAACTTTCTAGCATATTGGGCGATTTGCTGTAATTGGGCAATTCTTGTTTCTAATATAATAAATAATTCATGATCACTTTTTAATATGAAATCAAAATCTTTCATTTTACGAACTGCTGGCAGAACGCCTTCTAGTTTCATGTTTTCCCCTCTTTTTCTGAATGATTTGCGCTTCTCTTTCATTTATCATAAACTTAATATAGAAATAGACTCAACTATTATACATAGAATTATCAGATTTTCAGACAATTACGACAATAAAGCGAAATCATTACTCTTTTTGTCAAATTCATGTTATGATAATAGATGTGTCTATTTTTTGTACTATTTTCATTTTAGTTTATGACGATTCTAAGGCAGTGCGGAATCGTTTGTCCAGTTTAAGTCCTCTAACCAATTCCAGCCAACTATTGCAAGCTATTCAAAGCACGACACTATTAAATGCATACTTAAAATTCAAAAATATCTTAATTGAATGAAAACTTTGAAAGGAAGTGGAACGATATGGCAACAACATCAGAGGAAAAAATCAATGTATCATTGCTAAAAGATGTCGAATACTTAACAAAGATTTTAGACGATGTATTGCTTCATGAAGGTGGAGATACACTGTTAAAAACGGTTAAAGAGATTCGTGTTCTTTCCACAGAATTTAGAGAGACACAAGAAGCATCCACTCAAGATAAAATCAAACAAAAAATTAACGAGCTGGAACCAGGTTTGAGAAAAAATGTTATTCGTGCTTTCTCTATTCACTTGCATATATTAAACATTGCCGAGCAAAACTACCGTTCAAGAAGACGTCGGGAGTATCAAGCACAGGATGCGAATATTATTCAACCTGGTTCACTAGAAGCTGGAGTAAAAACTTTAATTGATAACAATGTAAGTCCAGAACAGATTACAGACTTACTTGAGAAACTATCATTAGAACTAATTATGACCGCACACCCAACAGAGGCAACCAGAAGAACTATCTTGCAAATTCATAAAAGAATTGCTCGTTTATTAACACAATGGGATTATTCCTATACAAGATATGAGAAAAAAATGATTAAAGAGCGTATTGCAAATGAAATAACTTTCTTATGGCAAACACAAGAAATCAGACAGAAAAAACCTTCTGTTATGAAAGAGGTTTCTAACGGTTTATATTATTTTGATCGAGTATTATTTGATGTTCTACCTAAAATCCATGACGATCTTGAAGATTTATTATTTGAAAAATATAATCAACGTTGGCAAATTCCTTCCTTCTTACGCTTTGGTTCCTGGATCGGTGGTGACCGTGACGGTAACCCGAATGTAAAAGCTACGACAACATTCGAAACTTTAAAACGCCATCGTGAATTGGTATTGAGAAAGTATAAAGATGCACTTAGTACATTAAAAGATCGTCTAAGTCATTCAGATTCTAAAATAGAAGTTAGTGAAGAATTAAAATCATCTATTGAAAAAGATCGTAAAGAACTGTCCATTAATGGTTGGCATAAAGAAGATGAAGTATATCGAGTTAAACTTTCACTTATGCTGAAAAAACTTGAATATACAGAGCAAGATGATGAACGCGGATATGCGAAAGCGGAAAATTTACTAGAGGACTTATATCTTATCCGTGAAAGTATGAAGATCCATCATCCAAATCATAATCCTGTAAAGCTTTTACGTAAGGTGATTCGCCAAGTTGATTTATTCGGATTCCACCTTGCATCATTAGACATTCGAAACCATAGTGGTGAGCACGAATCAGCACTTACAGAAGTTTTCCATGAAGTGGGTATAGCGGATGAATATTCATCATTAGATGAGGAAGACAAAGTAGAAACACTTATTTCTGTTCTGGAAAATCCTCGTCCACTTATTTCTATTTATGATGAATACAGTCCTGAAACATTAGAAGTAATTAATACTTTCCGCATGATCAAGCAGGCACAAGACACATTCGGTCTACGTGCAATTGAAGTTTATTTAATTAGTATGACGGACAACGTAAGTGACCTTTTAGAAGTTTTAGTACTAGCAAAAGAAGCTGGACTGTATCGTGTATATCCAGATGGAAAAGTAGTCAGTCGCATTCATGTGGCACCACTTCTGGAAACAATTGATGACTTAAAGAACGGGCCTGAAATGATTAAAAAATTATTCGATATTCCTTTATATCGTAAACATCTTGGTGCTCGTGGTAACTTACAGGAAGTAATGCTTGGATACTCTGATAGTAGTAAAGATGGCGGTAACATCACAGCAAACTGGGAGTTATATCAAGCACAACAAGAAATTCATGACATTGCATCTAGCTATGGTGTGAAATTAAAATACTTCCACGGACGTGGTGGATCACTGGGACGTGGTGGCGGCCCATTATATTCCAGTCTATTATCACAACCAGCTGTAACACTTGGTGACGGAGTTAAAATCACGGAGCAAGGCGAAGTATTATCGTCCCGTTATCTACTGGAAGATATTGCGTATCGTAGTTTAGAACAAGCTACTTCTACACTGCTGACAGGTATCATGGGATTAAATGATGACAATACTAACATGAAACCTTCACAAGAAGAAGTGGATGCGATGAGTGTTATTTCTGAATACGCATTAAAGAAATATCAATCATTAGTCTTTGAAGATCCAGGATTTATCAAATACTTCAACCAGGCAACTCCTTTACATGAACTGGGTGACTTGAACATTGGTTCCCGTCCGATGAAACGTAAAGGTAGTGATCGCTTTGAGGACTTACGTGCGATCCCATGGGTATTCGCCTGGACTCAAAGTCGTCAATTACTCCCAGCTTGGTATGCAGCTGGTACTGGCTTTAAGAAATATCTTGATGATACAGGTAACTTGGAATTATTGAAAAAAATGTATGAAAAATGGCCGTTCTTTAACGCAACAATCAATAACTTACAAATGGCCTTAACAAAAGCAGATATTCAAACTGCACAAGAATATGCCAATATGATGCAAGATAATGAAATTAGCTCTCGCATCTTTAACTCAATCAAAGAGGAATATGCACAAACAAAAGAAATCATCATAAAAATAACCGGACAAGAAGAATTACTTGATAACCGTCAAAACATTAAAGACTCGGTGAGACTTCGTAATCCTTTAGTAGACCCGTTGAATTTACTACAAGTTCAACTCGTTTCACAGTTACGAAGCCAAGGAGAAGAAAGTGATCAATATGATGAGCTGTTAATGGAAGCTCTACTTACAATTAATGGTGTGGCAGCTGGTCTTCGTAATACAGGTTAATGTAATAATCGAAAAGCCTTTAAGCATGTGCTTAAAGGCTTTTTTATGCTTTTTAATGAATGTATATAACCCACCTATTATATTCTAAGCTGAGTCACACCTTGACGTCGTAAATTTGTGTCTAAAATATGAACTAATTGTTACAAAAATATGAACTTTTATGTTATACTAAATTTGAAAACACTTACAGAATAAATTATACATTTGAGGTGACTCAGTATGGATATATTATTAATTTTCTTGCTAATTTTTAGTTTCACTCCTTTTTTACTATGGGGAGATAAATGGAAAAAAACTGCTATCGGGCAAATACCTTTTGTTATCGGCGCCTGGTTTACCTTTGTAAAATATGTAACAGTTGGAATTGGACCTGGAGAAACCTATTTATGGGGTCTATTTATTGCAAATCTGGTATACGGACATATTGCCTTTACAATTGTGTTACTGGAAATGCGAAAGTCTATCAAAGTACGTCAACCAATGGTAGAACAGAATAACTAATCAAGAGATGATGTCACTATTACATCATCTCTTTTTTTGCCAAAAGTAATCATAAAATTATGCGCAAAAAACATTTTCTTCCATACTGCATTTTGAGGAGTGATTAACCGTCGCTGCGGCAGAATACGGAGACTCCTATGGGAACAGCACGCGTCCGAAGACCCCGCAGGAAAGTGCATTTTGCTTTCTGAGGAGACTGAGGCCGTGCCCATGGAAAGCGTAGTATTCTGCCGGAGCGTTTCCAACACTCCACTTCAGAAGAATGGAAGAAAGCCAAACTAACGAGAATTTTCATTGGTTCGCAGTTTGTATCTACTTCTAATTAAATAAGAGGGCAGGTTGGGTGGGCATTGTTCGGTTTATTGATTGAATGTAAGCGATATCTACATTATACTTTACAAAAAAGCTTATAATTCATTGGAGGAAATGTCATGAAAATTGTTGTTGCACCTGATTCTTATAAAGGAAGTCTGTCCGCTACGGAAGTGGCACATACGATAAAGACAGCAATCCAAGAAAGCGGTGATCATGAAGTTATCACAAAACCAATGGCAGATGGTGGTGAAGGTACGATCGAAGCGATATTATCTGCTACTTCGGGGAAACAAGTTCAAATTTCTACACTCGGTCCATTAGGTGAATCGATAGAAACAAGTTATGCCATTATTAATCAGACTACTGCAGTCATTGAAACAGCCATGCATGCTGGCTTGTATCAAGTCCCAGATGACAAGCGAAATCCGGATTTGACCACAACTTATGGAATGGGACAAGCTATTCTCGATGCCTTGGATAGAGGTTGTCAGCAAATTATTATTGGTCTTGGTGGTAGCGCTACGAACGATGGTGGTTTAGGATTATTGCAAGCACTTGGCCTACACGTATTTGATAAAAATGGTAATCCGTTAGATAAATTCGGTAATGACCTATTACATATCGACGCTGTTCAGCTCGACGATTTGGACCCTCGCTTACAAGATGTAAAATTCCGAATTGCCTGTGATGTCGATAACCCATTATGTGGGGAACTGGGAGCAAGTGCCGTATACGGTCCACAGAAAGGAGCAACTCCAGCGCAAATTCATTTATATGATAAAGCTTTACACCATTTTGCTAACCTGTTGGAAACACAACTAGATAACAACTGGCAACATACTCCCGGCGCCGGGGCTGCAGGTGGTCTGGGGTTTGCTTTCCTATCACTGGGTGCAAAATTGGAGTCTGGGGCCTCTTTAATTGCTGAAGCCATTAGTCTCGAGCAAAGTATAGAAGTAGCAGATCTTATTCTTACTGGCGAGGGGCAAAGTGATGAACAAACCTTATATGGAAAAGCACCCGGCTTTGTGGCAGAATTAGCAAAAAAATTTAACAAACCAACTATTTTATTATCGGGTAGTTTAGGTGGAAATACTGCAAAATTAAGAAAACACTTTGCAGGCTGTTTTTCGATTGTTAACCAGCCATTAAGTCTGGAAGAGTGCATGGATAATACTTCCACACTTTTAAAGGAACAAACGATGCAAATTATGACATTGATTCAAGCAATGAAGGAAGATAGATAACTTGTTTCACTTGTCGCTTTTTGCGATAATAAAAGAAACATCCATCTATTAGGAGGTATTTTGCTTGAAAGATACATATAATGATACCAAATTGAAAGTTTTTTCCTTAAACTCCAACCTTTCACTCGCTGAAGAGATTGTACATCATATTGGTATTGATTTAGGAAAGTCTTCCGTTAAAACATTCAGTGACGGAGAAATACAAATTAACATTGAAGAAAGCATTAGAGGTTGTGATGTATTTGTCGTTCAATCAACCTATGATCCTGTAGAAGATCATATTATGGAGTTATTAATTATGATAGATGCCTTGAAAAGAGCTTCTGCAGCATCAATTAATGTTGTGATTCCTTATTATGGTTATGCACGTCAGGATCGGAAATCTCGAGCACGGGAACCAATTACCGCGAAACTAATTGCCGATTTAATACAAAAAGCTGGTGCCAACCGGATTATTTCCATCGATTTGCATGCACCTCAGGCTCAGGGTTTTTTCAATATCCCCGTTGATCCTATTTCAGCTGTTCCCATCATCGGAAGCTATTTGGATGCAAAACAATTAGAAGATATCGTCGTAGTAGCCCCTGATCATAGCAGTGTATCACGCGCCAGACATTTGGCCGATCAGTTAAAAGCACCGATAGCTATAGTAGATCGCCGTGGACCAAGAGATAATGCCTCCACAATTAATATTGTTGGTGAAGTTGAAAACAAAACAGCAATTATTATTGATGATATTATTGATACGGGGCGGCGTATTACATCAAGTGCAAAGGCGTTAAAAAATCATGGAACTAATCAGGTTTATGCATGCACTACTCATCCTGTTCTTTCAGGTATTGCCGTCAAAAAAATAGCTGAATCTAATATAAAAGAATTAATTGTTACCAATACTATTCCGTTACCAGAAGAAAAACAAATAGATAAAATTACTCAATTGACTGTAGGTCCTGTTGTTTCAGAGGCGATTATCCGCTTATATGAACAACAATCTGTCAGTTCATTGTATCTCTAAAGTATAAAAAATAATTTATAGTCACTTATCAGGCAACTGGAATATAGGAAACCAGTTGCCTGTACTATTTTTCTGATTTTCATTGTATCGCAAAGTACTCCTCTTCGAATTCAAATGTAAATCAAAAATTTTGTCGGTTTAAGTTAAAGGCCTTCCATCAATATTAATTGAAATCCATATACTTTCCACAATTAAAATTTATGACCAATAGATCCATTAAATGAATGGCATCAGTTCCATTAGACCACCATCGTCATTTCGAAAACAATCTGACTTTACATAGATAACTGGTGTATATCCAATTTTCGAAGCATAAGGGCACTTGTTAAACCACTAATCCCTGCACCAATAATAACTACTTTATTTTTCATGATTACTCCTCATTCCATAAAGTGAGACTTCCCTCAGTGGGGGTTAGCGAAACTTATCAGGGTGTTAGTGCCGGTTATCCCCCACTTTTACTTCTTTGATTTACTTGAACCTAGATGTTTGGGTTTTACGGACGATTGGCACCGTTATAAAAGCCCTACAACCACACCAATAAAAATGAAATCCCTAAATAAAAACAAAGAGGACTATAGTATCTCGTATCATACTTAGCGAAAGTAGAATCTTTAATTCTTTTTGTGAATCCAAGATATTTAAAATCACCAATTGCTCTCAAAAAGAAAACAAAGGTAAATACTATACAAAACATTTTCGTCAGGATATTAGGGTAATAGAAAGGGATTGCATTGAATTGAGCTAATAGCATAAATCCGACAAGTAATAACCCTAACGCAACAATGAGTGTCTCGATGATCCTAGGAGTAAACGATGCACCACCGCCTACTTTTTCGGGTACAGAAGCGGTTTTGCCCATCTTCCTCCAAATATCCAATAAAAATGAATCAAACTAATTAACGTTAACACTCCTGCAGATGAATAAACTAAAAATGACATTTTGACCTCTCCCTCCTCTTTTCGATAGGATTAACTATTGTGCCGCAATTCCTTCCCATACGATTTCAAATTGTGGATGAAAAATCTCTTTTAAATCTTCTTTTGTTTCTGCGGACGACCATGTAATAAGTGCGTTGAAGTAGATTCCGACTAGAACAGAAGCAATATGTTGGGGATTAAAGCGACTTTGAAACAATCCATTTTGCATTGATTCATCTATGATATCTGACAGAGCTTCATTAAACTTTACAATATTTGTTGATTCTTCCCTTAAGGCAGAACGGATGGTTTCAGACAAGGTTAATTTTAGTACTTACCCATGTTCTACGTAGACTGAGAATAGTTCATTAAGTGTATTTATTTTACATATAAAACAAACCGTTTAATTAACAATCAACAAATAATAAAAACTAATTGTTAAACAACCCCCAGTTTGTGGGAAATTCTTCATTACACTATTTATTTACTGGAATAAGAGAAGTTAATTGTTACACAGTATTTTTTGCACACCTTCTGGGCGAATACATATGATAGCCATATAAAGAGAGGAAGAGATGTCATGCGAAAAAAAATATCTATACCACAATTGATTACCATCTCCTCCCCAATCTGCTTACTTCTATTATGGGAGTTTTGTTCTCAATTTGAGATATTAGATCCACGTTTCTTTCCAGCACCCACTTTAATCATGCAAACACTTTTGCAGATGGGAGAGTCTGGGGAGCTTTTTTCACACATCACAGTCAGTTTAACTCGGATTGTATTTGGTTTCTTACTCGGTGTTATTCCTGCGATCTGTATTGGGCTGTTAATGGGTATGTATCGGTATTTCAGGCATTTTTTCTCACCAATCATCATGATTTTCATGCCGATTCCAACATTAGCGATGCTTCCTATTATCCTAATTTTATTTGGTATCGGAGAATTCTCAAAAATGATTACAATTGCTATTAGTGTTTTTTTTCCAGTAGCTATCAATACTGCAGCAGGTGTTGCCAATATCGATAAAATCTACTTAGATGTTGCAAAGAATTATCAAGCCAATGCAAAAGACTTCTTCTTCAAAATTGCACTTCCAGGTTCTTTACCAGTTATGCTGGAGGGTATTCAAATGGGCCAGGCGATTGCTTTGTTGACAATAGTAGCTGCCGAAATGATTGGTGCTAACTCTGGGATAGGCTATCTCATTTGGATGAACTACAAAGCCTTTTTACTGCCACAAATGTATGTCGGATTATTGCTTATTTCGTTTTTTGGTTACTTTTTCTCCTTATTACTAAGAGGAATGGAACGAAAATTATTGCCCTGGAAATAACGTAGAAAAGAGGGATAAAGTTGTCAAAAATTGAGATTAATCAATTATCAAAAAAATTCATCAAACGAGATAAGTTTATTGAAGCTTTACAGGATATCACCTTATCGATTCAACCAGGAGAATTTGTTTGTTTACTAGGTCCGAGTGGCTGTGGGAAAACAACCTTACTTAGAATTTTAGCTAATTTAGAAAAGCCGAGTACTGGTGAAGTATTCATTCACCAAACAGATGAGCAAAAGCCGTTACAATCCATGGTTTTCCAAGAAAATGGTATCATCCCTTGGCTGACTGTAGAAGAAAATGTTGCATTCGGACTAAAAATGAGACATTTACCAAGCTCTTATGTTAAAGAACGTACAGAGTATTATTTATACAAAGTTGGTTTAACCAATTTCAAACGATTGTACCCTAAAGAACTTTCAGGAGGAATGAAGCAACGTGTAAGTATTGCGCGTGCTTTTGCGAATGACCCGGAAATTCTATTAATGGATGAACCATTTGCGGCTTTAGATGAACAGAACAAATTCATTCTACAAGAAGAATTACTTTCGATTTGGCAGGAAACAAAGAAAACTGTTCTTTTTATTACCCATAGTATTGATGAAGCTTTGTTGCTAAGTGATCGAATTTTACTGATGAGTTCGCAACCCGGAAGAATTATCAAAGACATTACGATTGAGATGGAACGACCACGGTCAATTGAAAAAGTACGATCTGATTCAACCATGACTAACATTTTCTTAGATGTATGGGAGCATCTACAAAGCGAAGTAAAGCAAGCAAGGTTAAAGTGAGTAATTTTAATGGAGGAATATCAATGAAAACATTTCTATTTTCAATAATGACACTTGTTGCGTTTTTGGTTGTAAGTGGTTGTCAATCGTCTGATTCCGGTCAACGAGATGACGGTGAAAATACCGATTCATTATCCCCTCTTGAAGAAACTGCCAAAGTCGTCATCGCAGAAGATGGGTCTGCTTCTGGAGCAGGTTTTTATATCGCAAAGGACAAAGGTTACTTTGAAGAATATAACATCGAAGTGGAATTTGCGACTTTTGGCAACAGTGATGAAATGCTACCTGCAGTTGCGGCAGGTGAAGTCGATGTTGCTGGTGGAATTTCCTCCGCCTCTTTCTTCAATTCGATCGCACAAGGTATTGATGTCCGCTTTATTGCCGATAAAGGCCATAACAATGAAGGCAGTTCTTATTTTACCTTTGTCGTAAGAGATGATTTAAAGGACGAAATTACAGATTATCCTGATGTGAAGGATAAAAAAATTGCCGTATCCACTGAAAACGGTGTTGATCATTATATTTACAATGAAATGCTGAAACATGCCGGGGTTTCTACAGATGAAGTGGAATTTGTCTTGATGAGTGACTTTGGTAATATGATGTCTGCAATGGGAAATAATCAAATTGATCTTGCTTTACAGATTGAACCACTTATTACACAAGGTGAAAATCAGGCTATACATCAACGTTTCTTGGATGCAACAGATTATGCTCCAGAAGCACAGATAGCAATGGTTTTAGGATCACCCAAGTTTTTAACAGAACGTCGAGATGTAGCAGTTCGTTTTATGGCAGCATATTTAAGAGGAGTACGTGATTACCATGATGTCTTTATGAAAGACATCGATGACGAAGGTGAAGTTATCTCCATCATGGCCAATCATACGGCTCTTAAAGATGAAGAACTCTGGGAAGAAGTTGGAGTAACTGGACTAAATCCTAATGGCTATATTTTTGAAGAAGATGTAGAAAAACAATATCAATTCTATCAAGAAAATGGTGCGATTCAAGGAGACTTAGATTTTGAGAAAATTATAGATATGTCGCTTGTTGAAGAAGCATTAGATTTAATTGGAACATATGAAGAATAATAACCTCCTTCCTATTGCGACCTGATCAATAGATATTGCAATACACTCCTGTTAAAATGTAATAAATGGAAATAGGAGGAGTTACATGGATGTATTAGAAGCTATTAAAAACAGACGAGAAATTACAAGCTACCAAGATCGTGAGATTGAAAAAGAAGTATTGGAAGCTGTGGTTGATGCTACTTATTTTGCACCTACAGGAAATAATTTACCATCTAAAGATATTATCGTTGTAACAGATCCAGAAAAACTGGTTGCTTTAAAAGACACCACTCCATTTATGCCATGGATTGCCCATTCTAAAGCAGCTATCGCTATCACCGGTCGACCTGATATAAGTAAATATTGGTTACAGGATAGTTCCATTGCAGCTGGATATTGCTGGCTGGAAGCAGTCGAGAAAGGATTAGTTGGAGCTTTTGGTGCAATCTATCATGCAGAGGATCCAGAAGAATCAGAGAGACGAGAAAGTCATGCTCGTAATGTATTGGGGATTCCAAATGACCGAAAAGTTGTTGCCATCATTGGCCTAGGGTACCCAGATGAAACGAAACCACCAAAAAAACATATTCCTAAGGAAGAAATCGTTCATTACGACCGCTTTCAATCATAGTTTACTAGATGTTTGTCATTCGTCCTATCCGATGAATGACACTTTTCTTTTGATTCAATTTTTTGTCCAGTATACATCACTGTTTTTAATATAACGGCAACGGCGATTATTGCGGCATTACTGGCAACTTTTCGATTTTACTGGCTACTTACGGAGTTTTACTGGCAACTTCAGCATATTTACTATCGACTGGAAGCGGGGTTAACCCCTCTTCTCCATTAAATCAGCCAATTTCCACTCCTTGTCTTCTAGATAAATAACCCCATCCTCTAATCTTGGCAATTCCGCTTCCACTTGTGTCGGTGATCCGTAAAAGGCGTGTACAAATAAATGGGTTCCTTTATTTAATGATTTCATAAGTGTTGGAATTACAGTTCGTTTGTGTAGCAAATTCGTATTGGCATTTGGAAAAATATGCTTGAATTCAGCATCTCCGGTAAGAGCTAGTGCTGATACTTTTGCATGCTCTGTTGCCACTAAATTTTCTCCTATATCATTTCTTGATTCCCATTCTGATAATCCAAGTGCAAAGCCTCCATCAGCTACCCATAATAATGCAGGGCAAAAGGTGTGTAATAATCTACATGAGCCACTTCGCCATCCTTGTACCAGCCGTCACCCAAATAAAAATCATCGATTCTTTTTAAGTTTTGATCGATTGTCTCTTGATCGTATCGTGCTCCTACTTTTTTCAGACCGATATTGACAATTACGGCAAAAAATAACCAGTTACAATCATGTGCAGGGTGCTTATTGATTTGAGATAACCAGTTTGCCAGATTTTCTTTTTGTTCTGCGGTGAGTGGTTCCCAAACATGTTCTGGTGCTAAACACAACGTGTACCCAAAAGCTGCCATCTCTACAATTCGTTGATCATAGTCTTGGATTTCACCCCAGTACCCTTCACTTTGCGGATCTGTACCATTAACAATTCCTTGTAAATGTTTAGACCATAAATCTGTACTGCCATTTGAAGCAAGTAAAGGTGCTGCTCCCCATAAGACTCTTGAAAAACATTCTAAACCAGCTACATCCTCTGAATAAGCTGCTGCTGTCTGTCCCACTCGGATCCGTGAATTTGTTTCATCATAATATGGTGCGAGCGGTTTCCACATTTCTATTAATAATCTCTCGATATCTTGTTTCCTATCTAAAGAGTTCTGTCCCATCATCTGCCTCCTGAAAATTTGAATTCAAATTTTACCGAAACATTTTTAGTTACGCTTAGCACTTCACATAAAATATGTACATAATATTCTATTTCACCCTGATGGTTTCGAAATCTCTTTCTTTTTATACTAGGAAGTACTTTGTCTTTTTCAAACAGTATTTCTAGTATTTCCTCTTTGCCTTTTAAATAAATCTTATTATCTACTATATCAAATGGGATATCCTCAGCAATAAAAGATTCAACCAAGGAAGATGGAGTTGTCTCAAATACAAAATCGTCGCTAACCACTAACTTGGGTCTATCTGATTTATCCCAATCAAACTTGCGAATAAATTGTAGTTGTTCCGGGTATGCACAGCTTAAATCTAATTCAATCTCCTCATTATCACTGCTTTGCTTGACTTGTGCGATTTTACCAGAAAATCGTGCACCTTCTTGTTGATAGTCTCCATTAATTACAGGTACGGAATGACCTTCTGCACTATTGCAAATAAATTGATAGCGTTTATCACTAAAATAATCTTTATGATATTGACCAGATCCTAAGTCTCGCAAAAAAACATTTCCACGGCCGTAAAGAATAAATTGACCGATATCATTATGATTGTGTGGTTCATCATTATGTCCTGCTTTCACAGCAAATGCATGTTGATCCGTACGCGATAAAAAGATAGACGAATGCTCCATAACGTAGCTCTCTTGTGGCCAATCCATTCCTTTTATTTTTGAATCATGCCAGCTTAATTCACGTATAGCTGGCGCCCACCTTCCACAGTGATCGACAAATCGTGTTGACGCCACTGTCTCCGGTGGTATATGTACTTCGGGGAATTTTTCATGCAAATAATGTGTCAATCCGAGCATCGGAGCGGCAGTTGGTTCTGCATCTGAGAAATTGACCACTTTATTGTCTGCCAAAAAGACTTTTTGCTGGAACATCGCAACTGCTTTTACTTTCGGTCGTTCGAATAAATCGATATTCAGATAGCGATCTAAAAGATCAGCAAAATAGACAAAATAGCCAAATCCATATTGCCAGTAACCATAGCCTTCCGTACAAGCACCGTCTTCTTCAAAGCCTTGTAAATAATGATTTATTGTATGTATCACTCGATCGATGATTTGGGTTTGTTTACTCTCTCCGTTTAGCAAGTATAAAGCAGCTGCACCGATTGATCCTCCACACACAGATGCCCAATTATGTGTTGCTTTTTCCCAATGAAAAGTACGTTCCATAAAAGGAGCAAACACACGCCGATCAATCTCAATTTTTACTTTTTCAACAAGGAAACCATCCAATTGTTCACCAAACAAATCTACAAGTTCTGCCAAAGTAAAAGCTGTCTCTGCTGCAAAAAGGTCCACAGTGTATTGTAATTGATACGTTTGCTTATAAGTTTTATAGTCTTGCTCCTCGAATTGCATGTCTAAGTGTGCAGGTAGACACCATGTAAATTCATTACACACCTGCCATATTTCATTTTCCAATGCAGCTGTATACTCTTCCCTCTCTGGGTAAAGATATCTAAGTAAACCAAATGTCGTTAATCTTTTTCTCCGCAAAAAATAGTGTTCCTCATATACTTGCCGATCACCGTTACGCATAAATTGCCGGTAAGTATCGAAGCTGATGCTAACCGCAGATGTGTTCAAGAACTGCTCTGCATCTTTCTCTAGTTGTGCTATGACATTACTTCTCCACTTAGTCTTCATTTAGCATTTGCCCCATTCCATTTATGTCCTCTATATTCAAGTGGTGTGCATCCTGCCAGCTTTTTAAATATTTTAATAAAATAACTTTGGTTATCATATCCGAGTTGTTCACATATTTTCCCAACAGAGTCATTGGTTAATTCTAGTAACTCCTTTGCTCTTTCTACCTTTCTTTGCTTGACATATTCAACAAAAGTAATTTGCATTTCTTTTTTGAATAGCCTGCTAAAATAACTAGCATTTAAATATAAATATTCCGCCACTTCATCTAAAGATAGTTTTTTCTGTATATTATCTGCAACATAGTAACAGGCATTAACAACATCTTTATGATAATTGTTTTTCAATTGTTGTGTTGTTTCTTTTAAACATTTTTCGGCATAATTATTAAGCCAGTCGTGCAATTCATATATGGTATCTAACAGAAAAACCTCTTTTTGTATGGATTCCACATGGTAATTAGATTGAAAATACGGGATTGTTCGCAAGCGCATATTTAAATCTAATATCATTCGCAGGAACCATTCTTTGACAATCCTTGGCTCATATTGCTTCGAAACACAAAAATCTATCCATTTGGACAGGTTTACCTTAAATGACAAAAGGTCGCGTTGAAACAACGCTTTTTTTAGTTCGTTTGTTACATCCTGATAATAAGTAAAAATCTCTTGTCCATGATAAGTTGAAGTTGTTATTTCCAGATCAGCGATTGAATTATTATCAGTGAAAAAAATCTGTTTTTCACTATTTATTAAAGACATACTTTCCGATTTTAATAAGGACACTTCACTTTTATTTCCGACCAAGAAGCTTACTTGTATATTTAAATAATGATTCAGTGATTGTTGCAATTCTTTTAATAATTCTCGTAATTCACCAAAAATATCATATTTGATGGTTAAATGATCTGGATAAAAAAGAAAACCTTTATTTTGTTCATAATGAATGCATAAAACCTTGTCAATTTCTTTTTTATCGATTATTTCTCTCATAATATTATAGATTGCAAATTGTAATGTATCATCAGAAATAAAGTTTTTCTTCACTTTATAATAGTCATTTATATAAAAATAAACAGGAATATAAGGCATACTTTGATCCAAAATATCCAATAATTTATTGGATGAGCCTTGAATTAACTGACGCAAATGCTTTTGGTTTTCTATATCATAATTCATTTTCACTTTATGTCGTAGTTGTTTTACTTCTACCACTTTGGAGGTGTCGTTATCTAATCGTCTTTTACAGGAAATGAGAATATTTTCTATATCTTCCGGGTTAAGCGATTCTTTTAATATATAGTCCTTTACATCTAACTTGATTGCTTGCTGGGCATACGAGAATTCGTTATGACAAGAGATTATCGCTACTTGTATATTGGGCTTCCTTTTTTTCATTTCTTTAGTAAGCTCGATCCCGTCCATTTTTGGCATACCTATATCCGTGATTAAAATGTCTGGCATCTCTTCTTTCGCATAATGAAAGGCTTGTAATCCATTCTCATGTGTACTTACTAATTCTAAACCAATTTCATCCCAGTTTATCATTTCAGATAAAAACTCGATCGTTGGATAATCATCATCAACTAACATGACTTTGTACATGACCTTCACCACCTAAAGGAATCTTAATTATTATGATTGTACCTATATTCGGCTTGCTTTCAATTATCATTTCCGGATTAACACGATAAGAAAGTTGCAATCGTTCATATACATTGGTCATACCAATACTGGAAAAACCCTTATTCGAACGTTTAGTAGTTTTGGATGAACATAATGCTTCATTCAACGTATCTAATTGTTGCCTGCTGATACCTTCTCCATTATCACGTATGCTAAGCTGAAATGCTTCATCATGTATATCCGCTTTTATAAAAATATTACCAGACCCCTGGTTTAGACCATGAATTATCGAATTCTCAATCAAGGGTTGTAATAAAAATCTCGGAACTAATTGCTGGTAAGCTTCTGCTGTAACATCTACCTCTAAAACCACTTTATTTTTTTGTCTCATATTCATCAAGTTAACGTAATCTTTCATCAGGCTTACTTCATCAAATAACGTAATTTGATCTTCTTTAAAATCGATGGTCCAACGTAACAGCTTTGAAAGTGACTGAATCATGCTAGCACTCTCCTTATCACCAAACTTAAAAACTTTCATTCTTATCGAATTCAACACATTGAATAAAAAGTGCGGATTTATTTGAGCTTGAAGCATCGCTAATTCTGCTTTTCTTTTTCTCTTATGTGTTTGATTTACTTCATCAATCATGGTATTTACTCGATCGAGCATATGATTTAATGAATGAGAGAATTGACCAATCTCATCAGTACTATTTACTTTTGACCGAACACTTAAATCTCCTGTTTGTACCTTCTTCACTACTTTATCCAAATGTCTTAACGGCTTTGTGATTCTGTTCATTAAATAGGCTAAGATAACAAAAAATATGGCAAAAGAACCAGCTAATAACAAAAACACTTCGGAAAAGATCGAATTAATATTAGAAGTAGCCTCTTTATATGGAATAACTGACACAAGTGTCCAATCATTAAAGTTTAGTGATTTATTGGTAATGACATATTTTTGCCCATTCGATTCCGCTATTTGGGAACTATTAGTTAAATGAATGTCAGTCAAAATAGGCGCCTTTTCCCCAATCAGTTCAGGATCTTTATGGGATAGTACCTGATTTTGATCATCGACTAACATGATTTCTTCTGATGGATTTCGATTGTTTAAGATATTTCGAATCTTTGTTTCTAATAATGTGACAATAACATATCCGTAAATTCCGCTATTGCTGTCACGTAATGTTCTTCCAACAGAGAGTTGATATGGACTTTGGATTCGTTCATACGTCAGCATCGTCGGTTCCACGCTAGACCAGTAAGATTCAAATCCATTTAACGCATTCAATTCCTTAAACCACTTCTCTTGGTAGAACGAATTAGGATCATATTGACCCGTAGAATAATTCGTATAATACTGGCCATTTTTTAACAATATCGTTACATACGATTTTTCACCTAATAGCGTAATATTTTCGATCGTCTTCCTGACTTGACGATCTTCTAAATATTCCGTATAACTCTGATTATCGATTTCATTTAGTTCCAGGTTAGATTTATTTTTCAGTATTGTATTTAGTTCCGAGTCAATCTGAACAAAATTAGACGCATTAATCACATCATCTATTACTCTAGCAACGTTTTCTTCGGTTAAGTCAAGTTCTTTTTTGGCATTTTGCATCGCTTGTTCTTCTACCGCATCCCTGGTTAAATAGCTATATATAGATAAAGTCAGTAATACTGGAATTCCAATACATATAAAAGATGCAAGGAAAACCTTTGAACGAAAAGAAGGAGACGTTAATCTCCGGTATTTAGTCCACATAATCATCCTCCTTTAAAAGAATGTCAGGGGACAACGGAATTAACGTCCCTTATTTTAATTGTAAACGCTTCAACTGAATCAATTCAAGATTTATTGATTATTTTCAATGATTTCCCCTGCTTGTTCATGCATTGATTCAATCGTTTCATCGATATTTTGTTCTTCATAAATTAGTTTTTCATATTCATCATTTGCCATTTGATAAATTTCTGCCTGGTATGGAGCTGGTGGAATTAATTTAGATGCTTTCGAATTTTGTAATACTGAAATTAAAGCATCCTTATCTACTTTTTCTGGATTATTGGTATCCTCTAAAATAATATCTACAATATTCTCTAGTTCGTCATCACCTACTCCATTCCATGATGGAATGTTTTTACCTTGAACAATCTGACCTTCCGTAGTATACCAACGAATGAACTCATAAGCTGCTTCTTTATGTTCAGAATTAGAAGCTACTGCCATATAGTCCGTTGTAACCGGCGTATAACCACCTTCATCATCCGAATTATTTTTCGGATACGGTGCAACCCCTACATTAAAATCTAACGGGAATTGATCGGTACCACCAAGTTCTGTGTTCATCCAGCTTCCAATCATAACGAGACTGGCATCTTGATTAAAGAACGTATCTCGATAATGTAATTGTTGTGACATAATATCTGTGTAAGGTGTGGCAGATTGATCTTCTTTCTCCATTTGCCAACGAAGTTCTAATGTTTTCTTAAATAGTGGATCTTCAAAGTTAGAGCTTCCATCCGCTTTTAATAATTCGGTTTCTTCTGCTTTACTTGCTAAGGATAATTTTAAATACTCCATCCAACCACCATTTTGTGGTCCATGGAAGAAAGTTCCATAGTGATCATCTGTTGTTAGCTGGTTAGCATAGTCAGCATATTCATCCCACGTCCAATCTGTAGGCATTTCTAATCCAGCTTCATCTAAATGGTCTTTATTGACCAGTACGTACCATGGATTAAATTTACCAGGAAGTGCATAATACTGATCTCCCAACTGTGTATTGACTTTGTACTCTTCTGTCACTTCATATCCTTCTTCATTAATAAATTCATCAATTGGTTCAACCATTCCTAAGTCTACACGTTGTGCATATGATGCAGGGTCACTAAACATCAATACATCTAATTGCTCACCAGATGATGCAGCTAGGTCTAATTTTTGTAACGCTTCGTTTGTATCACCTTTTTCACTTAATATGACTACTTCCACCTCGATATCCGGATGCGCTTCTTCAAATGCTGGAATGGTTTCAGTCCAGTTATAAGAAGCTTCATTTCCATGGGTATGGAACATAATCTTAACAGGTTCATCAGAACTTGCTTCTTCCTCTTCATTTTCACTTTCCTGTTGATCAGTATTATCTTCTTCAGAATCAGAACCTGCAGTAGGTTCGTCATCACTACTACAAGCTACCATAATGCTAAGGAATAATGTCATACTTAATAATAAGAGCAACAACTTACTTTTCATTTTCATACCCCCAAATATTTTTGAAAACCCTTACACTTTTGATGCTACCAAATTCATTTCATCAATACATGTCACTATTTTTACTTTTGACGACACTTTTTTTACTTTATCCTTTTACACCCCCTAAAGCAATACCATCAATAACATGTTTTTGACCTAAGATAAAGACAATTAATAGTGGTAATATCGCTGATACGGCTGCAGCCATAATTAAAGTATAAAAGCTACCATTAATGGTTGTGAATTTTTGCATGGCTAATTGAATCGTATACAATGCATCTGTGCGTAAGAAAATTAATGGATTTTGATAATCATTCCATGTCCAGATAAAACGAAGGATCGCATACGTTGCCACTGCAGGACGTACAATCGGCAGTGCGATTTGCCAAAAAATGCGCCAATGTCCTGCCCCATCTATTTTTGCTGCATCAATAAAGTCATTATGAATACCTATGAAGAATTGACGAAGCATAAATGTTCCCAATACACTAAAACTACCTAATAAAATCAAACCAATATGTGTGTCAAATAAGCCTAAATAACGGTATAAGATAAACTGTGGTACCAAGCTTGCCTGTGGCGGTACCATATAAGTAGCTAATACAATGATAAATAACCATGCACCTGCAGGAAATCGCACCTTAGAGAATCCATAGGCAGCGAGTGAAGATACTACTACAGAAATGGCGGTAGTAAATACAGCAACTTTAATCGAATTCCAATAATACAAATAAAAAGGATGATCACCAAACCAGACTTCCTGATAGTTTGCAAGTGCATTCCACCTGGTCGGAATCCATTCTATTGGATATTTAAAAACATCCGCTTCAATTTTTAATGAAGTCGAAATCATCCAAATAAAGGGCAGCAAAAATGCCAAACTGCAAAAGAATAAAATAATCGTACTTATCATTTTTTTAACATCCCATTTTCTTTGCTTTTGCATCTAAACACATCCTTTCTCTTAATAATTCACCCATTTTTTCTGTCCGATCCACTGAATAATGGTGATCGAAAATACGAATAAAAATAATACAACAGCTATTGCAGAAGCATAACCAACATCCAAATCAAGGAATGCCCTTTCATATAAATGCCACACAAGCATCGTCGTTGAATTTAATGGTCCACCTTCTGTTAATACTGCGATTAAGTCAAATACTTTAAATGAAGCAATAATCCCTGTTATTAACAAAAAGAATGAGGTCGGTGATATTAATGGAAACGTGATATTTCTAAATTTATACCAACTATTAGCACCATCAATATCCGCAGCTTCATAGAGTTCTTTAGGAATAGACTGTAACCCTGCAATATAGACAATTAAGCTAAAGCCTATTGAAATCCAAATATGAATAATCATTAACGAAATCAAGGCAAAATTCGGATCTGAAATCCATGTTGGCGGATTCTCAATTCCGAATGTCATTAATACCTGATTAATCGGTCCTTGAGATGGATGGAATAGCACCTGCCATACAACTGCAATTGCTACAACACTTGATATATATGGCATGAAAAACGCAACTTTAAAATAACTTTTTAAATAGACATTTTTATCAATAATTACCGCTAAAAAGAGGGCACATAACATGGTTATCGGAACGGTAAAAATAAAGATCGCATTATTGATTACCGATTTAATAAATTTCTCATCACTGGTTAGGGCGATAAAGTTATCCAATCCTACCCATTGTAACTGATCAATACCGGTAACAAATTTCCAATCGGCAAATGCGAGGATGAATGTTGCTACAATGGGAAATAGCACAATAACGGATATACCTAGTAACATAGGTGAAACGAATAAAAATCCGACGAAATTTTCACTTTTTTCGATTTTTGATTTTCTCTTTGTTTTTGTTGATTCTTGTAGTTCTTCTGCTGTCGCAAATGATTTACTCGCCATGAAGAACACCTCTTTCCTTTATAATTCTTCCATCAGATGGTAAATTTTCGTATTTGTCCAATCTTTTCAGAGCGAAATTGCTAAAATACATGGCAATAAAAGTTAAGCCACTTCCTAAAAATAAAAAAGCAAATCCTGGTATCACCCAACAAATAAAAAGAAAACTAACTAATGATAATCCCATCCAGATCGTCTGTAAGGGAAATAGTGTACTTAACTGAATAGCCCTTTTGATTTGGTTTATCAGACCAATATCAGGAAATTCAGCCATTAAACTAAACACATATAATAAAACTATAAAGCTTAATACTAATACAGTTGCACTACTGCTAAGAATTAAATAATATAGAATACCGTTAAAGTTCTGAACTAATGCGAAATCAATATACAATGCTATAGCAGTGACTAATATGAGTCCTCCAAGTACATTGCTTCTAATAAATTGTTTTTTATATACTTTCCAAAATTCTTTTAGAACAGAGAATTCCTCGGATTTTATCCATTTATTATTTAATGCAAACATGGCGGTGATTGCTGGAAAAAAACCAAGTACTATCCCTCCTAGTAAGGTAAATCCAATAGCTAGCATATTTAGCAGTGCAAGACGATATAGCCATTCACAAATCCTGAACAAACCACTTGATGTATCAAACTGCATATGGTGCCCCCTTTCCATACCAAAATTATAAACGCTTTCATTTCGTTAAAAATAGCATTATTTTTACTTTTATCAATAGAAAATTGACTTTCCAAAAGTGAACAATACCCAGTTATAGCCCATGCCAGACGCACAGAAAATAGAGCCAGCTAACAACATGTTAGCTAGCTCTAAACCAATTATGATACTGTTTTTCTGATCCATACACTGATTCCAACAACTAGTAGGAAACACCTGCCAATAGAATGTTGAATAGGTTGGTTGCTGTATCCAGTAAATCATTTGCTGTGTTATCTTGCTCTTTTTCTTCCCTTTGTTGCTCCTGACTTTCATTCCCATCCGTTCCAGAATCCATTTCATCAGAAACATTTGCTAATACAGCAAAGCTTGAGGAATGTGGAGATTCTAAGGTTAAGGTAAGAGCTCCTTTATTTTTTGTAGATATTAGTTCCTAAGATAACTTAGGTTCACTCGATAACTGAATTGAATTGGATACAGTATGTTCCAGTTCCAAAATAATTATTTCGTTATCACCTTTATTTAATAATGGCCCTGGTAAATACAATGTTCGTTGAGGCCCAACAGCATTCCAATATCTACCTAGGTTAAATCCATTAACAAAAACATTCCCTTTCGTAAATCCCTCCAGATCGACAAACGTATCTGCCTGCTCTTCTACCTTTAGATTCCCTCGGAAGAATTGCGGAAATCTAGTATCGTTTCCTGTATAATCAGTAGGCAGTGAATCTAGTTCGATGGCATACATTTCCCAATCAAACCAATATTGATTACCCAGCCACAAGTTCTTAATGAGACCTTTTGTATCACTTAAATGTTCACCATAATTAGCCCGTCCCATGTTTTCAACGAATATTTCCAATACATTTTCTTTATGCGGAAAATGCAGTGTTTTTTCCATTTGCTTATCATTTTTATACACTGTATCTACATAAACACCATTTATATAGATAAATGCCCGGTCTTGAATCGCATCCACATTGAACGCTAATTCACCTTGTCTGTTTATCGTTGTTTTATATAAAATATAACCATATGTTTGATCGATTTCTTCCATTTTCAAAGGTGCAACATGTTCCACTTTACGACCAATCGAAGAAAGCGTGTCAAATACACTTACTGATTCTTGTAATTTTACTTCTCCATAATTCTTGGTTTCTATTTTACTTACATAATCATCAGGAACATCGATGTAATCAGTTAGAACTTCTTTTACCTTGGTATACTTCTCCGTGATCTCTCCATTCTCTGTTAATAGACTATCGTAATCATAGCTGGTAATCGTAGGATAATAGATGTCATAATGGTTGGCACCATTCATAAACCCAAAATTAGTTCCTCCATGAAACATATAGAAGTTAACAGAACTATTTCTTTCCATTAATTCTCGAAAGACATCTGCTGCGTCCTGTGCATCTCTTGTGTGGTGTTCTCCTGACCAATAGTCAAACCAACCGATCCAAAACTCTGCAACCATTTTTGGTGAGTTTGGTTTATAGTTATCTAGTTTCGCAAAAGCACTTTCCACCTTAGAACCGAAATTAAGTGTTGTGGTAACATCCGGTAAGGAACCCTGTTCAATGAATTCCGGTCCATCAGAGGTAAATAAAAACGTATCCAGATCATGTTTTTCGTATTGTTTCTTAATAAACTCTAAATAGTTCAGATCATTTCCATATGCACCATATTCATTTTCGATTTGCATCGCAATTACAGGTCCGCCGTTCTGGTATAAATACTTTTTGAATTTTGGCAGCAATACATTATAATACTCTTCAACATGTTGTAAATAAACAGGATGACTGCTTCTTAACACGGTATCTTTATCCTTTAATAACCACGAAGGTAAGCCTCCCATTTCCCATTCGGCACAAATATATGGCGCTGGTCTTAAAATAACGTATAAATTCAATTGATCAGCTAGTTCAATAAATTTTTCTATGTCTGCCAAGCCAGAAAAATCAAAGGTACCCTTTTTCGGTTCATGCAGATTCCATGGTATATATGTTTCGACTGTATTTAAACCTAAAGCTTTTAACTTTTGTAATCGGTCTTCCCAATACTCTGGTACTACTCGAAAATAATGAATGCCCCCTGATAATATTTGAAAGGCTTTATTATCCAGATAAAACTGTCCCTCTTTTGTAGTTAACATTTTATATCCCCCTAATTATATATTTTTTCAAGAAATAAATTTATGAAATGGGTTTCATAATCATCTTCACTTATCGTAAGTACTAGTAAAACAAGCTTCCTATTATAGTAATATTGATAATAGGAAAGGTAAATACGAAATGGGTTTCATAAATGATTAAAATACTTGAAAACCTTTTCAAAAACAATGGTAAGATATGTTTTCCCTTTTGTCAACTTCATTATTTTTTCAACAATTGACATGAGTTTCTTAACATTAATTTTGTTGGAACGATTACTTGTTTTTCAGCCTCTTCTCCATTAATTAATTTTACAAGAACATCGACAGCTGTTCGCCCTAATACTTCATAATTTTGACTGACAGATGTTATTCCCGGAGGATAATCCTTTGCTAAATAAATATCATCAAAACCAACAACAGATATATCTTCAGGAACCCTTAGCCCAAATTTATCTAACGTTTTGATCACTCCGATGGCAACAAAGTCATTGACACAAACAATCGCTGTCGGACGCTCACTTTGATAAAGTAGTCTGTTAGCCAGTTCTTCACCTGATTCAATATCAAATCCTTCATCCATAACCCAATTTGGATTGATTGATAGGTGATTTTTTTCCATTGCCTCTGTATATGCTCTTAATTTCACTTCTCGTGAACTAATACCCATTTCCCCACCGAGAAATGCAATTTTTTGATGATTAAAATTTTTAAGCAAGTCGATTACTTTTGTTATTCCATCGTGTTCATCTGTCTGTACGATGTGGGCATCCACGCCCTCCATTTCTCCATTGACAAACACAACCGGTACACGTTCCCTTATTTTATTCATTTCTTCTGCTAGTTCTTTGCTAGTCTCAACTTGATTAATACGACCACCTAGAAAAATAATACCATCTACTTGTTTATCAACTAAGTTCTGTAAGTATTTGGATTCGATCTGATGGTCGTCCATTGAATTACACAGAAATGATGTATATCCTAATGATAATGCATGTGCCTCACTTTTTAACACTAAAGTAGAAAAGAACGGATGATTAATATCGGGTAATACAATTCCGATCATTTTCGATTGCTTATATAACAAACTTCTAGCTAAGCTGTTAGGTCGAAAGTTGTATTTTTCAATCACTGATAATACTTTGCTCTTCGTATCTGGTTTTACTCGTTCCTTGCCAGTGAGTACTCTTGAGACAGTGGAAGGCGACACGCCAGCCTCATTTGCAATATCGTATATGGTAACATTTTTTTTCATTTTATCTCACCTTATCTAAAAGTAACGTTGCCTATGAAACCGATTTTATCATACAATGTTTCTTTTAGTAAGAATAGAGCAGAGCTTAGTTGATAATGGAATCACACAGTGACTTATAATACTTACAACTTCACTACATTTCTCCCATCGTGGGCACTTACAAAAACGAAATATACTACTATTTTAAAAAGCTAGCCAAACGTTTGTTTAGCTAGCTTTTTAGCCGTTAATATATTATTTTGATTATATTTTATCCTCATCACCTGATGAGATTGGAATCGTTAGTATCTAAATAGACTGGTTCCGTAATTCCTTCTAATGTTGGTTGTATTTCTTTAATTGTACCATCGTCATTGAATTCCATTTTATCTATCATTACTTCACGGTTAAATCCATTTCCATTTGGAATGGCAAATCGGTGATAAACGATATAATAATCATCCGTATCTGGTATGTTTAAAATCGAGTGATGTCCTGTTGCTTTAATTCCTTGGGATAAATCCTTGCTCAGAATAACATCATGCTTTGTCCATGGCCCCATAGGCGAATCACCTGTCGCATATGCCACCTGGTAATCTTCTTCTCTTGTATCATTTTCTGACCACATGAGGTAGTATGTTCCATTACGTTTGAATACTACAACCCCTTCTCTAAAGTTTGAAGGTGTCATCTCTCGTGGTTCTTCAGCAAATGAAACCATATCGTCATTTAATTTTGCTCCCCATAGTGATCCATTTCCCCAATAGAAATAAGACTGTCCATCATCATCTGTAAAAACATATGGATCTATAGCTTGGCCGGAATACTCATCTCTAGCAACAAGCGGCTCACCCAAGGCATCTTCAAATCCTTCTGTAGGAGAAGATGATTTCGCGACACCAATTTGTTGATTTGCCGAGAAATAATGATAGAAAGTTCCGTCCTTTTCTGCAAAACCTGGTGCCCATGCATTCCCTGTTGCCCACTCTACATCGTCTGTTGCAAGATCAATTATGACACCATGATCTTCCCAATTAATTAAATCTTTGGATGAGAAGGCTTTAAATTGCGTTCCTGACCAACCTTCAAATCCATCTGTTGTTGGATATAAATAGAATGTATCGTCATAGACAAAGATTTGCGGATCTGCATAAAGCCCTGGTAATGTTGCAGTTGGGTATACTTCTACCTCAACCGTCCACTCACTTGTATTTCCATCTTTATCTGTGACCGTATATGTTACAGCTTCTGTAAAATCTTGCGGTTCATTAGCAGATGGACTTATTTCTGCATCTGTGTGTAAAGATATACTAGGAGTTATGTTTGTTAAATTAACATCTTTGTCTTTAAATGACACTTGTATCGATTGATTAACAGAATCAATCTTCGTTAAACCAAACTGACCTGGTAATTCAAATGATGCTATACCAGTGGATAACAGGGACTTATCTTGAATTTCTTCCTCCGATAATGCACGATTATATACTTGCACATTGTCAAAAGCCCCTTTAAAGTACTGGTCTCCAGAATAAAATGACTTTCCTATATACGCTAAAAGATCAGTACCTAAATCTGACATAGAAATGGATATGTCATTGTTTTCTGCTAACAAAATTCCATCTTTATACATTTTCATACTTGTTGGTGTAATCACTAAATCAACGGTCATCCAGGTATTTTCAATAGAAGCTGTACTTGCTTTAACCTCTTGTTCATTCGACCAACTGTCTACTGTAATCGCATTTCGAAGCTCATTTTCCCTCGTTCTTAAAAACATGTATCGTTGATTATCTTTTCCTATCGTAAATGTGAAGAAGTTGCCAGATACAGTTTCCGCTTTTATATCCATCGAAATCGTAACAGTATCTCTTCCTTCGAAGAATCCGGTTGGAAATGCTGCAAACGTATCATCTGTACCATCCAAATATAATACTTGAGATTCTTTGACCTCATCTTCTTGATAAGTTGCATTTCCACGTAGTGCTCCATGATAATCATTTCCGGACTGATCTTGAATTACTTTTTCTGTTGTTGTTTCCTCAAATGTGTACTCCAGAATCGGGGCATTTTGTTCTTTTTCATCTGGTCTTTCCACTTCATTTGTCCATTTATCTTTAATTGCTCGGTATTCTTCTTTTGTGATTGGTAATACGGAACCATGACGTTTCCGGCTGGAACCTAAAGAATACTCATCTGACCCTATTTGCGTGAACTCACCCCTGGATAAGTCATTTGTTAACAACGGAAGATATCCTTGACCTGTTGCATATTGGTCAACCATCAAGTTCCACTCTTCACGGTCATTAAATTTAAAAATTAACGGACCTTCTACATCATCATTTGTTAAACCCAATGGTTCAAGGTTTCCAACTTTTGACCATTCTCCTAATACTTGTTTACTTTTTTCAATAGTAATTTGACCATCTGCGGAATAGCGATAAAAGGTATCTTCATCTTTTATAATAGTCGTATCAATAATATGCTGATCACCAGGGCGATCAATGTAAATTTCAGGTTCTGTAAAGGTATAGAAATCCCTTGTTTTTGCATAGTAAATGTCTGGAGGACTAAAGGTACCATTCTCGTCCTCTGTAGTAGAAGCCCAAAATACAACGTACTCTCCTGTTTCTTCATCATAAACAGTTTCAGGTGCCCATGCATTACCGGCATTAGACGGTGCAACTTCTACCATACGCTCCTCCGACCAATTGACTAAATCCGTTGATTCCCAAATAATTAGAGATTTACTACCATTTGTTTGAGCTTCACCCCATCCTTTACCATTTGCAATTCGTAAATCGGTAGCAATTAGATAAAATTTATCACCTTCTGGAGAGCGAATAATATACGGATCTCTAACACCTTTTTCTCCTACTTCTGAAGTGAGTGCTGGGGCACCATCGTTTAAATCTTCCCAGTTCAATCCATCCTCACTACTAGCAAAATATATTTGTTCCCCTATATCATGTTCACCAGTAAAGTGTGTCATGAGGTAAGCTTTATATTTTTTATTCTTTGGTTTTGCTTTGACAGTGACTTGGACTTCCTTCTTATCTGTTACTTCCCCGTATTGAATCGTTGCAATCAACATAACTGAAGTATCTTTTTTCTGTCTTGTTACTATACCTGGTGGAGTATTGTAATAATTTTTATTTACTATTTCATTCACATTGATAACTTCTGGATTATCTG
Organism: Gracilibacillus salitolerans; assembly: GCF_009650095.1. Classification (GTDB taxonomy): domain Bacteria; phylum Bacillota; class Bacilli; order Bacillales; family Amphibacillaceae; genus Gracilibacillus; species Gracilibacillus salitolerans. The sequence goes on along the minus strand of NZ_CP045915.1, from coordinate 1,619,850 downwards.
ATTCCCAAGTGATTGACGCGCCTTCATCACTACTTGTTGGTAGGGTAATATTTCCTCTAATATTATCTGCATTTGGTATGTCGAGACTGTCTTTTATTTTTTCTACTATTTCCTTATCTGTTAGCTCTTCTTTACCACTAACTTCTTCTGACACAATAAAGTTATACAGCATAAGGAAACTCATCATTACAACTAAACTTCTTTTTCTAATCATTTTTACCTCCTATTGTTTATATATTAGGATTGTTTCTAAAGATAGTGCTGTAACACCACTTTCAAAGAAAACGCTTACACTTACTAATGAAAGATCCCTCCTTTACAGCCATTATATTTATCATTATGGGCAGCAAAATAGTAAAATGGAATATAATATTTTTTTTATTTATTGCGATTTTTTTGTATTTCTTTCATTTAAATATAATTCTTAATAAAGCTCCTAAGGAAAATCCTTAGGAGCTTTACTGCTAAACTATACTTCCTGATTCTTAGCATCAGCAGATTCAAAATGTTATACCTTTAACGCTACTTCATGTTGATCGACAGTAACCTCTGCCACAACATCAGAACTATTCCTCTAATTCACTAGGTACATTTTCGATTAATGCATCATATTCTTCCTGTGTGATTGGTAAAACTGTACCGTGTCGTGGGTGACTAGGTAAATCATAGTCTTCAGCTAATGTCCATTCCCCAGAATCTAAATCTGTTGTTTCAAAAGGTACATAGCCTTGACCGCCAAACTCGTCAATAAATAAGTACCATTTTTCTTCAGTATTGGACTTAAATATTGCTGGTCCTTCCCCTTGGCTAATCGTGCCTTTTCCGATTCCCTCAATAATCATTTCAAAATCCTGATCAAGTACAGAATCTCCTACCTCTTGAAAGATAAATTTACCGTTTGGGGAAGTATCTTCGTTGTATCCCCGCTCATCCTTTGTGAATCGATAAATCTTATCATCATGCTCGACCATTGTTGTATCAATTATTGAGTAACCATAATCCAAGTAAACTTCTGGTTCACTAAAAGTATGGAAGTCTCTGGTTGTCGTATACATCATACGTTGAAAGCTGTCACCAGAGTTTCTGTCTTCTTCACTGTCATATAGTTTGGAGGCCCAAAATACAACATATTTACCAATAGTTTCATCATAAAAGATTTCTGGAGCCCACGTGTTTCCTGCTTCTTCAGGAGCTACCTCAACTAATCGTTGTTCCGACCAATTCACCAGATCAGTAGACTCCCAAACCATAATTGACCTACTTCCTTCTGTTTGCGCTCTATTCCAATCCCAATTACCATGGATCTTTAAATCAGTCGCAATCATGTAAAATTTATCGCCCTCTGGAGAACGAATAATAAATGGATCTCTTAGTCCTTTTTCACCTAAATCTGACGTAATGGCAGGCTCTCCTTCATTAAGCTGTTGCCAGTGAAGAGGATCATTTCCTTCACTCAAGGCAAAATAAATTTGCTCGCCATTTTCAGATCCTTCACCTGTGAAATAACTAAATAAATATCCTTGATAATCCATCGGTTCCGGCATTTCTTTTACATTCGCCACAAATTCTTTAGTTAATTTTTTTCCATTGAGTTCAACTGTCCCTGTTAATGTCACTTCTACGCCACCTTCTCCATGTTCAGGGCGTGTCACTTCACCTGTTGTCGTGATAACCGATGGATCTTCTGACGCCCAAGAGATAGTTGTTTCATGCTCACCTTCCGTTGGTAATGTCAAATTACCACGGACATCATCAATATTATAAACTTGTAACACGTCAACCGCTTCTTTCACTAAATCTTTATCTTTGTTCTTGTCTTTTTTACTTTTATCCTTCTCTTTATTTTTTTCTGTATCTTTATTTTTTTCAGCTGGACTAGCACCTGTTATAATATCGATACCATCCAGCACATAGCTTCCAGCTTTCACTACTATTTTTGCTGAGTGCTTCTGCTTTTTCAGGCCTCGAATATTATAAGAAGTTTGCCTGTCTCCTTTTGCATATATTCGGTAGTCCTCTTCAACCAGCTGATCATCAATATACACATCTATTAACGCATCCGATGTGGCACCAAATAAATTGAACCCACTTCCTTTAAAATCAAAGAGCATCATATGTTCACTTTCTTCGGGTGTACTATAAATATTTACACCTCGATAATCCATATATTGTTCTTTTACTTCATTGTCGCCTAATGAAACCTTTAACGTATGGGCTTTATCTTCTAATCCTCTAACAGAATATCTGATACCGTCAGTGTCTCCATCAAAATCGCCGACACTTTCGCCATCCAACTCCACATGATAACTTGTTTCATTTTCAATACCTGCAAGATAATCAATTCCCGTACCTGTAAAATTGATAAAGATATAAGGATTATCATTAAAGTCAGCCCATGCATTTGTACTATTTGCTCCCCAAGAGTTGCCATTCTCACGGTAAGCATACACCGTATTTTCCTCGCTTCCTATTTCTGAATCATCACCGATTGCAGTTAAGTCATTGGGAGCTAATGTTGTCACAGCATCTAAATCAACAGGATCATCTGTCTCTATTTCAGCTCGGACAAAACTTGTATAAGCTTCTTTTGCAACAACTTTAAGCGTGTGTTCTGTTTCTTCCAGATCTGTTGCTTCCCAAACCTTTTTTACAATGGAACTATTATTCAAATAATTAGCTTCTCCGACAAGTTCACCATCTAGATAAATATCTGCCGTTCCATTTGACGGATTTGCCTCGCCATACAATCTGATAGCATTTCCTTTAAAAGTAATCTCAAAGGAATCACCATCATTTCCCCAAGCATTCCTACTATTGGAACCCCAATCTCCAGAATAATATGCTTTGTGTAATGTGCCTTGCTCACTTGTTGTATCCGTGTGTCCTACGGTTACACCATTCCATACTGGATAATCACTTGAAGCCCTCATTTGTGTACGGTTAAAATGTCCATAACCTGCCTGAATGAATTCCCAGTCTCCTACATATCCAATCGGGTTCCATTGATCATCATTGTTAAATGCTTCTTCTTCTGTCCCATAAATCTTACCTTGGGCATTATCGAGTTTCAATGATTCGTATGCATAACCCTCAATTGGTTCAATTTTCAAATTATCGATAAGCGTCTCGTAATAACCTGAACCTAATGTCACCCTTCCAGCCATTACAGTTGAATCCTCATCCGTGTAAGAAGCAATTTCTTCACCATCAAGATAGAGGGTAAAGATATTTCCTTTTGCTTCAAATGCTAAGTTGTGCCAAACGGTATGATCAAACGCTTCTATTGTTCCTTCTTCTACTACATCACCCAGCTTAAGGATTTCGTACTTTCCATCTGTGTAGATCCGGGCATTATATGGTGCCTGTGAATCAGACCAATCAGCTTTTACTTGACGAACACCAATTAATGCATAATTATCTCTGCCTTCTACTTCAGGAGTATGCGAATCTAATAAAAAGTCATACGATACTTTATAATTCACCCAGCGGAAATCCCCGATATTTGTATTAGGATTAACATTCGCTTCAGCACCGTCTGTTCCACCCCAAACTGCCCAATCTGCTCCGATAATATCTGGTGTAATTTTTTGTTGGAGCATATTGCCATGTTTTTTTGCGTCTGGGATGTCTCGCTCTACTCTTTCAAAGCTTCCGATCGCAGCTGGCTTTGTTGCCTCTTTCACTACCTCAAAAGCACCGATTTGATCTGTAGTATATCTTGGTGTCCCTCCTCGACGTTCTACATAGTCTCTTCCTTCATCATCCTTGCCATAATGATTATATTCAAAATCATCTGTGTATGGTAAAGGCATGATCTTGTCTTCTGATAAATCTATCGGATCTGATTGATATGCAAAATCATCAATCTCCGCTTCTTTATCTAATGTAGAAATGGTCACGATCGAATAAGGTTTAACTTCGACCTCATACGTACCATCTTCCGGTTGAATCGTGTCTATATGTTGAAACCAATTTTCATCATAATCTTGTCCCTCATCAGGTCCACGAGTTTCCCAAACGAAAACTTCTGCATTTTCTTTTCCACTTAAATTTTGGGCGTTAACCGTATAATTTCTTGTTTCTTTGGTATTGTTGGCAAAAATCGTTGAGTAATCGTCAGTTTCCGGATCTTTTAAAGTCATATAGTTATGTGTGCTTGTATCAACATCTACTCCTCCATCAAAGAAGTTTCCATCACTATAGGTTGCATCTTTTATATATTGCCAACGTTCATTTTTTGATGTCATGTGATCATCATACCCAACAAAATTCATCACATGTCTGACACCTTGAAGACCGCCATCCACTTCATAAAAACCTGACCAAGGATCAAACGCACTAATTAAATGTTTCGGATTGTATTGTGCTCCTTGATAGAATGCAGCGACAGATGGTTGGAAATCAAATGACACTGCATTTAATGGCAGATTTCCTGCTCCTTCCCACGAATAGACAGAAATTATCCGGGAAGTAACATCAATAATCCCAGCACGTCCACCTAGTCCATTATAATGAGGTTCCATGTTCTCACGATATCTTGCATTAATCATTGGTGCTATCCCTTCTGAAACCCAAACCTCTTTTGGCTGTTTACCTTCTTCGATTAATTTTTCTTGTAATGCAGCAAACTCATCAGAAGCTGTCAGCCCATAATGAGAGCTAATGACATCGATTTCGTCCATTAAATCAGGATGATCTAGTAAAGTTTGACTGATCGTCGCTGTATCTCGATATCCATCAGCAGCCACTAGTTTAGTATCTTGATAATCTTCTTCATAATTTGGTTCTTCTTTTATTTTTTCAGTAAAATACTCTAACCACTCTACTTCATTTCTACCATTACCATGCTGTGCTCTCTCGTTTTGAGATATTCCGATATAATCTAATTGAAATCCATACTCTTCATATACGGCATCGATGGTTTTTTTATACCACTGGTAGCGATTCTCATATTCTTTGTCAGCAGCGCCATTCCAAGTCCAACGGGGTTCACCCCAACGTAGAATTTCTGTTGTGATATCTTCATTAATAGATTTCGCGTCTGCTGCAAACTGAAAACCTGCTCCTCTTAATATATTGGCGGGTTCATCTTCATAACGCATTGTCGCCGGTTCCGTTCCGGACGATGAATTAATATCTCCACCTAATTCCACTTTAACATGCGTTAATCCTGCTCCAGTCTCTTTATTAAATAATTGATTCATAATTTCCCAGTATTTTTTTGGATGCTCTTCTTTGTAATCGAGTAATAACCGAGATGTATTATTACCTGATACTGTACCAAAGCCTTTAAAGCGATGATGTTCATCGACATCAGTGCCATCGATCGTAATTGGCTTTGTTATTTCTTCTGCTTGCGACTGATTGATTCCAATAATTGCCCCAAGTCCTAACAAAATCAATGTTATAGCTAAAAGTCCGATAAGTTGTTTAAAATGGCTTTTACTAATTAGCATGTTTTCAATCATTCCTCCAAACGTAATAATAATGACAGATTTGTACAAACAATCCACTATACCTTTAACTTTGTACTATCAAGCTGTATATATTGACACCTCCTCCATTAATGGATACGCTTACATTATTTCACACTAGCTTTCTCCTTTTTAAAAAAATATTTACTATTTTTATTGCTAATTTGACATTTTAAATTAAATTTGCAAATCAACTGACATTGTTCACGAGATAATCCCTTTCCTTGCGAGACAAATAAGTATATCTCGTGAAGAGATATACTTTTCTAACGAATAGACTTATCATGCAAAAAAAAACAGACAAACCGAAAGATTTGACTGTTTTTTCTATCTCACAACCATTGGCCCTATTAACATCTCAATTTCTTTACCTAATATTAATTTACAAATATGATCGTAGCTAACTTCTTTATAACTTGCTAACAGTTGCTGTACTTTGTCTAAACCATGTCCTTGTTTTAATTTTGCTAATTCTCGTTTATAAATAGACAATACATAAATATCTTGTACTTCCGGTAAAAAATCACTTGGATCTTCATCCATGACTACACATCCCAAATATTGAAAACTGTATTGTAACTGACGTGTCAGTTTTATAATGTTCTTGAATTGTTCAAATTGATCCGGATGTTCTTCTTTTAACTTTTCAATCGCAATTTGAACATCTTGTAAATTCTGTTTACTTGCTGAAATAAGCATAATTCCTCTCCTTAATCCCATGGTTTTTCTAATGATATATTAGAAATTAACTCTTTATTTTGTTGTCTCTTTAAATCTCTAATCTTCACACGTTCACTGCTTGTTTCATATAGATACTTCTCTTCATCTGTTTCCGGTTTTACTTTTGGAACTCGTACTGGCTTTCTGTCTTGTCCGATAGCAACAAATGTAAAGAATGCAGTAGCCGCAAAACGTCTCTCTCCTGTATCTAAATCCTCGGCAATTACCTTACAGAAAATTTCCATTGAACTTGTACCTGTATATGTCACGAAAGACTCGATACAAACAGAATCTGACTGACGAATAGGAGCAATAAAATGAACAGAATCTGTTGAAGCCGTTACGCACTCTTTAATTCGTGAATGTCTTCTTGCCGATAGTGTCGCACATCCGTCCATTTTTTTCATTAACACGCCACCAAAAAGTGAATGATAATTATTTAAATCGTTGATCAAAACTTGGTCAGTTTGGACAACGCGTGTTTCTCTCATTTTCTTTGTTTCCATATTGTCACCCCTGTACTTTTCTCTTATTTCCTCCCGTACTACTAAATTATAATTCCCGAGAGCGGGTAAAGTACAATTCCAATCTATTATGCTCAAGATAACAAAAATGTATGTAAACGGTTAGAAATTAAATTCATCATAATTAAATTTATACTAGCTGATAGTATAAAAAATAACCTGCCCAACATGGACAGATTCAATTCTCTTTTTGCTGCATTAGTTTCTCTTTCGTAAAAGCAATAAATTGTTTATTAATTTGTGATAGATGGGGGTCTTTTTTCCAAATAAACGCAAGATTCCAAGGGATAGTCGGGTTTACAATGGGGATTCTAATAATATTCTTCGAGAATGTTTGACTTGTACTATCTGGTAAAAGCGTAACACCTAAATTCGTTGCTACCATTTCCTCTAAAAAGTCGATTTGTGATGTTTCGGAAACAATCTTCGGTTCAAAGCCAGCTTTCTTACATGCCTGGATTATAATATTCCTTGATTCAAAATCCTGATTAAACATAATAAATGATTCATCTTTTAAATCTTGTACTTGTATTTGTTTTTGATTCGCTAATGCATGCTGATTAGATACCACCAGATTTAAATTATCTTCTACAAAGGTATAGTAGTCTGCTGTCAAATGATCATTCAGTACGACTACACCACAATTCAGTTTCCCATCCAACACCTTATCTTCAATTATTTTTGATCCATTTTCCTCCAAATGAAAAGTAACACCTGGATAACGTTGATGAAAATCAGTAATTAACTGAGAAAAAAAGAAGGAATTAACGACAGTTGGTAAGCCAATCCGTACATGACCAGTTTTTAATGTTCGTATTTGGTCGATTTCCTGCTCCATTTCTGTTATTTGATCTGCAATTTTTGTTGCATGCTTATGTAGTACTTTCCCTGCATCTGTAAGTGTAATTTTCTTTCTTGAACGGTGAAATAAAGCAACACCTAGGTCACTTTCCAATGTTTTAACAATTCGACTAAGTGCCGGCTGAGTAATGTATAGGTTTTCTGCTGCTTGGGTGAAATTTTCTGTTTTAATTACTTCTAAAAAATATTGTAGGTGCTTGATATCCAAGCTGGATCCTCCTCTGATGATTTATACATAAATATTATCATATCTTGCAAAGTAATATTGGATTATTTACCTTATTAAAAAAGGACTCCCTAAAAAGGAAGCCCTTAATTATTTAATTCTCAAACCAATTATTTGCAATGGTTTGCTTGTACCAATAAAAACTATCTTTCTTTGTACGTTCTAATGTGCGGTAGTTAACGTGTACAATACCGAAACGCATTGTATAACCTTCCGCCCATTCGAAGTTATCCATGAGTGACCAGGTGATATATCCTTTCACATTCACACCTGATGCAATAGCTCGACTTAGTGCTGTTAAATGTTGTTGCAAATAATTGATACGTCCAGAATCTTTTACACTACCATTCTCTGGTTCATCGTTATAACAAGAACCGTTTTCCGTAATATAAATTGGAATATCACCATAACTATCCTTAACACGCATCAAGACGTTATAAAATCCTTCAGGGAATATTGGCCAACCGATATCAGTACGATCATAGTTCATTTCAACCATTTCCCAATCTAGTAATCCTTCATTCTCTTTATAACGGGCAATATGGCCAGTGTAATAGTTAATACCGAGGAAATCTACTGGTTGATTAATGGTTTCCATATCGCCATCCTGGATGTCTAATTCCACACCCTTTTTCTTAAACCATTCGACCATGAAGTCTGGATAGCTTCCTTTAAATACCGGATCCATAAACCATTCAATATACCAGCCAATTTCACGGTTACATGCATCGATATCTTCTTGACGATTACTATAAGGCTCTAGCCATGTTGTATTTGGAGCAAAACCAATTTCTCCACCTACTCCAAGCTCACGGAATTTCTGTACTGTTTTACCATGAGTAACAAGTAAATGATGTGAAATTTGCGTTGCTAATTGAAGGTCTTGATTACCTGGTGCATGAACACCAATATAGTTTGACAAAAAGGAGATACACCATGGCTCATTTAATGTTAGCCATTTGTTGATTTTACCGGAAAACTCTTTAAACATTAATTCCGCATAATCTACAAATGCATCAATCGTTTCACGGTTAGCCCAACCACCTTTATCCTGCAATGCTTGTGGCAGGTCCCAGTGATACAGCGTACACATCGGTTCAATACCATTTTCTAATAGTTTATCAACTAAACGATGATAATAGTCTAACCCTTCTTGATTCACTTCACCTGTACCATTAGGAAAAATTCTAGGCCATGCTACCGAAAAACGATAAACATCAATGCCAAGGTCTTTCATCAATTCTACATCTTCTTCATAACGATGATAACTGTCACAAGCTACATCTCCATTATCCCCGTTTACGACATTGCCAGGTGTTTTCGAAAACGTATCCCAAATCGAAACACCTCGACCACCTTCATTAGTAGCACCTTCGATTTGATAAGATGCTGTAGCAGTTCCCCATTTCATATCTTTCGGAAATTGAATAATTGCCATTGATAAACCCCTCCAAATATCTATAATCTAGTTAAAAATTGTTGAAAAGCTTGATCTGCATGATGTGGCAGATGTTCATGCCCATATTCATGATAAAGTGCCATATGTTTTTCAGAACGAATTTTGTTATATGCTGCAAACTGTGTAGACGGTGGGCAAATGTGATCTCTCATGGCCGTTACCCAATGTACAGATGCTTGAATTCGATTTGTTAAATGCTGAATATCAATATATCCTAATTTCGTAAAGATTTCTTGATGCCGCTGATGCGTCGGATCAAAGCACCGAAAGAAATAAGCGATTTCCTCATACGCACTGTTTTGAATATCCATATTCCATACTCTCTCATAATCAGATAGAAAAGGATAGACCGTATATAAATGTTTAACAGTCGGCTCGAGTGCTGCACAAGCAGTAGCCAATGCCCCACCCTGTGATTGGCCGTAGACACCGATGCGATTTTCGTCTACTCCTTCTATCGATTGTAAGATTCTAACGGTTTGTACGGTATCAAGAAATACGTTTCGATAATACAGTTGGTCAGGATTGCTATCTTCTAATCCTCTAATAATATGACCTCTTAATGTAGGGCCTTTTGTTTTTAACGTATCTTCTGATAAACCTCCCTGGCCTCGACAATCTAATGCCAAGACTGTGATTCCTTGAGCGGCAAAAGCAAGTTTATCAAGCCAATCGCCACTATCCACTGAGTAACCGTGAAATATAGCGATTGCTTGACCTGTTGGATTCTTAGGCTTAACCAATTTAGCGTGAACCCGTGCTCCACCAGTCCCTGTAAAATATAACTGATAGCAGTTTGCAAAATGAGGCGTGATATCCGATTCCTCTAAATCGTATGCTAATGAATATTGTTCTAATTCATCTAAAGCTCGTTTCCAATAATTATCAAAATCATCAGGTTTCGGATTGGTGCCATGATAGTTTGCTAACTTCTCGAGCGGCATATCTACATGCATCGGGTGTCCCCCTCTTTAACCTAGTATTCTCTCTAACTCTTGTAACTCTTCCTCTGTAAATGATAGATTTTTTACTGTTTTGATTTTTTCCATGAGTTGCTCGACATTTCGAACACCTATTAATGCCGAAGAAACCGATTTCCTTCTTAACACCCAAGCAAGCGCCAATTGAGGAACAGATTGACCTCTATTATCTGCAATTTCTTTTAATTGCTGTACTTTGGCTATTCGATCGGGGGTAATCTGATCACTAGAAATCGAGTCCACATTTTGAGCAATTCGGGAATCTTCTGGGATTCCATCTTGATATTTTGTACTTAATAGCCCTTGAAATAATGGCTGATAAACAATCGTTCCAAGACCTTTTTCTTCTAATAAAGGAAACAATTGCTCCTCCGGTTCTCTTAAAAACATCGAATATTGGCTTGGTGCGCAACAAAAGGCGTTTGGTATTGCTTGAATAAAGCAATGGTCTTCTCCATAATGTCAGCTGGATAATTAGAAACACCGGCATATAATGCTTTACCTTGTTTTACAGCTGTGTCTAATGCCGAAACTGTTTCCTCTAACGGTGTGTCAGGATCATAGCGGTGAGAATAGTAAATATCCACATATTCTATTCCTAATCTATGTAAGCTCTGATCCAGGCTCGCTAACATATATTTTCGCGAACCACCATCCCCATAAGGTCCAGGCCACATATCATAACCAACTTTAGTCGAGATAATCATTTCATCACGATAAGATGGTAACTCTTTATGTAAAATTTGGCCGAATAATGTTTCAGCACTTCCATTTGGCTCACCATAATTGTTTGCTAAATCAAAATGAGTAATACCATTATCAAAAGCAGTTAAAAGAATTTCTTTTGCTTGTTCATATGGAGTGTCTTCACCAAAATTACGATACAAACCCAATGATATGGCCGGAAGTAATAAGCCACTGTCACCACAACGATTGTAAATCATTTGTCGATATCTTTCTTGGTTAGCTATGTATGGCATAAACGCCCTCCTCTAATTAAGGATACCGGTTTCATTATACCACACACGAAAGTTATCGTTAACTTAATTGACCTAGAAAAGTCAGTTAAGTTAATTATTGTACAATTATCTGAAAATTGCAATCGTTTTTTTATTTAGAATGATAAATTACATTTGCAAAAAAGAGCAATTCCCTCGTCAGAAAAGCTTGTTCTTCTTAAACTAGTACTACCCCTTCAAGAAGAAAATCATAATTTCTTTTCAAAGAAGGTTATGGATAATTGTTCATTTATTGTGACTTCATTTATATTTTGGAACCCATTCTTTTTATAAAAATTAACTGCTGGAGTATTTTTAGAACCTGTCGCTACTTTTACTGCTTTAACATTGGAATTTCTTTCAAGGAAATTTAAAAGTGTCTGCGCGATTCCTTTTCTAAAGTGGTTTGGATGTACGATTAACCTATGAATGTCAACTTTATCATCCTCCAACTTTATGGAGATTGCTCCACATAGTTCTTCATTTAAGTAATATCCAAAAAAAGTTTCTCCGCATTGTTGCAAAGTATCCACTGTATCTTTTAATGGTGGTATTTCATAAGAACCAATTATCTTAGCTTCCATCTCATAAGCAGGTATTTGTATGGTTAAAACACTTTCGGCATTTTTTCTATTAGTAATATCTATTTTTTTAATCAAAGTAACCCCTCATTCATTACTAATTTTTGCACATTTCGCAATTTATTCAATAGAGGGTTGAGTATACCTACCTCAGCTATTGTCTCTATCGACATTCCACAATTTGTGCTCTACAGGCTATTTCTATAGATGACATTTATTGTTGACTGGTGTTTTATTTTTATTTCTCATATATATATATATTTTAGTACGATCGTACAAACAATCCAAACAAAAATCCAATTATATTTTTAATTGTAAAGATTGTCTTTCGGTAATTTTTTGATTTTTAGGAACGTTCTATAATGTATCTATAGAAATTTTGGAGGTGTTGTGAATGAGACCTAACCTGTCGAAGGATATTAGCATTCAGAGTTTCAAAGATTTTTATTGGTTGAAAGTTGAGTTACAAACATTTTGCAGGGAAAACGGGATTAGTACTTCTGGCTCAAAAGTAGAAATTTCCGATAGAGTGGAATCATTTCTTCGGACAGGAGAAATAAAAAAACCTATTAAAACATCAAAATTAAGCAGACAAATAGAAACACCTATAGATTTAAGCCTTGATACAGTCATTACAGAAAATCATCGTTGTAGCCAAGATGTGAGAGCTTTTTTTAAGACATTAATTCCGAAATTTCATTTTTCTACCTATATTCAAAACTACTTTAAAAATAACGTAGGAAAATCGTATCGAGATGTTGTAGATGCTTGGTATGAGGAGGAAGAACGCAAGAAAGACCCTACATATAAGAAAAAGATTGCACCTCAATTTGAATACAATCAATTCATTCGTGACTTTTTTGCTGACCCGAACAATCAAGGAAAAAGCCGTAAAGAAGCAATTGAAGCCTGGAGTAAGATTAAAAAAATTCCTGGTAGCAACAAATACGAACCTACTAACTTCACAAACAGAGATATCCTATAGTGTTTTGACTTTTGACCTAGCCTCATTTTTTGCTGGCTTTGTATAAACGAATCAAAAAGTAATCCATTTTGGAACACAATTAATTAATGATTTGTACTCCAAAATGGAACTACATTCTCTTAGCACATATTCGTTATTTTACAGCTTCTATCCACGTTTTTGCCATCAGCATATTCCCTGCACTGTTCATATGAACACCATCAGTTGTTAGTGCGTATCCACTGTTTTTTTCTAAATAACGGACAAAGACTTTATGTGTTGGAACTAATGTTGCATTGTATTCACTAGCTAGTTGTTGGACAATTTCTACATACTCTTTAAGCAATTTATTTCCTTCTGAATTTAAACTCTCTTCGATAATAGTTGGCTCCATTAATATCAATTGAGATGATTTTACCTGCTCTAACAGATGAAGATAAATTGCTTCAAACACTTCTGGTGAAACTTGTTCCATTTCTGGATGATCTAACTGGCGCCAAACATCATTAATCCCAATCGATATCGACACAACGTCAGGTGCTAAGTCGATAACATCCTGTTGCCAACGTTCTTTTAGATTGATAATCCGGTCACCACCAACACCCTTGTTATAGACCTCAAACTTCTGCTTAGGTGCGGTTACACGTAAATAATCATGAAGAAGTCGTACATAACCAGTACCAATTTCCTCTGGATCCTCATGTCTTCCCCATTCCGTTATACTGTCACCAATAAAAACAATTCGCTTTCCTAGTTCCATTACCATACTCCTTACGGTTTTTTACTAATGAGTGTTTTTTCTTTTTTGTACCATGTCTTAACAATCTGCTCTGCTTTTTTACCGTAAATATCAAAATCGAGATCTTTTTTTGCATCTTCTAAAGGATAAATTTTAGTTTTCCAGTCCCACCAGAAGAATCCAGCGAACCACGGTTTATCCCAAAATACGTGAAACACAGACTCATAAAAGTTTGCTTGTTCATCTTCGTTAAAAGGTAATTGAGTATGTTCAAAATCCCAGGGCATGGTCGCACAACCTAATGCACTGCGACAGCCAATTTCCATAAAAATGATCTGCTTGTTGTATTGTTGAGAGAGCCTCTCTAACTTAACACTGATTTGCTCCCACTTTTTCACCATGTTTTGTACCGAATCACCTGGCTTTTCGGCTACTGGATAATAAGCACTTGTACCGATAAAATCAACGGCATCAAACCATTCCACACCTTCTTCTTTTCCATGATTCGCATTATATATGATCGGTCCTTTATATAGACACCGAACCTGTTCAATCACAAGTCGCCATCTGTCTATCTGAGATTCTGTATTAATCATTTCACAGCCAATACAGAACATCTCACAATCAAGCTCTTCTGCTAGTTCCGCATAATGTAATAAGAAATTGGTATAGGAATTGAACCATTGTGCCCAATCATTCTCGGCTTCATCCGGAAACCCAATGCGTGCTCTCCATATACCATCACGACAGTTCACAACAGGTTTCAAACAAACTTTTAAACCTAATGATTTAGCCTGTTTTACTGCAAAAATAATGTCACGATCTGTCATGGTATGTCCATAATCAAACTGAATATCTGTTGAATGATACGTATCTTGCAACGCAAAGAATGATAAGGCAATCCATTCACTGCCTGTTTCTTTTAATTTTTTTAATGATTCAACAGCTGCTTCTGTACGGTAGGCTCCTCTTGTCGTATTCCAGCCATAAGTCATACCTTTTACGAAAATTTCCTGCATCTTACTCATCCTCAATGTGTAATATGATAAACACTTCTTACGTTAAGTGTTTTTTCTATGTCCGCCTTTGTAAGAGACTGTGTTAGACTTTTTTTATCTATTGTCACGATTTTTGGCTCATTCGCTGATAAATCAAAGAAATTATCTGATAATACGACATCTTGCTTTAATTGAATTTCTACGTATTTTGTGTAGGATGTCGCACTTACGCTTATCATAAATTGTTCGTCACTTTCTTTGACCGTAACATCCAATTGTGGATTCAAAAATTCAAAATGTTTTGGTTTTGCAAAAATAACCGTTGTACTGCTATATGCTTGCCCATCGATATATAGAGTTGCTTCTAAATACGTTTGGTACTTCGTTTCATCGTTAATTACATCTGTAAAATCTAAATACTGGCAAGCTTTTGCTGATAAAGCTTCTACATCGATATCCAGGCCGCCTTCATGAATGATATTGGACTGATTATCACGCAATTTCCATTCAATTTGACCAGTAATCGTTTCTAAATGATCATTGGTAACATAAATGGAAGCATCTCTATCTCCTTCTTCTATTGATAGAAGGATAGGATCATAGAATTTTTTGGCGTAATAGTGTAATGCTTTCCAACGACCATAGTAATCGACACTTGACCATGAAGCTACTGGCCAGCAATCATTTAATTGCCAATAAAGCGATCCCATACATCTTCCAAGGTTACGTCTCCAATGCTCTACACCGTATTTAATCGCTTCCGCTTGTAACAGCTGAGAAGTGTACAGTAATGCATCAAAGTTTTTCGGATAGAGAAAGTTTTCAGACAGATAGTAGAGAATCATACCATTTGCGTCGTCATTTTTCTGGTGTTTCTCCATTACTCGCGAAAATATATTGCGATCTTCCGGTTTAGTAAAACTTTCAATCGTCTTCATTGACGGGAATGACTGGAATCCAAATTCAGAACAGAAACGGAAATAATAGTTACGGTAGTCTGTAAATGGTTTTTGACCGTGCCACACTTCCCAATAATGTACATCACCAATATTTGGATCGCGTGGTGCATCAAAGCCGCCACCCGATGATGGTGATGAGGACCAATAGAAGGTTTCTGGATCATATTCGGCGACAATTTCAGGTAAAATAATTTCGAATAATTTGATATAATCACGGCGCCAATCCGCCTTCTTAGGCCAACCCCAATGCTCCATCGCTTCCTCGACTTCATTATTTCCACACCAGATTCCAAGACTAGCATGATGACGAATCCGTTTAATTTGATCGATTGCTTCTTGCCGTACATTTTGTTCAAACTGATCTGTTAAACGATAGACACTGCACGCATACATAAAATCTTGCCAAACAATAATGCCGTACCTGTCACATAAATCATAGAAGTAGTCTTCTGGGTAATGTCCACCGCCCCAGACACGGATCATATTAAAATTGGCTGCAACCGAATCTTGTATAAGACGCTCTGTTCGCTCATTCGATGTTCTCGGTAACAAGTTATCTTCAGGAATATAGTTGGCACCTTTCATAAAGATCGGATAACCATTAATAATAAATTCGAATGATTTTCCCCACTCATCTGGTTCATGCTTCACTTCAATAGTTCTTAGTCCAATACTTTTGGTCAGACTATCGATTTGCTTGCCATCTTTCTTTAATGAAACTTCCACTGTATAAAGAGACTGCTCACCATATCCGGCAGGCCACCATAGTTGTGGATTTTCGATTTCAAATAAAAATGGTTCTGTTTGTTGTCTATGAACAACATCCTGAATGATTGTTTTACCATCAGGACTTTTCAACAATACTGTGGTCTCGCTTTTATCAGCTTCCTTTTCTACTGTTACATTCACCATTACTTGGACTTGATTGCTATCATGAATTTGCTGGATTTGAATATCCTCTAATCGATTGTCATTCCACGCTTTTAATTCTACATCTCGCCATAAACCTAAGTCAGGTATTTTCGGACCCCAATCCCAGCCATACATACTGTGTGCTTTCCGAATATGCTGATAGCCATCAACAGCATGATGAACACCCTCTAAACGATCATTTGTTTGTTTTTCTTCAATGTATTTTAGTGGAGAGAATAGCATTACACTGATCACATTTTCTCCCTCTATCAAATATGGTTTCACATCCCATTCGTAGATCCGGTGCATATTTTCTGTTGTGGCTAACTTATGGTCATTTAATGAAATTTCAGCAATAGTATCGATACCATGAAAAGTAATCATGATTTCTTCATATGCAAGTAATGACTGATCTACTTCAAAGTTTTTATAGAAAAGATAATCTTTTTTCGCAATTTCCAATGCCTGATCTTCATTATCCCGGTAGAAAGGATCCTCTATTTCACTGGCATCTAATAAAGCATTCATCACAGATGCAGGCAATTTGACATCAAATTCTTTTTCTGTCTGTACATCTTTCATTGTCCAATTGTTATTAAAATTAACCTTTAGCATAATACACCCCACTCAATTTAGAATTCTATATAAGAGGTTGTTCAAAAATTCACCAAATGATAAGCGGCGAATCTCTTCGTTGGCTTATTTCTCCGTTGCTCACGTATCAAAAAGCATACGTTCCGCTACTCGAAATTGCACCTCCTCGACCTTCTTGCTTCTAATTTGGCAACTTTTTGAACACGTACTATAGGAGAAGTCGTACTATCTGATAGCAGACAGAACGACTTCCGTTGTTTTACCTTGTTTGATAGAAATCTTTGATGACCTTTTCTGCAGTTTTTCCGAATACGGCATAATCAGAGTCTTGATCTGCTTCAGATTCTGGATAGAGAATTGCTTTCCAGTCCCAAAGCCCAAAACCTCTTACCCAATCACGGTTTGCTGTTTTTTCAAACATATCTTGATAAAAGGCTTTTTGTTCCTCTTGATTTATTTCGCCTTCCATTCCCCAGTCATTCGGAACCTGTGCTGAACCTGTTCTGCTTGGACAACCTGCTTCTGCAAAGAAAAACGGTTTATTAAAAGGCTTGATAATTTTTTCAATTCGATCTAATTGATTATCCCAATCGCCTAACGGATAATAACCACTGGATGAAATAACGTCTACTTCATCCCACCATGCTACATTTGCTTCCTGGTATTTATCCGTGTTATACGTGATTAAACCTGAATATGCTTCACGGACATCTTTTACTAACTTGCGCCATTCTGATTCACGACGCTCTGTTTGCACCATTTCACAGCCAACAATAAACATTTCAGCCTCTTTTTCTTCGGCTATCTTGGCATAATGTAATTGATATTCTGTATAACTTTTAAACCAATCTCTCCATTTCGGTTCACATGGTACGTCTATATCAAAGAAGTTGATATGTGCTCGCCAAATCCCATCAGCAGGGTTGACGGTAGGTTTGATCATTACCTTTAAATCTATACTTCGCGCATAGTCAATCATATCTATTAGTTCTTCATCTGTTACGATATGTTCACCTTTATAGACAACATCTGTAGAAAAGGCTGTTTCTTGTGTCGCAGCTAAAGCAAAAATAACATAATTACTTGCTGTTCTTTCTTTCATTAATTGTAAAGATTCTTTTGCTTCTGGTTTGGTAAAATCTCCACGTTTAGCTCCCCAGCCAAACGTGAACCCCTTAATATACTCCATAGTTACCTCCGTTATTTTACTGATCCTGATGTTAAACCATTATATATATGTTTTTGCAAGGAAATAAATGCAATAAATGTTGGAATAATCGCAAGCATAATCCCTGCACAAATAACTTCCCATTCTGACCCGTATGGCCCTTGGAATTTAAATAGTGCTGTTGAGATAACATGCAAATCTGTTTTCGGCATGTATAAGAATGGTGTATAGAAATCGTTATAAACGAAAATACCTCTTACAATAATGACCGTAACAATTGCTGGTTTTAATAACGGTAAAATAATTTTCGTGTAAATCGTAAAATAAGATGCACCATCTAACATTGCTGATTCATCCAATGAAACCGAAATCGAATTCATAAATTGCAGAAAAATATAGATAGCAATAATGTCGGTACCTAAGTAAAGCACGATCGCTGCCCACATTGTATTAAATAAACCAAGTCCATTTACGATTTGGAATGTTGCTACTTGTGTTGTTACCCCAGGTATTAACGTTGCAAGTAAGAACGCCCCTAAAATTAATTTACTACCTCTAAACTTGAATCGATTGAGAACAAAGGCAACCATAGAGCCAATTAGTGTAGTCCCAATGATCGAGATAACAAGTATTATGACGGTATTTTTAAAGCCATTTAGCATGTTCCCTTCTACAAAGGCACGTTTAAAGTTATCGAAATTCGTCCAGTCACTTGGAGGAGTTAATGGACCTGTTGTTGTATATTCTGCACCTGTCTTAAATGAGGCAAAAAATACAACTAAAATGGGTAGAAGAGCAACAATTACTCCTAAAATTAATGAACCATACTTTAAAATGCTTCCCGCCGCATATTTCGCTTTCATCTTAATCCTCCTCCGAAAAGAATCGTTTTTGTAAGACCGTTACAATAATAACGATAAACAAGAGAATAACTGCCATCGCTGATGCTAGACCAATTTTCCCATATTTAAATGCTGTGTCTACTGTTTGAATAACAAATGTCGCACTACCATTTGCACCACCAGTCATAATATATGGAATTTCAAATGCACTTAAAGCACCACTAATTGCTAATACAAGGTTTAATGAAATAATGATACGGATACTTGGCATAATAATGTAGCGGAATTGTTGCCAACGGTTTGCACCATCAATTTCAGCTGCTTCATAAATTTCCCCAGAGATGGATGATATCGCACCTAAGAAAATAATGAAGTTAAAGCCCATGTATCTCCAAATAGATGTACCAGCTAAAGAAATATTGATTATATCCGGATTACCGAGCCAATGCATTGTCAACTCTCCAAGGCCAATCATTTGTAGCACGGTGTCCAAGGCACCATCAGGTCGGAAGAAAAATAAAAACATAAACCCAATTGCTACCCCATTAAGTAAGTACGGGAAGAAAATAACACCTTTAAAAAAGTTTTTTAATCGAACTTTAAAGCTTAAAATCGTTGCAAAATATAGTGCAATTCCCATTTGCAGGAATGTTGCAAAGAAATAGTACAAGCTGACCCCGAATACTCGGAAATACTCTGGATCTGTAAATACAGTGATATAATTTTCCAAGCCTACAAATTCTTTATCACTATAACCATTCCAGTCTGTAACACTGTACCAGAACATATTGGCAACAGGTAAAAAGGAAAATGTAGCAAGTAATGTAAGTGGCACAATTAAAAAGGATACAATAATAATGATTCGTTGTGTTCTATATGATAATTTGGAAAACATCTGATTGTCGCACCTCCTGGTAAAAACTAAATGAAACTGGAAGTTGCTTGCACTTCCAACATTTCATTTAATTTTCACTTTTCTCTCTATTATTCTATTATTTGTAAGGAGACTTTCTGTAATCTATCATTTTCACAGTGAACGAACGTCCGCAAGATCCCCACTTCAAACACTTAGGAGAACCACAGAAAGTATAGGTGAGGAAAACGGACGCTCATACCCTGAAAAGTTTCGCTAACCAACATTGGAGTTAAAGTCCCAACCGTTGATAGTTTTACTTTATGGCAGTAAAGGAAATTCATCGTGATTAAATTACACTTCGATTTATTCTTCGTTCACAATCTTTTCGTGAGCAGCAGCCCAATCTTCATTCCACTTGTTCATTAAATCATCGAATGAGTCGTCACGGTTACCAATGGCTGCTTCAATTAAAATTTGTTTGCGAGGTTCTAACCAAAGACCAACTTCAGATTCTTTATCAATTTCATCTAACAAGCCTTTTTTACCTTCTGGAGAAGGTGTTAACATCGAGAATTCCCATCCTTGTTCTTCACCAGCTGCTAAAGCTTCTGGTAATGGAACATCTTTAGATGCACTAATACCACCAGCTTGTTCGACAGAATATCCTGATTCATGAATAAACCAATCAACCCAAGCAAAAGCTGCTTCTTTGTTTTCACTATGTTGATTAATAGAAATATTCAAATCAGCACCCAATGAGAAGATGGTAGATTCTGCATCAGTCGGATATGGCATAATGGCAATGTCATCTGCATTTTCTCCAGCACCTTGAACTTGTTCAAGAGCCCAAGAACCTAATACCATTGCTGCAATTTCGCCATTGTTCATTCTTACTTTTGAAGATTCCCAATCAGTTGTTAACGGATCTTCTTCAATCAAACCTTGTTTAGCTAGATCATACATTAATTTATAGTGTTCATAGTGTGGATCGCCTTCATCAAATGGCGTCGGTTCGTCTAGCATGTCCACATTGTAGTAATCAGCATCTCCAGCAGTTGTCGTTACAGCACCTTCCCATTGTGTTAACGGCCAACCATCTGCATAGTTCGTATAAAGTGGAACTGCATCTGTGTTTTCTTTAATTTTTTGCATGGCATCCATAAACTCTTCTTGAGTAGCTGGAATTCCTTCCACACCAGCTTCTTCAAATACGGCTTTGTTATAAATAACACCTGTGTAAGTTACGGCAATTGGAATACCATAAACCGTATTATCAACCGCACGTTCTTCTACACCTAAATAATGTTCTTCCATTTCATCTAATTTACCCATCGGCTCAAAGAAGTTTGGAATATCTGCAATTGGTACTTCTACTGGTAAGTATTGTACATCACCGTAGTCTTGTGTGTTCATACGTGGCATGATTTCTCCACCGTAATCTGTTAGTGCTTCAAACTCTACATTTACATTCGGATATTTTTCATTGAATTGATCTTTATAATCTTGGTAGACAGAATCTACAATATCCGTTCTGTGTGTGATGACAGTAAGGTCTCCTTCAATTTCTCCTGGATCTTTATCTTTCCAGTTTTCATAAAGTGGTGCATCAGAACCTGTGTCTTCACCATTGTCATTGCTAGTATCTTCACTATCTGATGAGCATCCTGCAATGACCCCTAATACGATTAACATACTTGCAAAAAACACTAATAATTTTTTACTCATGTTTTTTGACCCCTTCCTTATTCATCATTAAGTTAACGTTAAGTTAACAATAACTTAATAATAACTTGAAAACGTTTGCCGGTCAACACTTTTTTTAGAATTTTTTATAAGTATTTTATGGTTTATACGCAACTTAAAAAATCTTCAACGGTTATACCACCTTTAAAAGATGCTAATTTTTATACAAAGTGAGACTTCCCTAGTGGGGGGGGTTGTCCCCATTGAGGGTTAGCGAAACTTATCAGGGACTTAGCTCCTTTGATTTACTTAAACCTTGAAACGGGGTTTACGGACGATTAGCATCGTGTTAAACGTAGATAGTATTGATTAATTTAGCGTTAAAGTTATAAAAGAATCATAAAAAATCCCTTGAGAAGTACTCCCAAGGGCAAGCTCTTCCATTTATTGAATTTTTGATGTTAAGATCTCTTACTTTTCTAAAAAGGGAGGTGAAAATTTGATAAAACTAGTGGTTATACCACAACCGTATATACAAGGAGCAAGTGCGATAAACGCAACAAGATTCCAGGTGAACAAAAAATATAAAATCGCTAAAATAAATAATATATATAAAGATCTTAGCGGATATTTTATGGAAGAAACGAAGGCTAATGCCAACAAGTTCTTCCAATCTTTTATACCGTTCATCAGGTAATACATTACAAAAGTAAAGTTAGCAACAAACAAAATCATGAGATAAATAATTAGAATAATAAACGCTAAACTAAATGGATGATCGGATCTATTAGTAAAAAATAAGGCAGTGTAACTCAGAATAATAAACATAATACTAAAAAAGGATACAAATCGATACGAATCATACCCTTGATAATTTTTCTTGAATAACTCACCGATATCTTCTGGGTTTTCTTTTATTAAAAATTGCTCACTCGTTTGAAGCAATGATGCCGTTGCTGGTATAAAACTATATATAACGATCCCTTTTAGCAGGTACAACCAATAATAAAAACTAATTAAAAATAGTTTATAGCAAAACTGAAATACTTTTTGAATGGAACCACTCATCCATCATCACCCTTTTACTTCATATTGACAGACAAAAACCAAGGCAAGTCCACCTTGGTTTTTGTTTATCACGGTGCTAATCGTCCGTAAAACCTCTAGTGTTGGAAGTCTTACTTTATTTTACCGCTTTTACAGACTCACGATAGATAATTTTACCCTTTACTGCTACTCTTCCGAATTTCGCTTCTGGGTTATCCATTTTATCGCAAATAAATTTAACCGTGTTTTTCGCCATCTCTTCAATATCTACTTCCACAGTTGTCAGATGAGGTGTTGACAGAGTGGCATAAATATCATTATCAAATCCGACCACAGAGCAATCTTCTGGCACGCTATATCCATCTTTATTTAACCTTTCTATAAGTAAGTGTGCTACTTGATCACAGTTACAAACGAAAGCAGTTGGCATTTGTTCCGGTAAATCCATTTCAATAAAAGCTCCCCGGTCATCGCGATCACTAATTACATATTCTTGCTTTAAATGAATTTTATGTTCTAACAACGATTTATAGTATCCTAGAAAACGGTCCTGAATACTACTCGTGGAGAATAAATTGCCGACATACGCAATTTCTTTGTGTCCCTGTTGAATCAAGGAATTTGTTATTTCATAAGCACCGTAAAAGTTATCCGTAATGACTGCATCTACATTATCATTCTCATCATAAAAATCGAGGAAAACCAAAGGCATTTCAACACTCTGCATTAACTCAATATATTCTTTGCTAGGTTGCCCAAGCATAATAAATCCATCTACTCTACGCTCATGATAAATGCGTGGTAACTTTAGTTGATCTTCGTCTTCGTTCGGCAAAATATGAATAATACCGTAATAACCACGATCTTCTAATATTTGTGAAATCGCTTGATATACTTTTAAATAAAAAGACTGCGTCATTCCAGTATACCGTTCAGGGATGATGACACACACATTGTATGACTTGCCATCTTTCATCGATTTTGCCATCGTATTGTATCGATACCCCATTTTATCCGCTAAGGCTTTAATTTTTCCTTTTAATTCTTCACTAACGCCTTCTTTGTCATTCAGCGCTTTAGACACAGTAACACTGCTAACATTTAATTTTTCCGCGATATCTTTCATCGTGACATTTGACTTCAATTTGTTCACCCCATACTCTATCTTCCCATAATACTTATCATAACATTTTTAAAGAAAAATTACTTAATAATTTAACTTAATTCTTGTTAGTTTTACCCTAATTCAGTTTAAACCTGGCTTTTTTATTGATCGTCAGAAAAGGGTGAACTATGATGTCTCTCTTTCAATAATGCTTCATTCTTTTCAATTAAATCTTTACGTTGCTGTGCATTTTCTAAAGAGCGGCATGGATCTTCTGGCGTATTAAACGTGTAATCTACTAACTGATCTATCGTTGTTTTCGCGACATGAATTCTCGTATCACTTGATGCATAATAAACAAACACCTCTTTGTGTTCATTTACGACTGCACCATTACAGAAAATAACGTTAGACACATCACCCGTACGTTCCTGGTCATATGGCGCAATAAAATGACCACCTGGTAAAGCGATTAGCTTCGTAGGGTCTTCTAAACTCGTCGCAAAGGTATAAAGCACATATCTCAAGCCAGCAGCTGTATTACGCACACCATGTGCGATGTGAATCCAGCCTTTATTTGTCTTAATTGGTGCAGGTCCTTGGCCATTTTTCACTTCATAAATCGTATGATATTTCTTACCTTGAATAACTTGTTCATCCTTAATAATTGGATTCGTAATGTCCTTTGTTAACCCGAATGCAATTCCTCCACCAGAACCCGTCGAAATAAACCCGTCTTGTGGTCGAGTATAGAAGGCATACTGGCCATTAACAAATTCAGGATGTAAGACGACATTACGCTGTTGTGGTGATGGTGTCTTAATATTCGGCAAACGTTCCCAGTTCTTGAGATCATTAGTCCGTACCAGTCCTGCTTGTGCCACCGCACTAGATGTATCAAATTCATCTGCATTCGCGTCTTTACTTTCTGAACAATAAATACCATAAATCCAACCATCTTCATGCTTTACTAACCGCATATCATATATATTTGTTTCTTCTTGATCGATATCTTCCCAAACGAGTGGTGTATCAATGAATCGGAACTGATCTACACCATTGTCACTTACTGCTAAAGCAAAAATCGATTTACGGTCTACCCCTTCCAACCGAACCACCATGTAATATCGTCCTTCATGATAGATTGCACCAGGATTAAACGTCGCATTTACACCTAAACGTTCCATAAAGAAAGGATTTGTGTCCTTATTCAAATCAAAACGCCAATGAAGTGGAACATGATGTCTTGTTAGTGCCGGATGTTGAAATTTCGTATAAACACCATTATAAAATTGCTTATTTTCCAGATTTTTACGCTTGATTAATTTTTCTTGTTCTTCTATAAATTGATAGTACTTTTCATGGATCATTGGTTCTTCACCCTTTCGATAAATTCTAAACAAAATCTACTATTATGATAAGAAGTCTTCCAAGTTTCCCCAATCGCTCTTTCCGTTGGGTTTCCAGCAGGCTCAATTGACCAATACCATTCTCCGTTTTCACGTTTATCCACGATATGTTTTTTAATGTAGATCCAAAGATTTTCGATTAATTGTTTGAATCTTGGATCTTGTGTATGTTCAAATGCATTTAAATAGCCGACCATCGCTTCTGCCTGTACCCACCAAATTCTCGTTTTATCATAATGGTCATCAACCTGTTCGTTGATTAAAGAACCATCTTCCTGCATGGCACAGCCGGCAATATTATAAGCGATATCTAGCACCATTTGATCAAATCTTTCGTCTTTTAACCCAATTACTTTAATCGTTTCATCCATTAACCAGCTTGCTTCAATATCATGGCCGAATGATTTCATATCAACTAATGAATTCCACTGTTTATCGAAAAACACGCCTAAAAACTTTGTATCTTTGTTATAAATCTTCTCATAATGAACTTCTAGTAAATCTATTAATCGCTGTTTTAATCCATCCGTTGGGTTTGCTTTATACAAATTGGTATAAGCTTCTAACACGTGAATGTGCGTGTTCATCGTGATTTCTGCAACCACACCATTTTCACTTAACATTTCGTTCGATACTGGTTTCCACCATTGATCAAACTCTTCACAATAAGCCCGATTTTCTTTATCATAGCCTTTCTCTTCAATTAATAGATATATTTCATTTGCTAAAGCTAACGCTTCCTCTGATTTAGTCACGCGATAATATTCACTTAATGCGTAAACCGCAAATGATTGAGCATATACATGTTTTCTCGTATCTTTCGGTTGCCCTTGAAAATCTACTAACCAATAGATTCCTTGATTTTCATGATCATATAATTTGTTGCGAAGAAAATCATAAAGGTGATGTGCATGTTCTAAGTACTCTTCGTTTCTGGTAACACGAAATGCTGCAGAAAAAGTCCAGAGGAATCTTGCTGTCGCAATCCCGCCTTTATCTGCTTGCTTTTCGATTTCTAAATTATAGTCTACTTCCCCGTAAAAACCACCATGTTGTTCATCCTTCAACTTCATCCAAAAAGGGAGGATTTTTTGCTCTAGATGTTGTTGAATTTCGTCTGTAAGCTTTTTCATGAATGGAACCCCTTTATAATGTTTATCGATAACTTAATAAATTAATAATAATTAACTTATTATAGTTTGTCAATTACTTATCCCGAAAATTGGTTCATTCTATGCAAATATAATATTGTTAGATGAAGCTATTAAAATACCTCCTTTTCTATTTTTTTGAAAAGGAGGTATCTGAGTTTAAAAGCTGTCTTATTTACTCCACAACTCTACTTTTTGTTGGATTAATTTCGTATAGTCTTCTTCTGCTTTTTCTATATTTGCATTTTCAAGTGATGTCATAAATTCATCCCATACCGTATCAAACTGATCCGGATTCGCTAATATCGCTTTTGGAACGAGTTGCTTTGTAATATCTAAAGCTCTTTGATTAAGTGTTTGTAGTTCGGAATTAGCAGGAATGGAAATATTGTAAGCTGCCCCCCAAGGTTTTACCGGGAATTCTTCAGCTAAAGGGAAGAAATCTTGCCATAATTCCATACCATATGCTTCGAGTACTTCTTTTTCCATATCTGTTTGATTCTCCATGGCTAATTCGCGCGTATTTGTTGTAAAAGGTTGACCTGAAGAATCTAAAACACCATCACCATAACGTGGAGCAAATCTAGCAAAGTTATAGCCAATACCAGTCTTCTTTAAATATTCTTGATCAGAGTTTCGCTTTTCCCACTCTTCTTTGGGAATAACACGTTTGCCATCCACAATTTCATGGTGCTCACCTTCAATCCCCCAATTTAGCATGATTTGTGTTTCTTCAGATACTAAATAATCTAAGAATTTAATGGCTCGCACTGGATCTTCACAATCTTCTGTAATACTAATTCCCCAACCGACCTGGAGACCATTACTTTGGTACGTATGACTCTTATATTCTTCATTTAAAGTAACTGGATATACCCCATACATCCTTTCTTCCATACCAGCTTCACGCAAGGCATCTTGTGCATTATACATTAAATAATCTGGACCAATTGTAGCTAAGACTCTCCCTGAAGAAAGCTTTGAATCAAATTGATCACTTTTTTGCACAAACATTTCGGAATCAACTAGACCTTCCGCATTCATTTCATTCCACCATTGAAACACCTCTTTTTCCACTGGACGGCGATAATGTAAAGTGGCCTCAAATGTTTCCGGATCTACATAATATTCTCCGTCATCGCTTGCCCCAGTCATCATAAATCCTGAATTCAGAAAAGATGATTGAATTCTCCAACTGTCAGTATTCATCGTTAAACCAACTGTTGGTTGACCATCAATTTCTGGGTATAGTTCCTTATACTCTTTTAAAACATTCTTTAAATCCTCTAATGTTGTGATTTCCGGATATCCTAATTCCTTCACCACTGCATGCTGTACCCAAGCACCATAGCCAGGCGTCATCGCTTGATTGTCTACCGGAGAGGTGGTTAACACATAAATGGACGGATCTTCTTCACTCCATTTCAATCGATTAATTCCTTCTTCTCCTAACATCTTTTGAATATTTGGCGCATGCTCTTCAATTAATGGGGCAAGATCTACCAAAGCTTCTGCATCTACTAATTGTCCTGCTCCTTTTGATACAATCAAATCAGGATAATCTCCACTGGCTGTCATTAAAGGTATCTTTGTTTGACCTCCTTCAATGTCAAATTCAGCTTCTAATGTCACTCCTGTATCTTCCTTAATTTTGCGACCGACTGGTGTATCCATGTCCTCTACCCAATCAGGATTTGTATCGGAATCAAATATTGTAAATGTAACGGGTTCTACTTCGTCGGGAGAACTTTCGTTTGATTCTGTGTTCTCTTCATTTGTTTGACTATCCTCAGATGATCCATCGCTTTCCCCAGCATTTTGACATGCGGCAATACATAATAGTAATAACAAAATAAAAAACAATTGCAAACTTTTTTTCCATAACCCCACTTTTATTCCTCCCATTCTTTTATTCATGATTGTATAAACAGGTTTCATGACCTGAAAACACCTCTATCACTGTTTTACTGCTCCAAGTGTCATACCTTTAATAAAATATCGCTGGACAAATGGATAAACCATAATGATCGGTATGACTGTTACCATCGTAATCGCCATTTTTATTGATTGAGGTGACACTCGATTCATTTGCTGTTCATCATTTGGACGCATCAAATTAGCATCCTGCCCGCCCCCCATGGTGGTATTATCCAATATTTTCATTAGTTCATATTGCAGCGTCGTTAAACTTTCATTCATACTGTTATATAAATAAGTATCAAACCATGAATTCCATTGACCAACTGCTACAAATAAAGCTATTGTAGCTAACACTGGTTTACAGAGTGGTAAAATAATACGATAAAAAATCACAAAATCATTCGCGCCATCCATCTTCGCAGATTCTTGTAAGGAAAAAGGTAACCCATCCATAAACGAACGGATAATGATAATATTAAAAGCGCTTACTAATCCAGGTAAGATATAAACCCAAAACGAGTTGATTAATCCTAAATCTCTTATTAACATATATCCTGGAATTAACCCTCCAGAGAAATACATTGTAAGTACAATCGCTGTAGAAACAAATCTTCTCCCTTGAAAATCGGTTCTACTTAATGTAAAAGCAACCATCGCTTGAATAAATACGCCTAGTATCGTTCCAATCACTGTCCTTAATACTGAATTCACAAAACCTGTGACAAGATTGTCATATTTTAAAATTTCCAAATAATTATTCAAAGTGAATTCTCTCGGCCAAATATATATACCACCTCTAACGGTGTCAGTAGAATCATTTAAGGAGATAGCTAAAACATTCAAAAATGGATATAAAGTAATGACAATAACAATACTTAGAAAAAGATAATTCACGATGTCAAAAATTTTTTCTCTCACAGTTGTTTGGTAGAGATCTGATGGATTTGCCAATAAACTCCCCTCCTACATAACACTTTGATTCGAATATCTTCTAAAGATTCCATTCGCTAGCAATAATAAGAAAATACTGACGACAGAATTAAAAATACCAATCGCTGTTCCGTACGAAAATTGTCCCAAACCAATTCCGTAATTAAGCGCATACAATTCCAATACTTCTGCATACTCAATCACAAGGGAATTGCTTAATAGCATTTGTTTTTCAAAACCAATCTGGATTAAATGACCGATATTTAAAATGAGAACAACTAAAATAGTAGGTCGAATCCCTGGGAGTGTAATATGCCAAATCTGTCTAAACCTACTTGCGCCATCCACTTTGGCGGCTTCGTAAAGTTGTGGATCTAATCCCGCTATTGCTGCTAAGAAAATGATGGCGTTCCATCCCATCTCTTTCCATATATCAGAGATGGTGACAATCGACCAAAACCATTTGCCTTCAGCCATAAATTGATAAGGCTGATCCAATATTCCCATTCCCACTAACAGATCATTGATGATTCCACCATCAGTTGAAAGCATTTTTGTAACAATACCAGCTACAACAACCCAAGAAACAAAGTGTGGTAAATAGGTGATCGTTTGCGTTACTCTTTTAAATATTGAATGTCTCACTTCATTCAGTAAAATAGCAAATACAATGGGAATAGTAAATCCAAATAATAGCCCAAGAAAGCTCATGGCAA